>DAIRES010000005.1:50766-54386 GCA_036795465.1 Hyphomonadaceae bacterium
GTGATGCGGGCGTCGACTCCGTCGTCGATGGCGATCATCCATTTCGGGATCTCGCTGCTCAGATCCTCGAGCCTGTCGCCGACGCGTCCGAATTTGCAGTTGAAGTAGTCCAGGCGGGCAATGTCCTTGCCGCCGCCGAGCCAGAAGCCGCCAAATCCGGGCATCGCCAGCACGATGCTGTTGGTCAGGGTGAGGCTGCCGCCGCTCCATATCCGGACAGGCCGGTGGCCAGAAGCAATGAACACCGCGTCCATGCGCGCATCGCCCTTGTTGTCGATGCCGGATTCCTGGGCGCCGATCAGCACTGCCTGCCGAACGTTCAGCAGCCCGCTGCCGCGTTCAACGCTGATCGCCTCGTTGTTGGCCTGGCGGTAGTCGGGATTGGGTCCGGCTTCCTGCAGGTCGATGTACGCGTTGCTGAGATAGGTCTGTCCCCGCGTCGGCGACTTGAAGCCCATCACCAGGCCAGAACCGTAGGCATCGGTCGATCGCCGGTCGACAAACGAGAAGTTCTTGATCAGCACATCGCCGGTCCCATCCAGCGAAATGCCGTATTTCCGACCGGTCACGGCCAGATCCACGATCGCGGCGTCGCCTTCTGTCAGGATCAAGCCGCGGGAATTGTGGTCGGCGGGCGCGCGCGTCTGGTGCTCATAAACGGCGCCGGCAAGGCGGGCCTGGTCGAGTAGTCGGGTCTCGAATGGCGTAAGCGCCGAAGGCTTGAAACCTTCGATGACGGCTCCACCCGATGCCTGCCGGTCGGGCGGCTGCGCAGTGCCGATCAGAAAAGCGCCAGCGGCGAAGGCCATGGCCGTTCCGATCAGAAGGGCAAACCTTCTCATCTTGCGTCGGCCTCCCTGATGCTCAGTGACGACATAGGCCAATGGCGGCGCGCGGCGAAGAAGTTACGCGCCTAAGGCGCCGGAGCAGTCACCGGCGCCGTGACATCAGGCGGGCGTGTGCGCCGGGCGCGAGCGTAGCGATCCTTCAAAAAGGCCAGCGTCGGCTTCTCGAGGATGAAGTACACCAGCAACGATGCCGCCACCGATGCTACCGTCGCGAGACCCGTGAAGATCCACGGGTCCATCGCATCAAGCCGGAGCGCGACCGCCAGCAGCAGGTTCACGACAAAGGTATGGCTGAGATAAAGCGCATAAGACGCGTTTCCGAGCGTCGCCAGCGGCGCGGCGCCAAAATACCGCTCCACCGCCGGCCCCGAGAACACGACCCCCGCGACGACCAGCGCTCCAGGAATGCCTGCTTTCACAGCGCGATGAAGGTCTGGCCACTGCAAGGCGAGCACATAGATCGCGACAAGCCCGGCGGCTGCCGCGCCGATCGCCCAGGACGACCGGAAGCTCCACCGTCGGTAAAGCACTGCGAGAGCGACGCCGAACAGGAACTCCAGCACGATCGGATCCGCATAGAAGTGCAAAGGCGGCGGCAGTTTCCAGATCAGGCCAGTCGCAATCAGCGAGACGCCGCCTGCCCACAATATGGCCGGCCGGAGCCGGGGCGGGGCAAACATTGTTGCGGCGAAGCAGACATAGAAGAACATCTCATAGTTGAGTGTCCACCCCTGTCCCAGCACCGGATAGTATGCGCCATCACCCGGCTCCGGCCAGGGAATAAAGGCAAACGACGCAGCCGTATGGGCCGGATCGATCGTCGAATGATTGAGCATGTCCGGAAGTATCGCCATGGCGACCAGCATCAGGACCGTGAACAACGCGTAGGTTGGCCACAGTCGGATCAGGCGGCGCACAATGAAATCACCAGCCGCCCCAGCCGAAGGCTGCTTTCCAACGGCGCCAAAAGTGATGACGAACCCGCTGATCACGAAGAACACGTCGACACCGGCGCCCCATGGAACCGCCAGCATGAAATCGCGCCCCGGGAAGACGATCCCGTGCTGTTCCAGTTCCATGAAAGCGTGGCGCACGACGATCGCAGCAGCGGCGATGAAACGCAGCGCTTGCAGTCTGTCGAGCTGCGAGTCCGGGCGGCTCATTGATTTCCCGGAACTGTCCATTCGCCAACCCCCGCATGTCGTCTGCTTGGCGCGTCAATTTGCGCTCCGCATGCGGAATATAGGTCTGTGTGCTGCAAAGGCTCGTTCGTGCTAGTTGATCACGGTCCCGTCCTCTCCGATCACCCGCGACATCTGCCCCACCACGTCTCCATCGCGTTTGTAGTAGGCGCGGAACTGATAGACGGCGGCGGCGAGATTGAGCGGGATCGGATAGCGCGGGTCTCCTCGGGGCGGCGCTCCGGGACTGCCTGTGTTGGGCAGCGAAAGCTGCGTCCATGATTTTCCGCCATCGCGGGAGGATTCCACGACAATCTGGTCGATGCTTGTCTTGAAGAACGGGCTCACTGCCGGCAACGGGTTGGAGGATAGCGGTATGAACCTCGCGGCAGCCACCGTCACCGCCAGGTCCTCGCCTTCCACCAGCCAGGGCGTTGTCCGGCACTTGGCGCTTTCGATCGTTGCTGGATGGGCATCCTGGCACCAGAGCGTGTTGTAGTACCGCACTGTGCCCGTCGTATCGAAGATCGCCCCCTGCGAGTGCCCCGGCGAGGCATTCACGATCGAGTTGACCAGGATGATCTCGACATTCTGCCAGGCGCGCACCATGCGGTGGCCCCCGTCCAGCGTGGCATTCATGATGTAGATGCGGGACGATTTGCTATCGACGCCGGCGTCTCCGAAATTCCTTCCTGTCACGTCGCGCACATAGACCGGGCCGCTTTCTGTCTCGATCCCGATGAAGTCGGTATTCGACACCTGATACGTGCCATCCGGCTTCTGCATGCCATCGGCAAAGACGCGCTGTATGTATGTGAGCTTCTGGCTTCCGTTTGCACTGTCGCCAAGCTTGATGGCCGCGCCCCAGATCTGTCCGCCGCCGTCAAACTGCGTGTAAGTGTAACCATTGATCCAGACCGTGCCGGTGTTGCCCAGCATCAGCCCGTGCTTCATCTTCACAACGTCGACGTTCAGCACCTCGGCGGTGGGAACATTCGCGATGATGTTGTTGACGCCGGGCGCGGGGCCAAGCGTCGTATCCTGGATCACCTTCGCAGGCGCCGTGGCGCCAAGTGGATTGTAGGTCTGTTCAACGACGCGGATATTGGCGGCGCCATCCGGATCATATTCGATCTGCAATTCCGGCTGCAGGCCGCCAGTCGAAGTCGGCGGGGCCGGACCAGATGGGCCATCACCGGAAGCAACGGGTGGTTCCGATCCGCCTCCGCCGCATCCGGCGGCAAAAATCGAACATAGAGAAGCGACGAGCGCGGCTCGCCCGGTTGATAACAGGTTCATCGACGCGACTCTCCTCGCGCTTCAACTGCCCCATCGTCCCGTTGGCGAAGCGCGCCCATTCCCCGACCGCGCATGGGCACTCTGACTCAACCCGGCGTCATGTGGTGTTACATCTCCGCAAGGCCGGCTAGGTTGGCGGTTTTGTCGCTGGAAGGCGGCTCTGGCTGAGAAACAGGCCGCACACGCTTGGCCGTCGTTCCCAATCTTGCAAAGGATTGGTGGGCCCGGCAGGACTCGAACCTGCAACCAGACCGTTATGAGCGGCCGGCTCTAACCATTGAGCTACAGGCCC
>DAIRES010000006.1:0-54363 GCA_036795465.1 Hyphomonadaceae bacterium
CGGGCGCGTCGCGGCACCTGCCGGGAACGCCCAAGGGCAAGACGCCGACCTTCGAAGTTCTCCAGCGCAAGGCCATCGAGCCCAGCGAAGCGGAACTCGAAGCCAATCCGCGGTCACGTTCGGCGCGTCTGCGCTGGGCGCTGCGGACCGAGGCGCCGTCGTGGGACGCTCCTCCCGATGAGGGGTTCCGACTGCCGGGGCTGAAACAGCTTGAAGGAGTTGCGTGATGCGGAAGCTCGCGATCATAGGCGCTTTCATCGTCGTCGTGCTGGCGGTTGCGGTCTATCGCGCCAAGCTGGGCGCCGAGGAGACGCAGGGCGAGATCGATACGCTGAAGACGGAGGCCGCTTCGATCGGCAAGGACATCGCGGTGATGAAGGCCGAGGAAGCGTATCTGACGCGGCCTGAACGCATCGGGCCGATCGCGCGCCAGAAGCTCGGGCTCGAGCAGGCGAAGCCGGACCAGTACACGGCGAGCGAAGCTCTGTCGCGGCGGCTGGGCGAGGAGCGACTGACGTTGCCGCCGGTTGAGGAAGCGTCGCCGACGTCGGCGCCGATCACCAGGGATTCCGGGAAAGAGGTGAAGCCGCAATAATGCTGTCGTTCGACCGCCCTCAGGAGGACGTCTGGGGTCCACGCCGCGCTCGCATGATTGCGGGCGTGCTGGCTGTGGTCTTCACCGTCATCGTGGGACGGTCGGCGTATGTTGCGTTCAACGGGCCGGAGAAGGCCGAGAGCGGCATGCGCTCGGCGGCGGCAGTCGCGGCGACGCGGCGGGCGGACATTGTCGATCGCAAGGGCGAATTGCTGGCGACGACTGTGCCGGGCTGGTCGCTGGCGGCGAACCCGAGCGCGATCTGGGATGCGGGCGAAGTGGCGCGCGATCTCAAGACGGTGCTGCCAAAGCTCGACCTGATCGGGTTGACGGCGCAGCTGTCGGACAAGAAGCGCCAGTTCATCTGGGTGCAGCGCGGGCTGTCGCAGGAAGAGAAGGACGCTGTGTTCGGTCTTGGCGTCGAAGGCCTGCAGTTCGTGGAGGAAGCGCGGCGCGTCTATCCGCGTGGGCGGCTGGCGGGGCATTTCCTCGGCTACACCAATATCGATGGCGATGGGCTGGAAGGCTCGGAGCTGGCGTTCGATGCGCAGCTCAAGCAGGGCGGCGAGCCGCTGAAGCTGACGCTGGATGCGAGCGTGCAGTTCGTCGTCGAGGACGAGCTGGAGAAAGCCTTCGCCGATTTCGACATGAAGGGCGGGGTGGGAATTGTCGTCGATACGCATAGCGGTGCGGTACGGGCGGTGGCGTCGTGGCCGGCGATCGATCCGAACCGGCGCGGGGATTTCAGCGCGGACATGCGCTCCAACCGCGCGCTCAATTCGCGGTTCGAGCTGGGCTCGATCTATAAGCCGCTGACGGTGGCGGCGGCGATGGATGCGGGCGTGCTGACGCCGCAGGACAGGTTTGACGTGTCGGCGCCGGTGAAGATCGGCGCGGCGCTGGTGAAGGATCTGCATCCTCTGCCGAATGCCAGGTCGGTGACGGCGGGCGATATCCTGGCGCACTCTTCCAACATCGGCACGGCGCTGATTGCGCAGCGGATGGGCGTGGAGCGGCAGAAGAATTTCCTGCGCAGCGTTCACCTGCTGGGCGGGCAGAGCCATGTCGGGCCGCAGACGGCTTCGCCGCTGACGCCGGAAGTCTGGGATGCGACGGCGATGGCGACGGTGAGCTATGGCCACGGCATTTCGGTGAGCCCCCTGGCGTTCGCGATGACCTACACGGCGTTTGGCAATGGCGGGAATTATGTCTCGCCGGTGTTCGTCGAGCCGGTCGATGCGGAGAAGGTCGACAAGGCGCAGGTGATGTCGCCCGACACGGCGGCCAAGGTTCTGGGCATGCTGCGCGAAGTGGTTACGCGCGGTTCGGGCAAGAATGCTGACGCGCAGGGTTATGAAGTTGCGGGCAAGACCGGCACGGCGGAAAAACCGGGACCGGATGGGTACGATCCGAACAAGAACATCACGTCGTTCGCCGCCGTTTTCCCGGCGTCCCGCCCTCAATTTGTCGTCCTTGTTGTTCTCGATGAAGCCCAGCCCAGAACGGGTGACCAACGCACGGCCTCCTACACGGCGGCCTCGATCGCAGGAAAAGTGATCGCGCGTGCGGCGCCGCTTCTGGACGTGCGGCCAGTGCTTGGCGCTTCCAAGGTGGAAGCGGCGAGCCTGCGCGTTTCGGAGGCGACTACGCCATGAAGCTCGATCAGCTCGTTCCGGGCGCTCCTTCGATAGAGATCACCGGCATCACGGCTGACAGCCGCAAGGTGAAGCCCGGCTTCCTGTTCGCGGCGCTGCAAGGCGTGGCGAAGGATGGGCGTGATTATATCGATGGCGCAATCAAGATGGGCGCGGTTGCCGTGCTGACCGACAATCGCCCGGGCGAGTGGAGCGTGCCGGCAGTGAAATCGGTCGAGGCGCGTCTGGCGCTCGCGACGGCGGCGGCGGCGTTCTATTCGCAGCAGCCCGCAACGGTCGCGGCGGTGACGGGCACCAACGGCAAAAGCTCGACCGTGGATTTCCTTCGCCAGATCTGGGCGAACATGGGCCGCAAGGCCGCGTCGATGGGTACGCTTGGCGCGATCGGGCCGTCGGGGTCCATCGACCTTGGCCACACGACGCCCGATCCGGTGATGATCCATGAGACGCTGGCCAAACTGGCCGGCGAAGGCGTGACGCATGCCGCGATGGAAGCATCGAGCCATGGCCTCGCGCAATATCGCCTGCATGGCGTGAAGCTGTCGGCGGGCGCGTTCACGAACCTGACGCAGGATCACCTCGACTATCACGCTGACTTCAATGACTACCGCAAGGCCAAGATGAAGCTGTTCTCGGAACTGCTTCCCAAGGGCGCGCCTGCGGTGATCAACGCAGACAGCCCGGAGCTGGAGGCTTTCGAGGCGGTGGCGAAAGCCGCTGGTCTGAAGCCTTTCACCGTCGGCTGGCGCGGACGCGATCTGCGCATCGCTGAAGCCCTGCCGCGCGGCACGGGGCAGGACCTTGTGATCCAGTGGGGCGAGGGGCCCAGCGCGGGCAATGAGCGCAAGGTTCACCTGCCGCTGATCGGCGAATTCCAGGCGCTCAATGCTCTGTGCGCCGCCGGCATCGCGATGGCGCTGGGCGATGATCCGAATAAGGTGCTCGACGGGCTCGAAGTGCTGACCGGCGTGCATGGCAGGCTTGAGCTGGTCGGGCAGACAGCGACCAAGGCGCCGGTGTTTGTTGATTACGCACACACGCCGGATGGCCTGAATGTGTTGCTGCGCGCGGCGCGGCCGCATGTGCGCGGCAAGCTGATCGTGGTGTTCGGCTGCGGCGGTGATCGCGACGCGACCAAGCGGCCGATCATGGGCGATGTGGCGCGGCGGCTGGCCGACGAGGTCATCATCACGGACGACAATCCGCGCTCGGAAGAGCCCGCAACGATCCGCGCGGCTATCCGCAAGGGCGTGCCGGAAGCCAGCGAGATTGGCGATCGCGGCGCGGCGATCAATGAAGGCGTGCGCCGCCTGAAGGCCGGCGATGCGTTGCTGATCGCGGGCAAGGGGCATGAGACCGGCCAGATCGTGAAGGGCGTCACGATCCCGTTCTCGGACTTTGATGTTGCCCGCGCGGCGCTGGACGAAGTGGGAGGGTCGCATGGTTGATCCGAACCCGAGCCCGCTGTGGACATCCGAAGAGGCCGCGGCCGCAACTGACGGCAAGGCGCTCGGTACGTGGGCGATCAATGGCATTTCGATCGACACGCGCTCGCTGAAGCCGGGCGACCTGTTCGTGGCGCTGAAGGATGTGCGCGACGGGCATGACTTCGTGGCGAATGCATTCTCGGCGGGCGCGGAGGCGGCGCTTGTCTCGCGCGATGTCCTCGGCGGGCATCCGGGGTTGATGGTGCATGACGTGCTGCACGGTCTCGAGAAGCTCGGGCTGGCGGCGCGGACGCGGAATTCGGGCGTGATCTCGGCAATCACGGGTTCTGTCGGCAAGACGTCGGTGAAGGAGATGCTGGCGCGCATTTTCCGCGCAGCGGGCCGGGCGCACTGGTCTGACAAGTCGTTCAACAATCACTGGGGCGTGCCTCTGACGCTGGCGCGGATGCCGCGCGAGACGGAGCGCGCGATCTTCGAGATCGGCATGAACACGCCGGGCGAGATCGGTCCGCGGTCGCTGATGGTGCGTCCGCACATCTCGATGATTACGCGGGTTGCTCCCGCGCACCTGCAGGGCATGGGCTCTGTCGATGCGGTAGCCGACGAAAAAGGCCAGATTTTTGCGGGGCTTGAGCCCGGCGGCACGGCTATCCTGCCGGAGAAGGACTATTTCTTCGCCAAGCTGAAGCGCCATGCCGAGACGCTGCAGCCGACGGCGGACCTGCTGACGTATGGCGGCGCGCGCGGACCGGCGAGCGCGACGCCTGTGACCTACGAGACGGACGGGCTCACCTCCCGGATCGCGATCGATGTGATGGGCGATCTGGTGATCGTGAAGCTCGATGCGGTGGGCGAGCACTGGGCGGCGAACGCTGCGCTGGCGATTCTTGCGGCCGTCGTGGCGGGCGTGCCGCCGCATCAAGCGGCCGAAGCGCTGTCGGGTTATGCGCCTCCCGCTGGCAGGGGCGTCGCCGAGACGCTGAAGCTGGCGAATGGCGGCGAGGCGACGCTGGTCGATGACGCCTACAACGCCAACCCGGAATCGATGCGCGCGGCCATTGAGGGTCTGGCCCGGCGGCCGGGGCGGAAGATCGTTGCGCTTGGCGAGATGCGCGAGCTGGGCGATGGCAGCGCGGCGCTGCATGCTGGGCTCGCAACGTCGATCATCGCGGCGAAGGTTTCGGCAGCCGTTCTTTCCGGTGGTGAGATGAAACATCTCGCGGATGCACTGACGGCCCGCGACCAATCGATGCGAGTCGTTCATGTCACAGGTCCGGCGGAAGCGGCCGAACAGGTGAAAAGCTGGTTAGAACCGGGGGATGCGGTCTTGATCAAAGGCTCGAATGCATCCGGCATGGCGAAGGTGGGAACGGCGCTCAGACAGATGAGCGAAAGCGCCGCCTCCTCGCAGAAAGCGTCAGGGGCGTAGCATGCTGTACGAACTCCTATCGCCCTATCAGGGCGCGATGAACCTTTTCAGTTTCATCACCTTCCGCGTGGCGCTTGCGCTTGCGACGGGGTTGATCCTGACGATGCTGTTTGGCGCCCCGATGATCGCGTGGCTGCGCGCGCGGCAGGGCAAGGGTCAACCGATCCGCGCCGACGGCCCGGAGAGCCACCAGTCGAAAAAAGGCACGCCCACGATGGGCGGCTTCCTGATCCTGTTCGGCCTTCTTTCGGGCACGCTGTTCTGGGGCGATCTCAAGAACCAGTACATCTGGATCGTGCTGTTCGTGACGATCGGCTTTTGCGGCGTTGGCTTCATCGACGATTACCAGAAGGTCACGAAGAAGGGCACGGCGGGCCTGTCGGGCAAGGTGCGGCTCCTGATGGAGTTCGTGATCGCCGGCGTCGCGGTGTTCTGGGTCTCGCACTACGCGCAGGAGACGACGGCGGCGGCGCTGGCGAGCGGCGCGCTGGCGGCGGCGCCGCAGCCGGGCTTCGCGACGGGTCTGGCGCTACCATTCCTGAAAGACTTCATGTTTGACCTGACGATCTATGGCTTCATCGCGTTCGGCGCGTTCGTGATCGTGGGTGCGGGCAACGCGGTGAACTTCACGGATGGTCTTGATGGTCTCGCCATCGGGCCGGTGATGATCGCGGGCGCGACGTTCGGTTTCATCGCCTATGCGACGGGAACGCCGCGCTTTGCCGACTACCTGCTGCTGACGCCGACGCCGGGAACGGCGGAGCTGGCCGTCGTGATGGGCGCGCTGGTGGGCGGGGGGCTTGGGTTCCTCTGGTACAATGCGCCGCCTGCGAAGGTGTTCATGGGTGACACGGGATCGCTGGCGCTGGGCGGGTGTCTCGGCGCGATGGCGGTGTGCGTGAAGCACGAGATGGTGCTCGCGATCGTCGGCGGCCTGTTCCTGTTCGAGGCGCTGTCGGTGATCATCCAGGTCCTGTACTTCAAGGCGACGGGCAAGCGCTTCTTCAAGATGGCGCCCATCCACCACCACTTCGAGAAGCTGGGTTGGTCGGAACCGACCGTGGTTATCCGCTTCTGGATCATCGCTTTCCTGCTGGCGCTTGCCGGCCTTGCCACCCTGCGTCTGAGGTGAGGCCAGCTTGATCCCCGTCCGCACATTCGAGGGAAAGGAAGTCGCCGTACTGGGCCTTGGCAGGTCCGGTATTGCGACGGCGCGCGCCCTCATGGCCGGCGGCGCACGCGTGTGTGCGTGGGACGAGAACGAGGCTGCGCGCAAGGCGGCCGAAGCGGCCGGCGTGCCGCTGGTCGATCTGAACCGGCGCGACTGGCAGAATTTCGCGGCGCTGGTTCTCTCGCCGGGCATTCCGCTGAAATTCCCCGAGCCGCATCGCTTCGTGCGCATGGCGCAGATGGTGGGCGTGCCGGTGATCGGCGACATGGAGCTGTTCGCGCGGGCCGTGAACGAGCTGAAGGATTTCGAGCGGCCGCGCATTGTCGGCATCACGGGCACGAACGGGAAGTCGACCACGACGGCGCTGGTCGGGCACATCCTGAAGGCTTGCGGCAAGGATGTGCGGGTTGGTGGCAATATCGGCGTGGGCGTGCTCGATCTCGAGCGGCTGCACGGCGCGGCGATCTATGTGCTGGAGCTGTCGAGCTATCAGCTTGATCTGGCCGAGAGCCTGCGCTGCGACGTTGCGGTGATGCTGAATATCTCGCCGGACCATCTGACGCGTCATGGCGGGATGGATGGCTATGTCGGCGCCAAGCGGCGAATCTTCCGCAATCAGGGGCCTGAGGATTACGCAATCATCGGCGTGGACGACACGCGCTCTGGCGTGATGGCGACGCAGCTGTCGTGCGAGGGGCTGCGCCGCGTGGTTCCGGTGTCGGCGGAGTATGGACTGGGGCGCGGCGTTGCTGTGCTGAATGGCCTGCTGCAGGATTCGATGTCGGGCCGGGCGGAGCATCCGGTCGATATCCTGCGCGCCAAGGCGCTGCCGGGTCGTCACAACCACCAGAACATTGCCGCCGCCTATGCTGCTTGCCGCGCGCTGGGACTGGAGGCGAGCGACATCATCGCTGCTATCGAGACCTTCCCCGGCCTGCCGCACAGGCTGGAGACGATCGGAACGATCCAGGGCGTGCGCTTCGTGAACGACTCGAAAGCCACCAACGCGCAGGCGGCCGAGCAGGCGATCCGCGCTTTCCCGAATGCGTGGTGGATCGTCGGCGGCCGTCCGAAGGAAGAGGGGATCGACGACCTCGCGCCGCTCTTCGGACAGATCAAGAAGGCTTATCTTATCGGCGAGTCCACCGAGGCGTTCGCACGGACGCTGACGGGCAAGCTGGATCATGTGAAGTGCCGCACGCTGGATGTGGCTGTGAGCCAAGCGTTTGACGATGCGCGGGCCTCGGGCATCGAGGGCGCTGTCGTTCTGTTTGCGCCTGCGTGTGCGAGCTTCGATCAGTTCAAGGACTTCGAACAGCGTGGGTTGGCGTTCCGGCAAGAGGCCGCCAAGCTGGTGAAGCGGCGCACGACGACCGAACCGGCGTGATGCGATGCAGGTCTTCCGCAGGTCCGACAGATCGCCCCTCGCCGAATGGTGGCGCACGGTCGACAAGGGGCTGATCGCAGCCGCCCTGATCCTGTTGGGTGCGGGCCTTGTGCTTTCGCTGGCGGCGGGTCCCGCGGCGGCGAGCCGGATCGGGTATGACGATCCATTCCATTTTGTTTACAGGCAGGTGGTGTTCGCGGTCGCATCGGCAGGTGTGCTGGTTGCGTCGTCGACGCTGAACGAGATGTGGGCGCGGCGCGTGTGCGCCATCCTGTTCGTGATCTGCTTCTTCATGATGGCGGCGTTGCTGATGTTCGGCCACGAGGCCAAGGGCGCTACACGCTGGATCCGCTTCTGGGGCACGACATTCCAGCCATCCGAGATCATCAAGCCGGCGCTCATCGTGCTGTCGGCGTGGTTGCTGGCGCAGCGCGAGAAGTTTCCGAGCGGGCCGTGGGCGGTGATTGCGTTTGCGTTCTATGCGGTGACGGTCGGCCTGCTGCTGCTGCAACCCGATGTTGGCCAGTCCGCGCTGCTGACGGTGGGCTTTGTCATCGTGTTCTTCATTTCGGGCCTGCCTTGGCTGTGGGCTTCGGGCTTCGTCGTGGGCGGCGCGGGATTGGGCTGGAGCCTCTACACGCTGCTGCCGCACGTTCGGCAGCGCGTGGATTCGTTCCTCAATCCGACACAGAACGACACCTACCAGATCGACCGGGCGCGCGAAGCGATCGAGCGGGGCGGGCTGTTCGGTGTGGGGCCTGGCGAGGGCACGGTGAAGCGTGTGCTGCCGGATGCGCATACCGACTTTGTCTATTCCGTCGCGGGCGAGGAGTTCGGCCTCATCATGCTGGCGCTGCTGACGCTGATGTTCGCGGTCATTTCGATCAAGGGCGTGATGGACGCGTCCAAACATCAGGACACGTATCGCCGCGCCGCAGGCGTTGGCCTTTATGCGATCTTTGGCCTGCAGGCTGCGGTGAACATGGCGGTGAACCTGTCGCTGATCCCGCCCAAAGGCATGACGCTGCCACTCGTTTCGTCAGGCGGATCATCGCTTCTTGGCAGTGCGCTGACGCTTGGCCTTGCTTTGGCCTTAACAAGAAAACAGCCTGAATCCTCCCTCGCTCACCTGAGACACGCATGACCTCTTCCTCCACCAAGCCACTGGTCGTCATCGCGGCGGGCGGCACGGGCGGCCACATGTTTCCCGCGCAGGCTTTTGCGGACGAGATGCGCGCGCGCGGATGGACGATCGCGCTGGTGACGGACGAGCGCGGCAAGAAGTACGCGACCAACTTCCCGGCGGACTGGCGCCTGGAAGTCGATGCGGCGACGTTCGGATCGAAGATGCCGCACAAGCTGCTCGCGTCTGCGCTGAAGCTGCGCAAGGGCACGACAGAGGCGCGCAAGAATTTCGAGAAGACGAAGCCGTCGCTGATTGCGGGCTTCGGCGGGTATCCGTCTTATCCCTCGTTGTCGGCGGCGCGGTCGCTTGGCCTGCCGATCATCATCCACGAGCAGAACTCCGTGCTTGGCCGGGTGAACCGGCTGTTTGCGAAGACGGCAAAGTTTGTCGCCTGCGGATTCGACCGGCTCGACCGTCTTCCGCTGGCGGCGGAGGATCGCAAGAGGGTTGTCGGCAATCCGGTGCGCAATCCGATCAAGGCGGTGCGTGACAAGCCGTATCCTGAACTGAGCGATACCGGGCCGCTGAACATCCTCGTCACGGGCGGCAGCCAAGGGGCGCGTCTGTTCGGCGTGATCATACCAGAAGCGATCGCGTCGCTGCCGGAAGCGCAGCGTGCGCGGCTGACGGTGGTGCAGCAGGCGCGCGAGGAGCAGCTTGAAGCTGTGCGCGCCGCTTATCGCGCTGCCGGCGTCAAGCACACGGTGGAGTCCTTCTTCTCCGACATGCAGGATCGTTTGGCGGCGGCGCATCTGGTCATCGCGCGTTCGGGCGCCGGCACGGTGACGGAGCTGGCGGTGGCGGGGCGCCCCGCGATCCTGATCCCACTAGGCATTGCCATGGACGACCACCAGACCGCCAATGCCGAGGGCATGGTGACGGGAGCGGCCGCAGATGTGGTGCCGGAGCCGGTGTTTACCGTGGAAACTTTCACGCCGCTGTTGCTGGAGCGTATTTCCAACGCAGGCGTCCTGAAGGCGCGGGCCAAGGCGGCTTGGCAATTGGGAAAGCCTAACGCGGCGCGCGAGCTCGCTGACCTAGCCGAGCAGGCTGCAGGCGTTAAGGCCAGCTGACAGGCCGGCCACTTCCTAAGCAAAACGCCCGGCCTGTGGGCCGGGCGATTGGCGATCGGTGAAGTCTATTGCTGCGGGATCGGCGCAGGGGGCGGGGTTGCCGGTTGGACCGGGACCGAGGTCCCGGGAGCCGGTGTTGTCGACGGGGCAGGCGTAGCCTGGACTCCAAGGTCACGCTGCGTGTCACGAACCTGGGCGCCAAGATCGTCAGCAGCGCGACCAAGCTGGTCCAGCTTTTCCTCTGCGACGTTGCGTTGCTGCTCAAGCTTGAGCTGAGCCTGTTGCGCGGCCACTGTGTCATCGCGCGTCTGATAGACGTAGAAGCCAAGGCCTACGACAGCGAGCATCAATACCAAAGTCAGAAGCATCAACGCGCCATTGCCACCGCGTTTGACGCGGACGACCTGCGGCGCCGGCTGTACCAGCTGGGGTGCGGGCTGCGCCACCGTGCGATGAACGACGGTGTCATGTGCCTCATCAAACGGTTCGGAACTCACGATCTTTCCGTCCGGCGCAACCTCCACGATGCGTTTCTCCGTTGGTCCTGCAGAACGCGGTTCGTTGCGGAATAAACCCATGGGAAGTCTCCTTCGGTGCAGCAACGCACAGGAGTCGGGCGATGTTCCCCTGGGAAGAGAGAACCGCGATCTTGCAGAGCATGCTGGCGGCGTGACAGGAAGGCAGTGCTAGATATGTGCACAGTCTGCTAGACCTTAACTCGGGCAAAATCTGGATGCGTAAGTCACTTCCTTTCGATACGGGCCCCGTCCACTTCGTGGGCATTGGCGGTATTGGCATGTCAGGCATTGCCGAGGTGATGCTGAACCTTGGCTATGATGTCTCGGGTTCCGACATCAAGGAGAACGCGAACGCGTCGCGGCTTGCCAAGCTGGGCGCGAAGATCATGATCGGGCACAAGGCCGAGAACATTGAAGGCGCGGGCGCGCTGGTGATCTCAACCGCGATTAAGAGCGGCAACCCGGAAGTGGATGCGGCGCGTCTTAAAGCCATTCCGGTTGTGCGGCGCGCGGACATGCTGGCCGAGCTGATCCGGTTGAAATGGACGGTCGCGATTGCTGGCACGCACGGCAAGACGACGACGACATCGATGGTTGCGGCTTTGCTCGATGGAGTTGGCCTAGACCCGACCGTGATCAATGGCGGCGTCATCAACGCCTATGCCTCGAACGCCAAGCTGGGACAGGGCGAGTGGATGGTGGTTGAGGCCGATGAGAGCGACGGCACATTCACCAAGCTGCGCCCGACGGTTGCGATCGTAACCAACATCGATCCGGAGCACATGGATCATTACGGCTCGATGGAAGCGCTGCGGAAGGGCTTCGATACGTTCGTCGAGAACCTGCCTTTCTATGGCTTCGCTGTTCTGTGCGCGGATCATCCTGAAGTGCAGGCGCTGGCCTCGCGTATTCCTGACCGCCGCCGCATCACTTACGGTTTCAACCCGCAGTCCGATCTGTGGGCGGTCAATGTGCGCTCTGAGGCTGAGGGTTCGACCTTCGATCTCGTACTGCGTTCGCGGGGGGCTACGGATCAGACGCGGTGGGTTGGCCTGAAGCTTCCGATGGCGGGGCGGCACAACGTGCAGAACTCGCTGGCCGCGATCGGCGTGGCGCGGGAACTGGGCGGCACGGAAGAGCAGATCCGCGCGGCGTTGTCGAAGTTCGGCGGCGTGAAGCGGCGGTTCACGCCGGTGGGCGAGTGGGGCAAGGTCAAGATCATCGACGACTATGGCCACCACCCGGTGGAGATCGCCGCCGTGCTGCGCGCCGCGCGCGATGTGCAGGGCCGCGATAAGCGCGTGATCGCCGTGGTGCAGCCGCACCGCTATACGCGCCTGCGCGACCTGTTCGAGCAGTTTTCGACCTGCTTCAACGATGCGGACGATGTGATCATCGCGCCGGTCTATGCAGCGGGCGAGCAGCCGATAGACGGCGTCAACCACGAGACGCTGGTGAAGGGCCTCATCAATCACGGCCACCGTTCAGCGCGGCCGATTGACGGGCTGGGAAGCCTCGCCGCCGAGATCAGGAACGCCGTAAAAACTGGCGACGAAATGGTTGTCTGCCTGGGCGCGGGCGACATCACATCCTACGCGAACTCTCTCGCGGATGACCTGAAAGCTCTGAAGGGCTGAGCGACGGAACTCCGGTTCCTGCGCGTTCTCCGCTTGTTGAACGGGCCGGGTCTTGTGCCGCGCGTGCCGCGACGGCAAAGAAAGGCGCAATACAAGCGCCGCAAAGGCCAGCAGGTTTCGGGGAGAGAGTATATGCGCGGATCGTTGTTGATCGGAGCCGGGCTTCTGGCGCTTGGGCTGGCGGTTGCGCCGTCGGCTCTGGCGCAGGCTGGCTACACGCCGCCGAAGACCAGCTGGGGCGTGCCGGACCTGCAGGGCAACTGGACCAACGCGTCGATCACCAAGATGACGCGACCGGCCGGTATCGAAGCGCTCGTGCTCACGGCGGAGCAGGCGAAGAAGCTTGAGGACGGCGATTACAACAACATCCGCACGCGCGAGGAACTGAAGCCCACCAACCAGACGGAGGGCGCGCCAGAGAAGGGCAAGCCGTTGCCGCCGGTCGGGAACTACAACGCCGTGTGGGTTGATCCGGGTGCGCATGTGGCGGTGGTCAATGGCGAACTGCGCTCGTCATGGATCACGGAGCCAGCGAACGGAAAGATTCCGTACAAGGCGGGCCGGGGTGGGGCGCGCTATGAAGGCCCGGTTGGCGGCAACGGCGCGACATCGGCGGCCGCAGCAGCTGCTGCTTCGCGCTCGTACGAGGGGCCTGAATCACGCAGCGTGGGCGAGCGTTGCATTGTCGGCTTCGGCAATACGGGCGGGCCGGTGATGAACAACGTGCTGTACAACAACACGTACCAGATTGTGCAGTCACCGGGGCACGCGATGATCCTTGTCGAGATGGTGCACGATGCGCGCATCATTCCGATCGTCGCTAGCAAGGCGGAGGCGAAGCACGATCCCGCCGGTATCAAGAAGTGGCTGGGCGACTCGGTCGGCTGGTATGAGGGCAACACGCTGGTGGTGGAAACGAAGCACGTTCACCCGCAGCAGCGCGGCTATGTTTCGGACGCGGGCAAGATGACAGAGCGATTCACGCGCACCGAAGATGGCGTGATCCTCTATCAGTTCGAGATCGATGATCCCGAGCAGTACAGCCAGGTCTGGAAGGGCGAGATGCCGATGCGCACCGCCACGGGAGCTGTTTACGAATATGCCTGCCATGAGGGGAATTATGGCCTGCTCGGCATTCTTGAAGGCGCGCGACAGCAGGAAAAACGCGGCGGAAAGCTCGAGCTGACGTCTGACGACGAAGGTTAACCGCCACACGGCGTCAACCGTTACAAGACAGCAAGGACGCGCCGAATTAGGATTTCGGCAACCTTGCGGGAGCTTTTCCTGTCAGCGTAGAAGGGGCGCGGGGCGCCTCGTTTGCAGATTTGATACGCATGAAGAAGTCCCACTCCCTTATCGCGCTCGGCGCTGGCGTCATGATCGCTCTTTCGGGCGGCGTGCTGCTTGCGAACTGGCGCATGGCGGAAGCGGCTGGCGGGCAGGTGCGGTTTGCGCGGCCGGACTATGAGATGGCGCGGCCGGCTGGCAGCGCGGCGATCGATCTGCAGAAATACGGCGTGCTTGGCGATGTGAAGCGTCTTGCCGGGCTGTCGAAGAATCTTGAAGCTTGCCACGACGCGCTCGCGGCGGCGGGCGTGGACTTCACTATCGCTCCGGCTGAGCATGATGGCGCGTGCGGCTACGACGAAGCCGTGGTCGTCGATGCGTCCATGTCCGACTGGAAGGCGCCGGACGCGATGCCGATGACGTGCGACCTCGCGGCGAAGATGCATCTGTGGGAACGTCACGTGGTGATCCCGGCGGCGGAGAAATATCTCGGCTCGCCGGTGAAGGAGATCAAGGCGTTCGGTTCGTTCCAGTGCCGCCGCGTGGCGGGGCATGACCGGCTTTCCGAACATGCATTCGCCAAGGCTGCGGATATCGCGGGCTTCGTTCTGGAAGACGGGCGCGAGATCAGCGTGCTGAAGGACTTCCGCAACAAGGGCGCGAAGGGCGATTTCCTGCGCGAGGTTCACGACCGGGCTTGCGGCCTGTTCGATGTGACGCTGGGGCCGGATTACAATGCCGACCATGCCAACCATTTCCATGTGGATGTCGGCGGGCAGTATTCCTGCCGCTAGTTTCTGGCCGCTAGCCTGAAAGCCTTGCGCGCGCTAGATCGGCAGGCATGAGCATTTTTCTCGACAGGCTTCCCAAGGTTCGCGGCAAACTGCTGGCGGATGAGGCGCTTGCGCCATTCACCTGGTTTCGCGTGGGCGGCGCGGCGGATGCGCTTTTCCTGCCGAAGGACGAGGCGGACCTCGCGGAGTTCCTGGCCAATCTCGATCCCATAATTCCGGTGACTGTGCTGGGCGCGGCGTCGAACGTGATCGTGCGCGATGGCGGGATACCGGGCGTTGTGGTGCGGCTGGGGCCGAGCTTCGGGAAGGTGGCGACGGACGGGCTGCGCGTGACGGCGGGCGCTGCTGCGCTGGATGCGCGCGTTTCGGTGGCGGCCGCGAATGCGGGGATTGCGGGGCTGGAGTTTTTCTCCGGCGTGCCGGGCACGATCGGCGGCGCGTTGCGGATGAATGCCGGCTGCTATGGCCGCGAGACGAAGGATGTTCTGGTAGAGGCGTATGCGCTGGACCGGGAGGGCACACGCGTGACGCTGAAGAATGCGGATTTCCATTTCAGCTATCGGCATACCGAGGCGAGCGAAGAGCTGATTTTCGTCGAGGCCCTGTTCGAGGGAACGCCGGATGAGCCGGCTGCGATCATCGAGCGGATCGAGGCGCTGAAGGCGCGGCGGGAAACGACGCAGCCGATCCGCGAGAAGACGGGCGGATCGACCTTTGCGAACCCTGATCCGCCAGGAACGCCGAACCAGCGGAGTTCTTGGAAGCTGATCGATGAGGCCGGGATGCGTGGGCATCGCCGGGGCGGGGCGCAGGTGAGCGAGCTGCATTGCAATTTCCTGCTGAATGTCGGCGACGCGACGGCAGCAGATATCGAAGGGCTGGGCGAGGAAGTGCGCGCGGCGGTGAAGGCGAAATCTGGCGTTGAACTGCGCTGGGAAATCAAGCGGATTGGTCGGCCGACGGTGGATGCGACGGCTGAGGGGTTTCTCGCGAAGGACGCGTGAGGGCGTTCCCGCAGGTGGAGCCTGCGAGGTGAGTGTGTGTGAAATCGGATTCTGGGTGTGAGGGAGGCCCGCGCGGTTGCGCGAAGAGGCCCCCTCCGTTTTGCGCGCAAGTGCGCGCAATCCACGTCCCCCACTCCTGCGGAGTGAGGAAGGCAATCTGGACGGCGAACAGGCCACGGTGCGTTGCCTCCACCATGCGGAGCATCGGCGAGGTGGATTGCAGCATAGCTGCAAGACGGAGGGGGCTCTGCTGCGCGCGCAGGCCTTCGGCGCGCTTTTGCGCGAGGCGTTCGTAGTCTTCGAAGCGCGTGACGAGACGGCGGAAACTGGTCCAGCAGGCTTGTGGCGTGCGACCTGAGCGGAATGCGGTGCGGTTCGGGGTGAAGTCCTTCGCACGCGAGCGGACGCCGATGATCTCGCAGGCTCTCAGATAGATCAGGAGGTCGAGCTTGGCGTGGGCGTCGGCGAGGCCGGCGGAGACGATGAGGCATTGATCCGGGTCGTCTTCCATCCGGATGATGGCTTCGTCGTTGTCGAAGAGGCGGAAGCCGGCGGCGATGATGTCGACGAGATTCGCCTCCACCGCCATGACGGGGCGGAGGCGCCAGAGAATCCAGAGGATGATCTGCGACAGCTCGAACATGCGCGGAGTATGCGCGCGGTTCGGGAGGGGTGTGGGTTGTGGTTCGGGTTATCCCCCAGCGGGAAGTGCTGGAGTCGTTGTGTTCGTCAGATTTTGCGGGGTGCTATCCCCCAATCTAACGTCGAAACTCTGCGGGTTCTGGCGGGGGGCTTACCCCCTCTCCCCCTTGTGGAGAGGGGAAGCAGCCGAGTGTGGTGGAGGGTGGCTCGCGGCTGCGAGAGTTAGCTCTCAGCTGGCGGCGTCGCGCGCAGTTCCAGCGCTTTTTCCACGGCGGCGTGGAAGAGGAGGGCGTCGCCTTTTCTTGAGGTGGTGTAGAGGGTGCGGGTTGCGCCGGCGGGGGAGCGGGCTGTCACGTGGTGGAGCCAGCTGTTGCGATAGAGAAGGACGCCGGCGGCCATTATGATGACGCCTGCGATCATCGCATAGAGAAACGACAGCGTGGCGAGATAGACGGCGGCGCCGACGATAGGGCCGAGGATGAGCAGCACCTTTGGCGCGAGGCTCATGCTGTGGTCGGCTTCGATGAAAGCTGTGCTGGCGATATCGGCGACTGGCATGGTCTTGCCGCCGGTCTGGATGGTCTGCGTTGTTACGCGAACCTTCGCGCCCCTGAGGATTTCGGTTTCCATAGGGGCGCGAAGTAGCTGAGGCGCGGTTACTTCGCCAGCGCCTTATAGACGAGTTGGGCGGATTCGCCGCGCACATCGATGCCGCCGGCGCCGGCGGGACCGCGGCGCTGGATCATGCCGACGAAGGCGAGGTTGTTGGACGGATCGACCCAGAACCAGGTGCCGTCGATGCCGAACCAGCTGAACGTGCCTTTGGGCTGGGGCGCTTTTTCGGTCGGGTCATTGACGACAACCATGCCGCCATAACCGAAGGCGCCGCCGCCGATGACGCCCTTCAGGTCACCGATGTGGTTCTGCATCATGTAGTTGACGGTTTCAGGCTTCAGGATGCGCTTGCCATCCAGCTCGCCCTTGTTGAGCAGCATCTGGGTGAAGCGGACATAGTCGTGCAGCGTGGAGACGAGACCACCGCCGCCGGATTCCGCCTGGCTGTTCGCCGTGTAGAAATCGTGGGTGAAGCTGTTCTTGTCTTCGAGGACGTCGAACGTGTTGGTCTTGGCGTTGCGGGCATAGACGGTGGCGACGCGCGGACGATCCTGTTCGGTGAGCCAGAAGCCGGTGTCTTTCATCGCGAGCGGGGCGAAGATGTTCTGTTCGAGATAGTCGCCGAATTTCTTGCCGGTGATCTTCTCGATGATGGCGCCCTGCAGGTCGACGACGATCGAATAGCTCCAGCGATTGCCGGGCTGGTCGAGCAGCGGGATCTGCGAAGTGCGTGTGACCAGCGCGGCGAGATCCTTCTCGTACATCGGATGCTTTTCGAGGAAGGCGCGATCGACCGCGTTGTTGGCTGAGAGGCCGTAACCGAAGCCGGCGGTGTGCGTCATGATCTCGTTCATGCTCGGCGTGCGCGAGGCCGGGACGAGAGTGTTGAGGTCAGCCGTCGAGGTTGCGACCTTGAGGTTGCCGAGTTCCGGCAGGAATTTGGTGACCGGATCTTCCGGTTTCCATTTGCCCTGTTCCCAGAGCTGCATCATGGCGACGCCCGTGACGGGCTTGGTCATCGAGCGGATGCGGAAGATCGTTTCTTCCTGCATGGCCGGGCCGCCATAGGCCTGATTGCCGAAGACGTTGAGGGCGACGACCTTGCCGTCCTTGATGAGCGCGTATTCGAGGCCGGCGACTTCACCCTTGTCCACCGCTTCCTTCATGCGGGCGTCGAGCGAGGCGAGGCCGGCGGGGGTGAAGGCCGATTGCGTGGCGACGACGTTGGCCTTGGTGGGCCATGCGGCCTGCTCAGCGGACGGCGCGCCGCCCATAGAGGCGCAGGCGGCCAGCACGCTGGCGAGGCCGGCGGCCAGCCACATCTTTCCGGTCGTCATGAATGTCTGTTCCGTGGCGTTCTTGCGCATCGGCGTTGGCTCCCTCTAGTCCAGGCGTGAGTTTTTGGGGGTTTAAAAGAGAAACGGCGCTGGCTCGATGAACCAGCGCCGCTTCAATGTGGTCCGCCTTAGTGGGCGGGTTCTGGTTCCTTGGCCGCTTCGGCCGGAGCCGATGTTGCGGCGGCCGTGGGCTTCAGGGCTTCATAGACGAGCTTGGCCGAGTCGGCGCGGAAGTTCATCGCATCCGGGCGGAAGCCGCCCATCTGCTGGATCATGCCGACGAAGGCGAGGTCGTTCGCCGGGTCGATCCAGAACCAGGTGCCGGCGGCGCCGCCCCAGTAGTACGTGCCCTTGCCGAACGGGTTCTGGCCCGCGGCCGGATCCACATAAACGGCGAAGTCGAGGCCGAACTTCTGGCCAGGGCGGCCCGGGTTGGCCGTGGTGCCGTCCGAGTAGATGCCGAGATCGCCGATATGGTTCTCGGACATCATCGCGACGGTTTCAGGCTTGAGGACGGTGTTGCCGGCCAGCGTGCCCTTGTTGAGGAACATCTGGACCAGGCGAGCATAGTCATGCGTGGTCGAGACGAGGCCGCCGCCGCCCGACTCGAGGCGGTTCGGATCGGTGAAGCCGGGGCGGTCCGGACGGTCGACGTTCACGACGAGCGCGTTCTTGTCCTTGTCCCAGTGATAGACGTCGGTGAAGCGCGGCTTGTTGGCTTCGGTGACGAAGAAGGACGTGTCGTTCATGCCGAGCGGCGTGAAGATGTTGGCCTTCAGATACTCGCCGAACTTCTGGCCGGAGAGCTTCTGGACGATGTAGCCCTGGATATCGACCGAGGCCGAGTAGGACCAGCGCGTGCCCGGATCGTAGATCAGCGGGATGCCGGCGATCTTGGTCATCATCTCGTCGAGGTTGGCGGAGACGAGGACGCCTTCCTTCACGAAGGCTTCGTCGACGGGATTGTAGTTCGGGCCCTTGGGATCGGTGCAGCACAGGCCGTAGCCGAAGCCGGCGCTGTGGCTCATGATCTGGCGCATGGTGGGCGCGGATTTCGGATCGGCGAGCACGGGCTTGCCATCCTTCAGGACCGGCTTGCCGTCTTTCCAGGTGATGACTTTCAGGTTCGCGAGTTCGGGCGCGTATTTCGAAACTGGATCATCGAGTTGCCATTTGCCTTGCTCGAACAGCTGCATCATGGCGACGCCGGTGATCGGCTTCGACATCGAATAGATGCGGAACATCGAGTCGTTGGTCATCGGCGTGCCGGTCTTCGGGTCGCCCGACTGGACGCCGTGGGATTTGAACGCGGCGATGTCTCCGCCCTTCATGAGAAGGTAGGTGACGCCGGCGACGTCCTGGTCCGCGATGGACTTGGCGAGGCGGGAGTCGAGGGCGGCGAGGCCTTCGGCAGTGAAGCCGAGCGTGGTGGGATCAGCGACCGCGGCGGTGGGCCAGCTGGCCGCGTCGGACGGTTTGGCGGCTACGGCTGCCGGTTCGGCCGGAGCGGCGGGCTTGTTGTCGCTGCAGGCAGCGAGGACGGCAAAGGATACGGCAGCCAACAGCAGCCGTGATCCCATCATCAATGGGCGTCTGGACATCTCTTCCCCTTCAATACGCCAGCTCTGAGGCCGGTCGGTTCGGGCGGACAATAAGACTGATTACACCCGCCCGCCAAGGACGCAGGGTCAACGCTCAGCAAAGCGTGAAGCCGGACGCCCGGTGCGCCGGAAAGCCTTTGGCATCAGGCATTCAGTAGGTTGGCGGCGGGTCGGCGACGGGGATGACCCGTCGCCGTTATCGTCGGAAAAGTCCCTAGTGGGCCGGTTCCAGTTCTTTCGCGGGTGCGGCAGCCTCTGCCGGAGCCGCCGCCGGTTTCAGCGCGTCGAGGATGAGCTTGCCGCTGTCATTGCGGAAGTTCATGGCGTCGGGGCGGCTGCCGCCCATCTGCTGGACCAGGCCGACGAAGAAGATGTCGTTGACCGGATCGATCCAGAAGATCGTGCCGGCAGCGCCGCTCCAGTAGAACGTGCCCTTGCCGAACGGGTTCTGGCCGGCTTCCGGGTCTGTATAGACCGCGAAGTCGAGACCGAACTTCTGGCCCGGGCGGCCCGGATTGGCGGCCGTTCCATCGGAATAGACGCCGAGGTCGCCGATGTGGTTTTCAGCCATCAGCGCGATCGCTTCCGGCTTCACGATCGTGGCGCCAGCCAGCGTGCCCTTGTTGAGCAGCATCTGGGAGAAGCGCGCATAGTCGTGCGCCGTGGAGAGCAGGCCGCCGCCGCCCGATTCCATTTCGTTCGCCGCGTCATAGCGGGTGAACGGGGGCTGCTCGGTGACCTTCAGAGCGCTGGTGGTTTTGTCCCACGTATAGATGTCTGCAAAGCGCGCCGCTTTATCCTGCGGCAGGATGAAGGATGTCTCGTTCATGCCGAGCGGTGTGAAGATGTTGGTCTTCAGATAGTCGCCGAATTTCTGGCCGGAGATCTTCTGGACGATGTAACCTTGGATATCGACCGAGACCGAATATGACCAGCGCGTGCCCGGATCGTAGATAAGCGGAATGCCGGCGATCTTGGTGATCATCTCGTCGAGGTTCTTCGACAGGAGAACCTTCTGATCGCGGAACGCCGTGTTGACCGGATCATCGCCGCCGAGGCCGTAACCGAAGCCCGCAGTGTGGCTCATGATCTCGCGCATCGTTGCAGGGCGCGATGAATCAGCCAGCACAGGCTTGCCGCCCTTCATGACGGGCTTTCCGTCCTTGAAAGTGAGGACTTTCAGGTTGGCGAGTTCGGGGGCGTACTTCGTGATCGGATCGTCGAGCTGCCATTTGCCTTGCTCGTAGAGCTGCATGAGCGCGATGCCGGTGATCGGCTTGGTCATCGAGTAGATGCGGAAGAGCGAATCCCTGGTCATCGGCGTGCCGGCTTTCGGATCGCCCGACTGGATGCCGTAGGCATTGAACTGCGCAACTTCACCGCCCTTGGCGAGCACGGTGACGATGCCGGCATAGTCCTGATCGGCGACCGCCTTGGCCATGCGCGCATCGAGCGCCGCGAGGCCTTCGGTGGTGAAGCCGAGCGTTGTCGGATCAGCGATTGCTGCGACGGGCCATGCCGGATCGTCGGACGGTTTGGACGCCACCGCGGCGGCTGTTTCTGCGGCTGGCGCAGCAGGCTTGTTATCGCTGCAGGCGGCGAGGACTGCGAAGGATGCGGCCGCCAACAGCAGACGCGATCCCATCATCAATGGGCGTTTGGACATCTCTTCCCCTTTTTCCGCGGCTCTGGGGCCGATCGGCTCGGGCGGACCATAGGGTCGATTTTCATGCCTCGCCTAGGACGCCGCGGAAGGTTCCCGAAAGCGTGAAGGACTTAAAGCACGGCGTGTGGTGTGTGTATTTCCTTGCTTCCTGCGAACGAATTGCAATCTGGAAGCGAGCGTGGCTAGGGTCGCGCTGTAGCCTTTAGCCCTGACTGGCCAGCCCCGATGACCGATCCAGCCCCGAAAGGACACCCGCTGACCCGGCCGTTTTTCTTCGTGCTGGGTCTGGTGTTCGTGGGTCTGGGGATTGCCGGCTACATCCTGCCGGTGATGCCGGGGACGATTTTCCTGATCCTCGCGGCGGGGTGCTTCGCCCGATCCTCGCGGCGGCTGGAAGCGTGGATCGAGAACCATCCGAAATACGGGCCGACGGTCGTGGCGTGGCGGAGGCATGGCGCCATTCCGCGCAAGGCGAAGTACCTGTCGATTGGAATGATGACGCTGTCATTCGTGGTGGTGGCGGTCGCGCATCCGCCGGCGCTGTGGTTCTGGCTGACGGCTGCGGTGCTTCTGGTGTGCGCGTTGTTCGTGGCGACGCGGCCGGAGGGGCCGAAGACGACCGGCTAGATCAGCCGACCGGCTTCCACACTTGTGCGAGGATCTGGTCGCGGCCGCAGCCCTGGCGGTAGGCGTCGTAGTCGGCCTTGTTCCGCTTGGCGTAGTCGCGGTGGTATTCCTCGGCGGGCCAGAAATCGCCGAGCGGCAGGATCGGCACGATCACCTTGCCGTTGACGCGGCCGGACGCGATGATTTTCGCCTTCGACGCTTCGGCGGCCGCCTTCTGTTCGGGCGTTACGAAAATGACCGGGGCGTAGCTCTGCCCACGATCGCAGAACTGGCCGTGGCCATCGGTCGGGTCGATCAGCGGCCAGTAGCGCGAGAGAAGCTGTTCGTAGGTGATCTTCTTCGGATCATAGGTGACGCGGACAGATTCATAGTGGCCGGTCATGTGCATCGCGACCTGACGATATGTCGGGTTCTTTTCCTTGCCGCCGGTGTAGCCGGACTCGACAGAGATCACGCCGGGCAGGTGGCCCATGTCGCTTTCCATGCACCAGAAGCATCCGCCTGCGAAAACAGCCTGCGCCTTGTCCTGCGCGAAGGCGGCAGGGGCGGCGGCGGAGAAGATCAGGGCTAAGAGGGCGATGAGGAAGCGCATGAATGATGCTCCTAAGTCTGGCTTGTTACGTGCTTTATACGTTGCCGGACCGCAAGACGTTACATCAGCCTGTCGCGGGGAGTTGACCGAGGCTGGGCGGGCCAAGCGCGGCTTTATGTTCGTTGGATCCTAGCAAGGACTGGCCCCAAGAATCAGGCTTTTCCCCGGATTTCGTAGGGAGAGCTGAGCAGGCTCTCGCGGGCGTGATGCAGTTCAAGGGTGTGCCGGGCCGCTTTCGCACCTAGGTTGGTGATCAGACTCGATAATCCATTGGGAGCTTCCCTTGATGTGCTTGCGTTCGATCGCCATGATTTCTGCAGCCGTTGGGGCGATGGCCGTAGGGCTGGTTGCTGTAGCGCAGCCGCCCGCTGAAACACGCGATTCCAACAAGGCCGGCTACAAGCCTGCTTTCGCGGGGCAGACACGGGCACCCAACCTGACGACGGATACCAAGTTCGACGTCACGACGGTTGTCGCTTCCGGGATTGCCACGCCGTTCTCGGTCGAGTTCCTGCCGGGCGGAAAATTCCTGATCTCGGAGCGCCTGGCCGGACAGTTCCGTATCGCTGACAAGGACGGCAAGCTTTCGCCGCCGATCAAGGATGGCGTGCCGGCAGTGGTGGCACGCGGGCAGGCGGGCCTGCTCGACATTGCGCTCGATCCGAACTTCGCGACGAACCAGACGATCTACTGGAGCTATTCCGAGCCGCAGGCGGATGGCACGAACAACACGGCTGTCGCGAAGGCCAAGCTGGTGGATGGCGCGCAGCCGAAGCTGGAGAATGTGAAAGTCATCTATCATCAGCGGCCCGCGCTGAACTCGCCGCTGCACTTCGGGTCGCGTCTGGTGTTTGCGAAGGATGGCACGCTGTTCGTCACGCAGGGCGAACGTTCGATCCTGCCGGGGCGCATGCAGGCGCAGGACCTGAAGAGCGGTCTGGGCAAGATTGTTCGCATCAATACCGACGGGTCGATTCCGAAGGACAATCCGTTTGTGGCAGGCAAGGACGGCGCGCTGCCGGAAATCTGGTCTTACGGCCACCGCAACGTGCAGGGCGCGTTCCTGCATCCGGCGACGGGCGAGCTTTGGGAACTCGAGCATGGTCCGCAGGGCGGCGACGAGATCAACATCGCGCGCAAGGGCAAGGATTATGGCTGGCCCACCATCACCTATGGCGTCGAGTACGGCGCGGCGAACACCAAGATCGGCGAAGGCGCGGCGAAGGCCGGGATGGAGCAGCCGCTCTACTACTGGGACCCCGTGATCGCACCTGGCGGCCTGGCTTATTACAACGCAGACCTGTTCCCGAAATGGAAGGGCAGCGTTTTCGCGGCGGGGCTCAATTCTGATTATGTCGCGCGCCTCACCATGGATGGTGAGAAGGTGAAGGGCGAAGAGCGGCTGAAGTTCTCGGACAAGAAGGAACGCTATCGCGACATCGGCGTCGGGCCGGATGGCGCTCTCTATCTGCTGACCGATGGACCGGAAGCAAGGCTGCTGAAGGTCACGCCGAAGAAGTAGGACCGCCTGGCTTTCGCCCGGCAGTCCGCTGTCGAGATATCAGACTACGTTCAGCACGACGTCGATGTTGCCGCGCGTTGCGTTGGAATACGGGCAGACTTCGTGGGCTTCGTGGACCAGCGCTTCGGCTGCGGCCCGGTCGACGCCGGGAAGTGTCACGTAGAGCTGCACGGTGAGGCCGAAGCCCTTGGGCTCGCGCGGGCCGATGCCGACGGTTGCGGCGGCGGTTGCGTCAGCGGGAACCTTGGCGTGCTTGCCGCCAGCAGCGACGATTTGATCGCGTGCGATGGAATTATTGCCTCGCAGGCGGGTCGTCAACCCTTGCGATTTAATCGCGCACGATTTATTTTCGACGCATGACCAGAAAACGCGAACAGACTGCTGCACTCCTTATCCAGCCGAAGCTGGATCAGGCCCTGTGTTTTGCCATCTATTCAGCGGGGCTGGCGTTCAACCGGCTTTACAAGCCGATCCTCGACGAGATGGGACTGACCTATCCGCAATACCTCGTGATGATGGCGCTGTGGGAGCGGGATGGGCAGGGCGTGGGGGAGCTGGGTGACCAGCTGTTTCTTGAATCCAATACGCTGACGCCGCTGATCAAGCGGCTGGAGGCCGCGGGCTTCGTGAAGCGGGCGCGCGATACGGAAGACGAGCGTCAGGTGCGGGTGAGCTTGACGGCCAAGGGACGCGATCTGGTGAAGGACGCATCGTGCGTGCCGGGGCAGGTGCTTGAAGCAACGGGCATGTCGGTCGAGCAGCTGGGGCGGCTGCGCAATTCGGTGGCGGGCCTGCGGGATAATCTGCGGGCGGCGGCCGAGTCCTAGAGGATTTCGTCCAGCCAGGCGGGCAGGCCGCCCAGCGTTTCGACTTCGCGATAGCGTGGGTTGCCTTCCGGCTTTTCCGCACGCTCGTGTTCCCAGACCAGCGGGTATGGCACGAGCGCGGCATAGCCGCCGGCGGCGAGCATGGGCAGGATGTCCGACTTAACGGAGTTGCCGGTCATCAGCGATGTCTCCGCCGAGCCGCCATGGCGGGCGAAGGCTTTCGTGTAGATCTCGGGCGTCTTTTCCGAGACGATCTCGACGCCCGAGAAGTGCGAGCCGAGGCCGGAGGCGGCGAGCTTGGACTCCTGGTGGAAAAGGTCGCCCTTGGTGATGAGGATGAGGCGGCCGCGTTCCTTCAGCTCCTTCAGCGCGTCCTCCACGCCGGGCAGAGGCTCGATCGGATGGGTCATCATCTCGCGGCCGGCGGATAGAAGTTCCTGGATGACTTTGGTCGAGACATTGCCATTGCTGACTTCCAGCGCGGTCTGCAGCATGGAGAGGGTGAAGCCCTTCGCGCCATAGCCGTAGGTCTTCATGTTCTCGCGTTCGATGGCGGCGAGCTTCGCCTCCAGAGCATCTTCATCCGCGAAATCGGACAGGAGCTCGTTGAACCGCTTGTGGGTCAGCCGGAACACGGTTTCCGTGTGCCAGAGCGTGTCGTCTGCATCGACGCCTATGATGGAGAGTGGCATGGGCCGCGTATTATCGCGCTCGCGCGCCGGCTGCAAGGAAGTGTGACGGGCCCATGACGCTGTTGCCGGGAAACACGGCTGCGGGTTGTCATCGAACCACAACAAAACCGTGTCCGCGCTGTCATGAGACGTCACTAGAGCCCGCCCATCGCTTGATGGAGGGTACGGATGACAAAGTTTCTGAAGGGCAGGCACCTTGTGGGTGTCGCTGGTGCGGCGCTCTCGCTTGCAACGTTCCAGCCTGCTTTCGCGCAGAGCGGCCCGGCGGATGAGCCGCAGTCCGTCACCACCGGCAGCAACCAGAACCGCACTGCGGTCGACGCCAGCGACGTGGTCGTCATCAACGGCATCGGCTATCGCGACCGCACGGACGAGACCGCTCCTGTGCTGGTTTATGGCGACGACTATTTCCAGCGCTTCGAGCCGCTGACGGCTGGCGATGCGCTGAAGCGCGTTCCGTCGGTGACCTTCCTGTCCGATGTGCTCGAATCGGATGGCGTGCGCCTGCGCGGCCTTGACCCGGCCTATACGCAGATCCTGATCAACGGCGAAGAGGTTCCCGGCGCGGGTTCGTCGTCGGGGGCGATCGGCAACGGTGCTGACACCGCCTTCTTCGTGGACCGGATTCCGGCGGAGCTTATCTCGAAGGTCGAGATCGTGCGGTCGGCGTCGGCCAACCGTTCGGGCGACGCCATGGCCGGTGCGATCAACATCGTGCTGAAGGATGGCTACGCTCTTGAAGGCGGCTATGTGCGTCTCGGCGCGCTGGCGTTTGATGATGGCCGCGTCCGTGAATCGGCTGGCGCTGTCTGGGGCGGCAAGATCGGCGAAGGTCGACTTCTGCTCGGCGCGAGCGTGCAGGGCCGCCACAACCCGAAGCGCAAGACCTCCCTGCGCTATGACGATATCGGCGAAGACCTGAACAACAGCGAGATCCAGCGCGACACGCGCGATGGCACGGATTACTCAGCCAACTTTGCCTGGGAAACACCGGTCGGCGAGAACGCCGAGTTCACGCTCGATGGCTTCTACGTGAAGACCGAGCGTTACCAGGACGAAGATTCGATCGAGTATGATGAAGGCGTGCAGACGCCGGGCAGCATCACTGTCGTCAACAGCAACGATGTTGATATCGAGCAGGAAAGCCTGTCGCTGAATGGCGGCTACAAGATCGAGGCGTTCGGCGGCAAGACCTCGTTCAAGCTCGGTTATGCCTCGTTCAAGGACGATACGTTCGAGTTCGAGAACGAGATGGAATACGCGCGCGACGGGCTCGCCTATCCCGAAGCCGACCGTTTCACGCGTGACCTCGCGCCCTTCGCGATCGACGACAACGAGATCAAGGCGAAGATCGACCACGAGCGAGCATTTGGCGACCTGGAGTTCCAGGCGGGCGTGCACTTCAAGCATAAAGAACGCGACACCACGCTGGGCGAAGGCCGCTTCCGCACGAACATTCCGGGCGCTGCTGCGCAGATCCCGAACTCCAGCGGGGCCGGCGTGCCGGGCTATACAGATCCGGCGATCGCCTACACGACCAGCAACATCAAACGCACCAATGTCGATCCGTATGCGCTCGTTCGTGGCGACGCTGGCGCGATCAGCTGGGAAGCCGGCGTGCGCGTCGAGAACATGACGCTGGAAGTTGATGGCGATGAAACCGACCAGACCGAAGTGCTGCCGTCGGCTCACTTTTCTTGGGAAGTTTCGGACGCTGGCCGCATTCGCGGCTCGGTCGCTCGCACCATCCGTAACGCGCCGTTCGAATTCCTCTTCTCCGGAGTGCTGGAAGAAGAGCTTGGCTCGAACGACTTCCAGGGCAATCCGAACCTCAAGCCGGAAACGGCCTGGGGCCTCGACATCGGCTACGAGCAGCAGCTCGGCAAGTCGGGCATTGCGGGCGTCAACTTCTTCTACCGCGATGTGAAAGACCTGATCGAAATCTACAACACGGGCGATGAAGGCTCGGCGAACGATGCGCCGGACGATCTCGCCTACATCTTCGGCGTCCGTAACACGGGCGACGGCAAGGTTTACGGCGTGGAGTTCGACCTGTCGTCCGACCTCTCGGCCATCGGCTTGCCGGACACGGGCGTGTTCGCCAACTATTCGTGGCTCGACAGCGATGTTGATGACGAGTTCGGCTCGCGCCGCTTCAACAGCCAGTCGGAGTACGTGTACAACTTCGGCTTCATCCACGACATCTCGGCGTGGGATGCCGCTTTCGGTGCGACCTACCGGAAGCAGGGCGATGCAAAAAGCCGCGTTGTCGGCGAGGAAGTTGTGACGTCCTACGGCGCCGATCTCGAAATCTTTGTCGAGAAATCGTTCGGCGACAACTTCACGCTGCGCTTCGTTGGCTCGAACCTGCTCGACTCGGAGAAGGAAGAAGAGTTCCGCAAGTATGCGCTGCTCGCGAACCAGATCGATGGTTCGATCGACGATGAGTACGAGCTTGAGCGCGAGGAAGCCGGCCCGGTCTATCAGATCATCGGCCGTATGTCGTTCTAGTCACGTCCATGCGTGCGGCCCTGTCTCCCTCGGGGGCAGGGCCGATGGCTTTTGTTGAATCACCTGTTTCGAGGACTGCCATGAAACGAGCTGCGGTGCTGGGACTGACGCTACTGGCGAGCGCCTGCGCTACCGGGCCGCGCTGGGCCAATGGCGAACCGCCGGTGCTGGTGACGGCGGCCATGGAAACCGTGGTGAAGACCGATCCGACCGTCGATGCGGATGATCCGGCCTTGTGGGCCGACCCGTCTGATCCGTCGCGCGCCGTGATGTTCGGCACGGACAAGACGGATGGTCTCTACGTTCACAATCTCGATGGATCGGTGCGTCAGTTCTTCCCGAGCGGCGCGCTGAACAATGTCGACCTGCGCCCCGGCTTCAAGGTGGACGGCAAGGATTATGTTCTGGTCGGCGCCTCTGCCGACGAAGCGTTCGGCCTGTTTGTGTATCTGTTTGATCCTGCGACGCTGGAGACGAAACAGTGGGGCTTCATCTCCACTGGAACATGGGAGCCCTATGGCTTCTGCATGGCGAAACGCGATGGCAATTTCTACCTGATCGCCGACAGCAAGAATGGCGAAGCGAAAGTCTGGACTGTGGCTGCGGGCCCGTCTGGTCCGGTTGCAGAGCTGATCCGCACCGTGAAAGTCGGCAGCCAGCCGGAAGGCTGTGTCGTCGATGAGGAAGCAGGCAATCTTTATATAGGCGAAGAGGATGTCGGCCTCTGGCGCGTGGCGTTCGGCCCCGGCGCGAGCGATGAGCTGCACAGCATCGCAAGGATCGATGGCAAACGCCTGACGGCGGACGTCGAAGGCGTCACCATCATGCGCGACAAGGGAAAGAAATATCTCATCGCGTCATCGCAGGGCGACGATACGTATAACGTGTTCCGCATTGAAGGCCCGGCGCATGTCTATATCGGAAGATTCGCAATCGTTGCCGGCGAGACGATCGACGCGGTGACGGCGACGGACGGCCTCGACGCGTTCTCCGGCCCGATCGGCCAGTTCCCCGAGGGTGCGATCGCTTTCCACGACGACGAGGACACGCCGAGCCCCGGCCAGCAGAACTACAAGGTCGTCGACTGGCGCGATATCCGGAAGGCGTTGAACCTCAACTAAGCCGAACTGGGCAGCGACGCGACTTGCGCCTGGACAACACGGACTGTTCACCCGGGCGGGGTGGACAGCGTGCCATCCGCATGGTCACTTTTGCGGATGACTGGGGTCGCTGAACCGGCGGGACAACGCAGCAAGTTTCTCGACTGGATCGAGCGGACGGGCAACGCCTTGCCTGATCCCATCTTCATTTTCGTCGGGATCATCGTCCTGCTGGTGATCGTGTCAGTGATCGGCGCGTCGGCTGGGTGGTCCGCCGTGAACCCGGTGACAGGCGAGACGCTGGCAGTGTCCAGCCTGCTGTCGGAAGCGAATGTCCAGAAGCTGTTCGTGGAAATGCCGCGCACCTATACCGGCTTTGCGCCGCTGGGCTTTGCGCTGACCATCATGCTGGGTGCGGCCGTTGCCGAGCGTTCCGGGCTGCTGACTGCGTTGATGCGTGCAAGTCTGGGCGGTGCGCCGAAGTCAATCCTTGTGCCGATGGTGTTCGTGCTTGGCATGCTGGCGACGCATGCGAATGATGCGGCGTACATGGTCTATGTGCCGCTGGCGGGGATCGTGTTTGCGGCCGCGGGGCGCAATCCTGTGCTGGGGCTGATCGCGGGGTTTGCGGGTGCGGCCGTTGGGCTCGCGGGCAATCTGTTCCCCGGGCAGTATGATGTCCTGTTGCTCGGCATCACCGAGACGGGCGCACGCATGATCGATCCGCAATGGACGATGAACCCGTTGGGCAACTGGTATTTCTCGATCGGGATCGCGGTGGTGTTCACGGCGGTCGGGTGGTGGGTGCTGGAGCGCGTGATCGCGCCGCGCCTGGGCAAGTGGGAAGGCGAGAGCGGCATCGCCGATCTCGCCGGCGTGGTGCTGTCGCCGGTCGAGAAGAAGGGACTGGTCTGGGCCGGTGTCGCGGCGCTGGCGGTTGCGGGGCTGGCGACGGCGCTGGTGATGTGGCCGGGGTTCACGCCGCTGATGGACGACGAGGCGAGCGGCAGCCAGAGGATGACGCCGTTCTTCCGCTCGATCGCCGCGCTGCTGTTCGTGCTCTTCATCACGACAGGGTGGGTTTATGGCGCGGTCACGGGTTCGATCAGGACGCACCGGGACGTGGTGGGGATGATGGTGAAGGGGCTGGAGGTTATCCTGCCCTATCTGGTGCTGATCTTCTTCGCGGCGCACTTCGTGGCGATGTTCGGCTGGTCGAACCTGGGGCCGATCACGGCGATTGCGGGCGCTGACCAGTTGCGCGCGATGGCGGCGCCGCCTGCGGTTCTGTTGCCAATCCTCGCGACCATGTCGGCATGGCTGGATTTCCTGATCGCGTCAGGCTCGGCCAAGTGGGCGGCCATGTCGCCGGTGGCGACGCCGATGATGATGTTGCTGAATGTCTCGCCCGAGATGACGACTGCGGCCTATCGCGTCGGCGACACGGTGACAAACCTGATCTCGCCGCTGAACCCCTATGTCGTGCTGACCATGGTGTTCGCGCAGCGCTGGATGCCGAACTTCCGTCTGGGCACGATGATCTCGCTGACGCTCCCGCTTGCAGCGGCGTTCTACGTTGCGGGCATGTTGCTGACGGCTGTGTGGGTCGCGCTCGGCATTCCGGTCGGACCTGCGGCGCCGGTTGCCTATCATGTGCCGGGGTTGAGCTAGGTCTCGAAGCCGCCGGCGAGGAACGTCTCGGCGATCGCACAGTGCAGCGCCGCGCCGCGCGCCATGACACGCTCGTCCAGCACCATGCGGTTGGAGTGCAGGGCGCAACAGGTGCGCCAGTCGCCGCCTTCGGGGGAGGCTCCGAGAAACATCATGGCGCCGGGCGCTTTCTGGAGAACGTAGGAGAAATCCTCCGCGCCCATCATCGGATGCGGCATCTCGAACCAGCCTTCTTCGCCGAACAAAGCCTTGGTCGTGCGGCGGGCAAGGGAGACGGCGCGCTCATCGCATAGCGTGACGGGAAAGCCAGGGATGATGTTGAGGTCGGCTTCGCACAGGTGCGCGGCGCAGACATGCTCCACGACGCGCTTCAGCCCTTCGCGCGCGATGTCGCGTGATTTCTCGGAGAAGGAGCGGATCGTACCTTCGATGAAGGCTGTTTCGGGGATCACGTTGTTGGTCGATCCGGCCTTGATGTGCGCGATGGTCAGCACGGCGGGGTCGAAAGCAGGCACGCGGCGCGTCATCATCGCCTGCAACGCTGTCACCATTTCGCAGGCGACCGGGATGGGGTCGACTGCGTCGTGCGGTTGAGAGGCGTGGCCGCCCTTGCCCTTGATGGTGAGTTCGATGCGATCGGCGGCGGCGAGCAGCGGGCCCGGCTTGCCCGCGAACACGCCCGAGGGAACGTTCGGCGTGATGTGTAGCGCGTAGGCCGCGTCGGGCACGGGATTGATCAGGCCGTCGTCGAGCATGTAGCGCGCGCCATGCCAGCCTTCTTCGCCCGGCTGGAACATGAACTGCACCGTGCCGGCGAGGCGCTCGCGCTGGGCGCACAGCGCACGGGCGGCGGCCACCAGCATGGCGACGTGCGTGTCGTGCCCGCAGGCGTGCATGGCGCCGTTGATCGTGGACGAGAAGTCGAGGCCGGTATCTTCGTCCATCGGCAGCGCATCCATGTCGCCACGCAGAAGGACGGTGCGTCCGTTGGACGGGCCGCGCAGGGTTGCGACGAAGCCTGTGGTGGAGGGCCCTTCCGAATATTCCAGCGGCAGGCCGGCGAGGGCGGCCTTGGCCTTGGCAGTAGTCATCGGGTTGTGCAGGCCGATCTCTGGCTCGGCATGGATGGCGCGGCGCAGCTCGATCATGTCGGGCAACAGGGCGTCGGCAGCGTCGATCCAGTGTTGCATGGCGGGCGGTTGGGCGGGCTTGGTCATCAAGCTTGTCCTGTGTAGCGCTAGCTTTTCAGGGCTTCGGCAATGGCGGCCTGGACGATCGGTTTCATCAGCGCGTAGCCTGCCTTGTTCGGATGAACCCCGTCGGGGCCGAGTTCGGGTTTCATCGCGCCGTCGGGCGTGGTGAGGGCGGGGTAGTAGTCGGCCAGCACGAGATCCTGCTCGGCGGCGTAGCGGCGAACCCATTCGGCGTATTGAGCGACCTGCGGTCCCGGCTGCAGCTGCGGCGCCCATGTGAACTTGCCTGCGGGCAGGGGCGTGGCGAGGATCACCTGCACGCCATGCGCCTTCGCAAGCTCGACCATCGAGGCAATGTTGTTCTCGATGTCTTCGAGCGTGGTCGGTCCGGTGTTGCCGGCAATGTCGTTGACGCCGGCGAGGATGTGGACGGCGGAGGGCTTCAGCGCCAGCACGTCCTGCTTGAAGCGAAGCAGCATCTGCGGCGTGGTCTGGCCGCTGATGCCGCGATTGACGCGGGCGGGGCCGAAGTCCTGCGGCTCGGCGAGGCCCCAGAGCTGCGTAATCGAGTCGCCCATGAACACGACGCGCCCGGCCGGAACGGGTTGGGCGGCGAGGGCGGCGTTGTCCGCGCGGAAATAGCAGAGCGCGGCCCAGTCCTTCTTGCCCTGTTCGGCCTGCATCTTCTGGTAGGCCACCATGTCTTCCGGCGGAACAGATGGGCGCGGGGCGCCGGGTGCATCGAACTGCGCCCGTACCGAGGCGACGATGCTCGCGGGAACCACCAGCGGCGGATCGCAAGGTGTGCCGCCGACGGCGGTCGCGGGTAACTGGACGAGGCCGGGTGGTGCTGAAGCGACCGTGGCGCATCCCGAAGCGAGAAGGGTCAGAAGCGCGGGAAGGGCGGGGTGTTTCATCCGATCATTCCTCTCACGAACCGATCCTATCCTCAAATCGGCCCGCTTTCTGCGTCAATCGAACGCCTTTATGCCTTGGAACGTAAGCCTCCCGGTAACGGCCCCTCTTTATTAGGAATTGGGGGCGCATAGCGGGGCATGTCAGGAGCGGAAGCATGACTCGCGTAGCCGTCATCATGGGTGGCTGGTCCTCGGAACGGCCTGTGTCGTTGTCATCGGGCAAAGGCATGGCGGACGCCGCACGCCAGTCCGGCTTCGACGTGGTCGAGATCGACGTGACGCGGCAACTGGCCCAGCAGCTTGAGCAGGCAAAACCCGACGTGGTGCTGAACGCCCTCCATGGCCCGTGGGGCGAGGATGGCTGCGTGCAGGGCATCCTTGAAATCATGGGCATTCCTTACACGCACTCCGGCGTGCTGGCCTCTGCGCTGGCGATGGACAAGGACAAGGCGCGGGCGATCTACGTCCAGCACGGTCTCCTCGTGGCCGAGGGCGGGATGTACGACGTCGAGGATCTGGCGCGCGACCACATCATGCCGCCGCCCTACGTCATCAAGCCGCCGGCCGAGGGCTCCTCGTTTGGCGTGTTTATCGTACGTGAAGGCGCGAACCGCCCGCCCAAGGAACTCACCGACGGAACCTGGAAGTTCGGCAAGCGGGCGCTGGTCGAAAAATTCATACCGGGCAGGGAGTTGACCGTCGGCGTGATGGGCGACCGGGCCATGGCTGTCACAGAGATCACGACCTTAAGGGACTATTACGACTTTGACGCAAAATATCAGGCTGGAGGATCGCGCCATGTCCTTCCTGCAGACCTGCCGAATGCGGTCACCGAAGCAGCGCTTGCCGCGTCGCTGAAGGCCCATCAGGCACTGGGTTGCCGGGGCGTGACGCGATCGGATTTTCGCTACGACGATAAAGCAGGCCGACTGGTGATACTCGAGACCAACACGCAACCGGGCATGACGCCCACCTCGCTCATTCCGGAGCAGGCTGCGCATATGGGCATCGACTATCCCTCGCTCGTCCGCTGGATGATCGAGGATGCGTCATGCCCAAGGTAAAACGCCCGCGCATCGCCGGGCCTGCCGGCTACGACGACGATCGTGACGAGGCTCCGCAGGCCCCGCGCGCCTCGCGTCCGGCCCCGCGTGCCCGTGACATTCCCTATTCCGTGGCCTGGTTCCGTGACCGGGTCGCCACCTATGCGCTCGGCACCATCATCTGTGGCGCGGCGATGCTGACGGTTGCGGCCTGGATGGGCGGCAGCCTGGGCAAGTTCGGCCAGAACATGAATTCGGGCTTCAACGTCATCGCCCAGTGGGCCGGCCTTGCCGTGCAGGACGTGCATGTGAACCCGGAAGTCGATCCGCTCATGGCCGCCAAGGTCAAGGACGTGGCGGGCGTGCGGCCGGGCGACAGCATCATGGGCGCCGACCCCTATGCGATCCGCGACCGGCTTGAGCGTATCGACTCGCTCGGCGCCGTCAGCGTGCAACGCCTGTGGCCCAACAAGATCGATATCCATGTCGAGCAGCGCGAACCCAGCGCCCTCTGGCAGGATGGCCATAATGGCGGCGACTGGCGCGTGATCGACCAACGCGGCCGCACGTTCGCCGAAGCTGATCCGGCCAAGTACATGCATCTTCCGCGTGTCGTCGGCGAGGATGCGGCTGAAGCCGCCGCCACGCTGGTGACGGCGATCAAGGAATTCCCGAACCTGTCGGACCGGATGGAAGTCGCCTATCGCGTTGGCGGCCGCCGCTGGGACGTGAAGTTCAAGGGTCGCACCGACGTTGTGGCCTTCCCGGATGATGCCCGTCTGATGGAGCAGCTCGATGCGCTGAACCTGATGCAGGCGCAGAACCGCGTGCTCGACCTGCCTGCGACGCGCATCGATGCGCGTCATTCCAAATACATTGCGCTTCAGCCGATGGCTGGCGCTCCCGAAACCACTTCGCCCGGAGGCACATAGTACCCGTGTCGTCGCTGGCCCAGCGCACCAACGTCCGTGACCGCGCCCACGCGCGCGGAACGGTCATGGCTGCGCTGGATATCGGTTCGTCCAAAGTCACCTGCATGATCTCGCGTCGTGGCGATGCGACGGATGGCGAACCGCGCGTTGCCGGTGCAGGCGCGCAGGGCACCAAGGGCGTCCGCTCGGGCGCCGTGGTCGATCTCGACAATCTGGAGCGTTCAATCCGTCTCGCCGTCGAGCAGGCAGAGCGCGCCGCCGACCTTCGCATCACGGATGTGGTTCTTGGCGTATCCGGCCCGGATCTGCGTTCGGACGTTGTCCGCGCCAAGCTGCCCATGGTCGGCCGCGAAATCACTGCCGCGCACATCCGCGACGCCCGCATCGCCGCGCTCGAAAGCTTCCAGTCGCAGGGCCGCGAAATCCTGCATTCCGCTCCGCTTGGCTTCACGGTCGACTCGACTGGCGGCGTCAAGGATCCGCGCGGCATGTTCGCGGAAACCCTGACCGCCAGCTATCTGGTGGTTTCGGCCCCGACGGCCGGCCTGCGAAACATCGTGCAGTGCGTCTCCCGCGCTCACCTCCAGCCGACCGCCATTCTCGCCGCTCCCTTTGCCGCCGGCCTTGCCTGCCTGGTCGAGGATGAGGCCGAGCAGGGGGCAATGGTCATCGATTTCGGCGCCGGGGTTACGTCCGCGGCAGCCTTCTGCGACGGCGGCCTCGTCCACGTGGAAACCCTGCCCATGGGCGGATCGCGCGCGACCTCCGATCTCGCCCAGGGACTGGGCACCACTTTCGCGGCCGCCGAACGGATGAAGACCCTGCACGGCGCGGTTGGCTTGTCCGAAGTCGGCGCGCTGGACATGGTCGAGGCGCCGCGCCTCGGACCGGATGGCCGCCTCGAAGCTCACCAATGTTCCAAGGCGGATATCGCCCAGGTCCTCCGTCCCCGGATCGAGGAAATCCTCGAATTGATGGATGGACGGCTGTCCAAGGCATCGGCCGCTGGCCGTCCTTTGCCGAGACGGATCGTTCTCACGGGTGGATCGAGCCAGCTGCCAAGCCTGCAAGAGCTGGCAGAAGACGTTTTTCGCGCACCAGTCCGTCTCGCCAGGCCTGCCAATGTGAAGGGATTAGGCGAGACTTACAGTTCCCCCGCTTTCGCCGCTGCGGCAGGGCTGTTACGGTGGGAGTTGATGGGTGGACCCGACCCGTCGCGCAGCAGCGGCGATCGGGCCGCCATGGATCACGGCTCTGGCCTGATGAAGCGGGTCTTCGGCTGGGTGCAGGAAAATTTCTGACCCAATCGATTGCTTTAAGACGCGCTTAGCCAAAACCGCCGATCTTTCATCAAATTCTGTGGCCAGAAGACCATGGAACTTTGTTGTCGAGGGTTGTTATGGCGGTTGAACTTAGACCCCGGATAGTCGTGATCGGCGTTGGTGGCGCTGGCGGTAACGCCGTCAACAACATGATCGAGGCCAATCTGCAGGGCGTCGAATTCGTCGTCGCCAACACGGATGCCCAGGCTCTGGTGCGATCCAAGGCCCCGACACAGATCCAGCTCGGCATCGCCCGGACCTCGGGTCTCGGCGCTGGCGCCAACCCGGAAGTCGGGATGGAAGCCGCCAAGGAAAGCTCCGACGAGATCAAGCGCCTGCTGAACGGCGCGCACATGTGCTTCATCGCGGCCGGCATGGGCGGTGGCACCGGAACCGGCGCTGCACCGATCATCGCGCGCATCGCGAAAGAACAGAAAGTCCTCACCGTCGGCGTGGTCACCAAGCCGTTCGACTTCGAGGGCAAGCGCCGCATGCAGGTGGCGGAAAAAGGCATCATCGACCTCCGCAATGAAGTCGACACGCTGCTGATCATTCCCAACCAGAACCTGTTCCGCATCGCGAACAAGGACACGACCTTCGCAGACGCATTCGGCATGGCCGACAAGGTTCTCTATTCCGGCGTTCGCGGCATCACCGACCTGATGGTCATGCCCGGCCTCATCAATCTCGACTTCGCTGACGTGCGCACTGTCATGGCGGGCATGGGCTCGGCGATGATGGGCGAGGGCGAAGGCGAGGGCGAGAACCGCGCGCTGAAAGCCGCCAAGGCCGCCATCGCCAACCCGCTGCTCGATGATGTGTCGATGAAGGGCGCCAAGGGCGTGCTCATCAACATCACCGGCGGCTATGACATGACGCTGTTCGAAGTCGACGAAGCCGCCAACGAAGTTCGCCGTGAAGTCGATGTCGATGCGCACATCATTCTCGGCTCCACCTTCGACGAGAAGATGGTCGGCAAGATCCGTGTGTCGGTTGTCGCCGCTGGTCTCCAACAGATCGCTGGCGTGCGCACGATCCCGCAGCCGGTCCGCGAGCTTCAGGCCGGTCTCACCACCGCCGTGATGAACGCACCGCATCCGGCCGCTGAACTCGGCATCTCCGCGCAGCCCGCTGCTGTCGTCGTACCGCCGCCAGCTCCGGTCGCTGTCGCGCCGTCCGTGTCTGTCGCCATCGCGCAGGCCAACGTGCCGCCGTCCGATCTTCGTCCGCCCGCGCCGATCATCCGTTCGCGCCCCGCGCCGATGCCGGAGCCCGAGTCTGTCGACACCTATGCTGCGGAGGTCGCTCCGGCGCCTGCGCCGCAACCGTCGGCCGACAATGGCAAGGACCGTTCGTTCGCTTCGCTGTTCGGCTGGAAATCCAAGCCGGCTGACGAGCCGACCGCTCCGGTCGCCAAGCCGGTCGTGGACGACGAGAGTTTCGACGACGACCTCGAAATCCCGGCCTTCCTGCGCCGCTCGGGTCAGGCGTAGAAGCCGTCAGGCTCAACGTTTAGAAGTCGAACGTATCGCCCCAGTCGCTTCTCCGCGCGGCCTTGAACGCCTCGCCTTCGCGGCGTGTCACGAGGCGGCTTTCAGCGGCGCCATCCGGCCTGCACAGCTTCAGGCGCACCCGTCCCGTCGCTGATTCCGGCGGCGCGAGAATGCGTGCGGGAGCGGGCGCGGCAGGTGCGCGCAATGCTGCGAGATAGATGTACTTCTCATCTTCCCACGGAACCTCCGCTTCCTTCGCCAGCCTGTGCACGCGCGAGCGCGCAACGCGGGCAGCGAAGTGACACCAGTCTGGTTCGACAATCGGACAAGCCTGTTGATGCGGGCAGGGCGCGAGGATGTTCGCGCCCGCCGCGATGAGCCGCGCGCGTGCATCTAGAATGCGCCGCCATCCCGCTGTCGTTCCTGGCTCCACGATCACCAGCACGCCAGAGGTGAGCGACCACAGGCGATCAACCAGCTTGTTGCGTTGTTCCGCCGACAGTTCATCCAGCACATAAGCCAGCGTCACGAGATCGCTCGGTGCCAGACGCTCCGCGTCGCGCGTTATATCGGTATGGCGCCAGTCGATATGCGCGAGGTTGCTCGCCGTCGTTAGTTTTTCGCCTACTGCGCGGATCGCGGGGCTGGCTTCCAGAAGTGTGACGCTCTGCAAGTCCGACCACACGTCAGACGCTGCCCAGAGGACAGTGCCCGGACCCGCGCCGACATCCAGAGCGGTCACCGGCGCAAAATCCGGCGCGCGTTCGGCCAACGCCGTCAGGCTTGCGTGGATCGCCGCATAGGTGGCCGGCATCCGTGTCGCGATATAGGCAAGCGCCAGTTTGGCGTCCGAGATGTGCAGTCGCCCGTCGCGCACCTCATTGCGATAGCGGTGGGAAAGCGCCTTGGTTGCGGTTGCAAGTTCGGAGACCGCAACGCCTTCCAGCGCTCCGTCCACGGCCAGTCGCAAGCGGGAAGGTAATTCCATGGCGCGGTGCTAGCAGACCGCGCGGCGTTCGTCAGGCCGGATGGCGCTCCAGGCGAATATCACGCATGCCGGTCCAGACGCCTGCTTCGCGTTTCAGAGGGATAACGCCGTTGCCGCCGCGGTTTTCCAGCGTCGCCTTGTAGGCATCATCCACCCGGAACTCGCCGTCGAAGACGATGTCGTCGATCCAGTAGGGCGGCTTGCCAGGCTCCAGCACGATGAAATGGACGTGAGCCGGCATGGTCCGGTCCGGATAGGGCGCCGGCTTGATCGAGGTGAACGCATAAGCGCCGTCCGTTCCAGTGCGCACCCAGCCGCGAAGCCGCGCGTGGCGCGTGCCTGCCGGGCCGCCCGCGTAACTGCCGGTGTTGTCGGTATGGTAGGCATAGATGATGATGCCCGGCACGGGCTCGCCGGTCCGCCAAGACAGGGCTTTGCCGGAAATCGCCATCTGTTCGCCGGGCTCCGTCGCGGAGGCAATCTGGATGCGCGAGGGTATCTTCGTCGCCGCCCCGCTGAATTCCTTTGCGAGATAATCCAGCTCGCCATTGTAGAGATCGCGCCTGACCTGCGGCTGGGCAGATGCTGTGCTGGTCACGCCAAGCGCCAGTCCGCCGAGCAATACCAGCCTGCGGTTCGCACTCTCGCTCATCAAAGCCTCCAGCCCTGCGGCGAAGCCCGCCACGGCTGCCGGGCGAAAATGTGACGAAACAACCGGAAACACCCATTGTCTTGCCGGTGACCCCGTCTGGCTTTAGCTCACGCCCATGAACCGCCAGCAAACCATCGCGCAATCAGCCAGCCTTTCGGGCGTCGGCGTGCATTCCGGGGAGCCCGCGACCCTTACCATTCGCCCGGCGCCGGAAGGCGCTGGCGTGCGGTTCGTGCGGGCTGACGTAACGGATCGCGATGCGGTCATCCCGGCGCTGGTCACGATGGTGACGACCACAGAGCTTGGCACCAACATGAGCAATGCGGCCGGCATTTCGGTGGCGACCGTCGAGCATTTCCTTGCGGCATGTTCGGGGCTGGGCGTCGATAACATCATCGCCGAACTTGATGGACCAGAACTTCCGATACTCGATGGCTCATCCAGGCCTTTCGTTGACCTGCTGACGCAGGCCGGCGTGAAAGAGCAGGGCGCGGCCCGCCGCGTGCTGAAAATCCTGAAGCCGGTTAAGGTTCGCCACGGCGCCAAGTTTGCCCGCCTCTCGCCCGGCGAGGGGTTCGAGATGCGCGTTGTGATCGACTTCACGACCAAGGCCATCGGTCGTCAGGAAATCCGTTTCGTCATGACGCCCGGCGCTTTTGCGCACGACGTTGCATGGGCGCGCACCTTCGGCTTCGCTGATCAGGCTGAGGAGTTGCACGCAATGGGCAAGGGCCTCGGCGCCTCGATGGACAACACGATCGTCGTCGAGGGCGACGCGATCCTGAATCCGGGCGGCCTGCAGGCAGGCGACGAATTCGTGCGTCACAAGCTGCTCGACGTGATCGGCGATCTTTTCCTCGCCGGTGGCCAGATCGAAGGCCTCTATGAAGGCGAGCAACCCGGCCACGCGCTCAACAACCAGCTTCTCCGCGCTGTCTTCGCGGACGCAACAAGCTTTGCCTGGACGTAATACACGCGGCTGATGATCCGCCTTGATTTGGCCCGGAAGTCGGGCTCAGAGTACACGTGTAACCTGCTTGGGGAAGCATATGGTCCGCTGGTCAATCGCCGCAATTCTCGCACTGACGCTCGCCGCATGCGGGCAGGATCCCAATCGACCCTCGCCAGAGGAATTCGCAGCGATGGATGGCAAGGCAGCCTACGCGCCGATGCCCATGGCGCCGCCTCCGCCGCCACAAGCCGTTATGTCGGAACAGGCGTCGGGCGGCGCCCCCGACATCGGCAGCAACATCATCCAGCCTGACCCGAATGGCGGCGGTGGCGGACAACCTGCCGGTCAGCGCCTGATCGCCTATACCTACAATTACGGTTTCAAGGTTCCGGCCAACGGCATGCAGGGCCTGCTCGATGCGCACAAGAAGCAGTGCGAGGATGCAGGACCCGCGAAGTGCTACGTCGTCAACTCGTCGATCAGCGGTCTCGGCGAAGACCAGTCCTACGGCCAGATGACCATTCGCGGTTCGGCTGACTGGGTGAAGACGTTCCGCGCCAGCATGGTCGACGGCCTCAAGCCCTTCAACGCCACGCTCGACAGCAACAGCGACAGCGCGGAAGACCTCACCGTCAACATTGTCGACAGCGAAGCTCGCCTGCGTTCGCTCAAGACCATGCGTGACCGCCTCGAACAGCTCCTGCGCGACCGCCCGGGCAAGCTCGGCGACCTCCTGGAAATCGAGCGTGAGTTCGCCCGCGTGCAGGGGGAGATCGATTCATCCGAATCCATCCTCGCCCAGATGAAGTTGCGGGTCGCGATGTCTGTGATTTCGCTCAACTACACCGCCAGCTTCCCGCCGGGCTCCGAATCTGTCTGGCGCCCCGTGGGCGACGCTTTCGGCGGCTTCGAGGCCAGCTTTGCCGGGGCCTTCGCCGGAATCATCCGCTTCGTCGCGGAAATACTGCCGGTCCTGATCATTGGCGGCCTGCTGGTCTTCGGGGTGGTCAGCCTGCTTCGCTGGCGCGGAAAACGCGGGAAAAAGCCGGTTGCCCCGCCGTCCTCCACGGTAAAGCCCCAATCGGGCGTATAAGCCGGGCCAATAAGACAGGCCTATAAGGCCGCAGCTATTGGTCTTGGACGGTTCCCGGCCCTTGGTCTAGAACGTGCCGGTTCCCGACTTCCGGAGTGAGGAATTCCATGCGTTCCACCGCTTTCAGGACGGCCCTGGCCGCCGGCGCAGCCCTTGCCGCCACCGCTTGCGGCGGCAATAGCCGCTCGGAAGAGCTCGCTTACGTCGAGCGTCCGGTCGAGAACATCTACAACGAAGCCCTGCGCAGCTTGGACCGCAACAGCTGGGATCTGGCCGCCGCGCAGTTCAACGAAGTGCAGCGCCAGCACCCGTATTCCCCGTGGGCCCAGCGCGCCATGCTGATGTCCGCCTACGCCCACTACCGTTCGCGCGACTACGAGAAAGCCGTCTCCAGCGCGCAGGATTACATCTCCCTGCACCCGGGCGGCGACGGCGCCCCCTATGCTTATTACCTCGTGGCGATCTGCCAGTTCGACCAGATCATCGACGTGGGCCGTGACCAGGCCCGCTCAGATCTCGCCCTTCTGGCCCTCAACGAAGTCACCGCCCGTTTCCCGGAAAGCGACTACGCCCGCGACGCCGAGCTGAAGACCGACATGGTCCGCGATCAGCTCGCCGGCAAGGAAATGGAAGTCGGCCGCTACTATCTCGAGCGTGGCGAACACCTCGCGGCGATCAACCGCTTCAAGAAGGTCGTCACCGACTACCAGACCACGACCCACGTTCCCGAAGCGCTGCACCGTCTCGTCGAGTCGTATCTCTCGATCGGCCTCACCGGCCAGGCGCAACAGGTCGCCGCCGTGCTCGGAACCAACTATCCGGGGTCCGACTGGTATTCCGACAGCTACGCGCTCATGCAGGGCCAGGGCGTTGAACTGCCCAAGGCCCCCGATGCAAAAGCCGGCTTCAACCTGCTCGATCGCATCGGCAAGATGATCTTCTAGGGCGCCAACGCGCTTAAACAAAAAGGCCCCGCGAGCGATCGCGGGGCCTTTGTCGTTTCAGGGATCGTTTTGCCTAGTGATGCGCGGCGTGCGCAGTTTTGTAGGCTTTCACCGTCTCAAGCGTCTTCTCGATATGGCTCATCGGCTGCATGTCGGTGTGCGACAGCAGGATCTTGCCGTCCGGCGCGATCACGTAAGAGGTGCGGTCGCTCCAGTCCGGCTTCTGACCGAGCACAACGTTATAGGCCTTCACCGTATCGGCGCTGACGGCGGCGATCGGGAACTTGTCGCGGCAATGCTCTTTCGAGAACTCGGCAAGGCGCGCGAGATTGTCCGAAGCGCTCACCATCTTGCCGTCAGCCATCGCGGCGCCAGCCGTCAGGCCCACCAGCGTCGCGCCAGCGGCCTTGAACTCTTCTGCCTTTTCCGCGAACGCGGCGGTCTCGATCGTGCAGCCCTTCGTGTAGGCGGCGGGGAAGAAGTACATCACCACCGGGCCTTTCTTGAGCTCGTCCGAAAGCTTGAAGGTGAACTCGTTGCCGCCAAGCATGCCCTTGGCCGAGAACTCCGGCGCGACGGTGCCTTTATCGAGAGCTGCAAAAGCGGGGGCGGCAATGGCGGCAGCGGCGACGAAAGCGGCTGCGGCAAGAAACTTCTTCATGATGATCTCCCAACACCGGACGGGAACCGGGCTTGCCCTGCTTATCGCGCCTCTGCGCGCGCGCGTCACGCTCGCTTCCCATCACGACTGCGTTCTCTGATTTCCATTCGCTCATGAGGGTTATGAGCCGCCGCTCACCGATCAGAGATAGCTTTTGCAGAATGGATGTTCCCTTTTCGTTCTTTTCATGCTAGAGGCGTGGTCATGCTGACCCGTCTTTCCATTCGGGACTTTGTGTTGGTTCGCGCCCTCGATCTTGATCCGGGCGATGGTTTCAGCGCGCTCACGGGCGAAACCGGCGCTGGAAAATCCATCCTGATGTCTGCTTTCGGCTTCGCGCTTGGCGCAAGGGCAGGCCAGGGCCTCATTCGTCCGGGCGCCGATGCCGCCAGCGTGACCGCCGCCTTCGATGCGGGCGCCGACCATCCCGTGCGGAAATTCCTGGCTACACGCGGCTTTGAAGACCTGAATGACGAGCCTCTGGTTTTCCGCCGCGTGGTTCGGAAAGGCGGACAGGCGCGGGCTTTCCTGAACGATCGCCCGGTCAGCGCCAGCCTGCTCGAGGAAGCAGGCGCGCTGCTGGCGGATATCCATGGCCAGCATGAAGGGCTTGGCCTGCTCAACCTGTCCCGTCACCGCATCCTGCTCGATGCCTGGGCGAAGTCCGAGCTCCTGCTGGCTGAAACCTCCCGCGCGTGGACGGCGCTGCGCTGCGCTGAGGAAGCGCGCGCGGCGCTCGAGGCGCGCATCGCCCGCGCTGCGTCGGAGCGAACTTGGCTGTCCCACGCGCTTGAGGAACTTGATGCGCTCGATCCGCAGGAAGGTGAAACGCAAACCCTCGCCCTCAGCCGCGCCACCATGCAGGCAGGCGAGCGCGTGGCCGATGCGCTGGAATCCGCCGTCCACATGTTGTCGAAGGCAAATGTCGAGGGCGCTTTGGCCAATGCCGGTCGGGCTGTCTCACGCGCCCTTTCCGCTCCGGGGCTTACCGGGGAAGGGGCGTCGTCCGAACTGGCCGTCCGCATGCGCGCGGCCTGCGAAAGCCTCGAACGCGCGCTGATCGAAGCTGGCGAGGCGCGGTCCGCGCTCAGCAGCGCATCTGCGTCATGCGAGTTCTCGCCTGCGGCGCTGGAAGCATCCGAAACCCGCCTGTTTGCGCTCCGCGCCGCCGCCCGCAAGCATGATGTCGATCCCGATCAACTCGCCGCCCTGCGCCGCCGCATGCGGATGCAGCTGGACGAGATCCAGCATTCCGACGGCACGCTGGCCGTCACGCTCGAAGCTGAAGCGAAGGCGCGCCTTGCCTATGATGCAGCCGCGGCCCAGCTCACGGTGAAACGCGAGTCCGCCGCGAAGAAGCTGGCGAAAGCCGTGTCCGCCGAACTCGCACCGTTGAAGCTTGAGAAAGCGAAATTCCGTGTCGCCGTCACGCCGCGCGTGGAGGCAGGCCCGACGGGACGCGATGACGTCGCCTTTGAAGTTGAAACCAATGCCGGGGCGGGCTTCGGTTCACTCGACAAGATCGCCTCCGGCGGCGAAACCGCCCGCTTCGCCCTGGCCGTCAGCGTGTGTCTCGCGGGATCGTCGCCCGCGGGAACGCTGGTATTCGACGAAGCCGACATGGGAGTGGGCGGCGCCGTCGCCGCCGCCATCGGCGAGCGCTTCGCCCGGTTGGGCAAGGACAAGCAGGTCCTCGCCATCACCCACTCTCCACAGGTCGCCGCCGCCGGCTCGCGCCAGCTCAAGGTGTCGAAGACCGACGCAGGCGGCGAAACCGTCACATCGATCGACATGCTGGGCGCCAAGGCTCGCAAGGAAGAGATCGCAAGGATGCTGGCGGGGGCGAGCGTCACGAAAGAAGCCCGTGCTGCGGCTGGCAGATTGCTGGCCGGCGCCTGATATATTCCACAGCTTGTCATCCCGGCCGCAGCGAAGCGGAGAGCCGGGACCCATTGAGCAAGTCATGGCTTCGCAGAAGCGGATGCCCCGCTTATACAGCGGCTATGCCGAAATCGTCCGCTGAAACACCCGTCGACAAACTCACTAAAGCCGCCGCCAAGGCCGAGCTGAAAAAGCTCGCCGAGGCGATCAGCGCCGCTGACGCCGCCTATTATCAGAACGATGCGCCGGACCTCACAGACGCGGATTACGACGCGCTCCGCAATCGCCTGAACGCGATCGAGGAAAAATTCCCTGATCTGAAGCATGCAGGCAGTCCCAGCCAGAATGTCGGCGTCGCGCCTGCGGGCGGGTTCGGCAAGATCACCCACCTCAAACCAATGCTGTCGCTCGACAACCTATTCGCGGACGAAGACGTGATCGACCTGATCGCCCGCATCCGTCGCTTTCTCAATCTCAAGCCCGACGATGAAGTCGCGATGACGGCCGAACCCAAGATCGACGGCCTGTCGATCTCGCTGCTCTACGAAGCCGGCGTGCTTGTAAGCGCCGCAACGCGCGGCGACGGGGCCGTGGGCGAAGATGTAACCGCCAACGTCCGCACCATCGCGGACGTGCCGGAGAAATTGAAAGAGAAGGGCCACCCGGCACGCATCGAAGTGCGCGGCGAGATCTACATTCTCATGTCGGATTTCGAGCGCCTTCAGAAGATCGAGGCCGAAGCCGGTCGCAAGGTGCCCGCCAACCCGCGCAACTTCGCCGCCGGCAGCCTGCGCCAGAAAGATCCCGAGATCACGCGCGCCCGTCCGCTGAAACTCTTCGCCTACACCTGGGGCTTTGTGTCGGACGAGTTCGCCGCCACGCAGACCGAAGCCGTCGAAAAATTCAGGTCATGGGGCCTGCCGGTCAACCCGGACATGAGGCGCGCCACCGACGCCGAGGGCCTCCTGAAAATCTACCACAACATCGAAGCCCGCCGCGCAAAGCTCGGCTACGACATCGACGGCGTCGTCTATAAGGTCGATCGGCTCGACTGGCAGGATCGCCTCGGCTTCGTTTCGCGTAGCCCACGCTGGGCCGCCGCCCACAAATTCCCCGCGCAACAGGCGATCACGCAATTGCTCGGTATCGACATCCAGGTCGGCCGAACAGGCAAGCTGGCGCCCGTCGCGCGCCTTGCCCCCATCAATGTCGGCGGCGTCGTCGTTTCCAACGCCACGCTGCACAATGAAGACGAGATCGCCCGCCTCGGCGTGATGATCAATGACTGGGTCGTCGTGCAACGCGCAGGCGATGTCATTCCGCAGATAGTCCGCGTGGTCGACGACAAGCGCCCCAAAGACGCGAAGGCTTTCAAATTCCCGCACACCTGTCCGTTCTGCGGCTCCGAGGCCGTGCGCGGCTCGGGCGATGGCGAGGAAGACGTTGATCGCCGCTGCACTGGCGGCCTCATTTGCCCGGCGCAGGCGGTCGAACGCCTGAAATACTTCGTCGCCCGCCGCGCTTTCGATATTGATGGCCTCGGCGCGAAACAGATCGAGGAGTTCTTCGAGGCTGGTGTCATCGCGGCGCCCCAGCACATCTTCATGCTCGATAGCCAAATCGAAAAAGCAGGAAAGCCGCCGCTTGAAGAGTGGGAAGGTTATGGCGAAACATCCGCGGCGAAACTCCGCGACGCCATCGACAAGGCGCGCATCCAGCCGCTCGACCGCTTCATCAATGCGCTCGGCATCCGCCACATCGGCGAAACCAACGCGCTGCTGCTCGCCCGCCATTTCGGCACGTTCGAAGCGCTGCAGGAAACCGCCGCCAACGCCGCCGCCCAGCGTCCCAACGACGCCTACCGCCGCCTAGAGAATGTCGAAGGCGTTGGCCCCGGCGCCCGCGACAAACTTCTCGCCGCCGCTGCCGAACTTCCGAACAAGGAACCGGTCACCGCCGACGAGTCATTTGAAACCGCGCTCGCCAGCATCGCGGGCCTCAACAAGACCTCCCGCGCCGCGCTCGCTGCTGAATACGCCGACTGGAAAACCTTCCGCTCCGAAATCCAGTCCGCCGCCAAAGGGCAGCCCGGCGAAGACCTGATCGCGCTTGCCGCTATCAACGGCTTCGGCACGGTCGCCGCCGAAGCACTGGTCGATTTCTTCGCCGAGAAGCACAACCGCGAGGTCGTGAAGGCGCTCACGCAGAATGTCGAGATCGCGCCCTACAAGCACGCCGATACATCCAACAGCGAAGTCGCGGGCAAGACGGTCGTCTTCACCGGCTCGCTCGAAAAGATGACGCGCGATGAAGCGAAAGAGCAGGCCATCGGCCTCGGCGCCAAAGTCTCAGGCTCCGTCTCGAAGAAGACAGACCTCGTCATCGCCGGCCCCGGCGCAGGCTCGAAACTCGCCGACGCCGAAAAGCACGGCGTGAAAGTCCTCACCGAAGACGAATGGCTGAAGCTGATCGGCAAGGCCTGATCGCGAGCCGGTCGCAATCATTCATGGGATAGGGAAACTGCGCATCGTTGCGCCTAGTGGTGGCCCTGAAGGACTCCAACCCCCATGACAATCAAGCGCTTCACCGCCTGGCTGGCCGTCACAGCCGCAGTTGCAATGCTGGCCGCCATCTCTCTCATCGGAGGAATCAGCGGCGGGGCTGCGTTCTAGAATCCGCCCGGCGTCTTCGCCATGAACGCCTTCTCGGCGCTGGTCGATGTGCGCCCCAGGATCGCGTTGCGATGCGGGAAGCGTCCGAACTTCTTGATCACCGCCGCATGTCGCTTTGCAAAATCCAGCGCCGTCAGCAGATCCGCGTGCAGCTCCGGTCCGCCAACTTCCAGCAGCTCGGTGAACTTCTCCACGCTGCGCCGCTGATCGCTTGCCGATTCCGAATGCTCCAGCGGCATGTACAGGAACCACCGCTCCAGCGGCTTCAGCTGCATGTCCTCGCCCGCCGCGATCGCGTCCTTGCACAGACGCAACGCCAGCGCGTCGTTCTCGAAAGCCGCCTCCGTCCCGCGGAAGATATTGCGCGAGAACTGGTCCAGCGCGATCACCGCCGCTAGCCGTTCATGCGCGCCAGCATCCGCCCAGCGATGCGCCTCGCCCGAAGCCAGCTTCGCCACGATCTCTGAAAACCTGTGCGCGATGATCCGGTCGAGATCGAACCCGCCGCCAAACCACAGCGTCATCCTGTCCTTCAACGCAGTCGGCCGCTCCAGCGACGAACCGAACCAGTAGTGCAGGATCGTTCCCGCCGTCTCTTCGACGACAAAGCGGGTGTAGCGATGGCTGTATGGATCCTCGTCCTCGAACGCCACCGGATCGGACGACAGGTTCCGCCGCCGCATCCAGTCTTCGCGCTCGCCGGCTCCGGGCAACGACCCGCCGGGCAGGGCCATCCCGCCTAAAGGCGCTGCCGACGGCGCGCCTTCCAGATCGTCGATAAAGATGCGGCCGTTTTCCGGCATCCTTTTCCCGTCAGGGTTAGGGACGCTTTCCGACAAGCATGTAGTTGACGGAAGCATCCTTGGTGAGACTCCAGCGGCCCGAAAGCGGCGAGAATGAGACGCCGACAGTCTCTCCCACAGCAAGTCCGGCGCCGGTCATGGCCGCCCGGCCTTCCTCGGGCGTCACGAATTTCGACCATTCATGCGTGCCCACCGGCAACCAGCGCAGAATGTGCTCCGCCCCCACCACGGCCAGCGCAAACGCTTTCGCGGTACGGTTAAGCGTCGCCATAACCATAAGCCCGCCCGGCGCCACCAGGCTCGCGCAATCGGCCAGGAACTGAGCCGGGTCGGAAACGTGCTCCACCACTTCCAGCGCCAGCACGATGTCGAATTTCGGCTCCCCGGCGTGGATCAGGCCTTCCACCGTGCCGACCCGGTAATCCACGTCCACGTGAACCTGATCGGCGTGAACCATTGCCGCCTTGATGTTCTTGTCGCCCGCGTCAACGCCAACAGCGTGCGCGCCCAGCCGGGCCATCGGCTCGGTAACCAGCCCGCCGCCACACCCCGCGTCGAGGAGCCGCAGCCCTTCCAGAGGCCTCCGGCTGTCCCCATCCAGCCCAAAATGAGCCACTGCCGTGTCGCGGATGAAGGTCAGCCTTGCCGGGTTGAATTTGTGCAGGGGGGCGAACTTGCCGGTAGGCGACCACCAGTCCGCAGCCATTGCCCGAAACTTGTCGATTTCCGCCGGATCGACGCTTGGCGCCTCCGGAATGGTCTCATCGCGAACAAGGGTCTTGCCCATTGGATAACTTCGCTTATTGCGTCAGCCGACTGGTCCCGGCGGTGACTACACATGTCGTTCGCCGGGGGTAGGAGGTCAATGCGGCTCCTCTGGATTTGGAGTTCTCGTCAGATCGCCTGCCAGTTGATGGGATCTAGCAGGGCTGGAAGCCGCGTTCATGAAGCGCCTGGTGCTTAAATTCGGCGGAACCTCGGTCGCGAACCTTGAGCGGATCGCGCACGTCGCTGAAATCGTCGCCGCCCGCCGCGCCGAAACCCGCGCCATCGCGGTCGTCGTCTCCGCCATGTCGGGCACCACGAACCAGCTCGTCGAATGGACGCGCGGCGCAGCCGGTCCTGATCTGCACGGCGTCGACTACGATGACGAATACGATGTGGTCGTCGCCTCGGGCGAACAGGTCACGGCCGGTCTTCTCGCGCTCGCTCTTCGTCGCAAGGGGCTCAAGGCCCGCTCGTGGCTGGGCTGGCAGCTCAAACTTTCCACCGACGAAGCGCACGGCAAGGCGCGCATCACCGGTTGCGACAACCCTGAATTCATCCGGTCGGTCGATAGCGGCGAGATCGCCGTGGTCGCCGGCTTCCAGGGCGTCGATGAAAACGGACGCGTCTCCACGCTCGGCCGCGGCGGTTCGGATACATCCGCCGTCGCCGTCGCCGCCGCGTTGAAGGCCTCGCTGTGCGACATCTACACCGATGTCGATGGCGTCTATACGACTGACCCGCGCATCACGCCGAAGGCGCAGCGCATCGAAAAGATTTCCTACGAAGAGATGCTGGAACTTGCCTCCCTCGGAGCAAAGGTTCTGCAGACCCGCTCGGTCGAACTGGCGATGAACCATCGCGTTCCCGTGCGCGTGCTCTCTTCGTTTGAAGGCCCCGTGCCTTCGCCCAACACCGGAACGCTCGTGTGCGATGAGGAACAGATCGTGGAAAAGCAGGTAGTCAGCGGCGTCGCTTACTCGCGTGACGAAGCCAAGTTCAGCATGATCGGCGTGGAAGACCATCCCGGCGTCGCCGCCACCATCTTCGGCGCGCTCGCCGATGCCGGCGTCAACGTCGACATGATCGTGCAGGCCTCCGCCAAGACGGAAGGCCGCCAGAACATCGTCTTCACCTGCCCGGATCGCGACGCTGGCCACGCGAAAGCCGTGCTCGAAAAGCTCAACGGCAATGTCGGCTACGAAAGCATGACCGTGTCCCGCGACGTGGCGAAGGTCTCCGTCATCGGCGTCGGCATGCGCAGCCACGCCGGCGTCGCCAAGACGATGTTCCAGGCCCTGTCCGACAAGGGCATCAACATCCAGGTCATTTCGACCTCCGAGATCAAGATTTCCGTCCTGATCGATGCGTCCTACACCGAGCTGGCCGTACGCGCCCTGCACACGGCCTACGGTCTGGATTCGGACTGATAGGGTTCGGGTTGGTACGCCCTCGTCCTTCGACGGACGCGCATCTTCGATGCGCTGCTCAGGATGAGGGCTAAACTGCTGGCAGTCCTGTAGCCCTCATCCTGAGCAGGCCCGAAGGGCCGACCGTCGAAGGACGAGGGCGTGCTCAACGCCGCCTGAAGAAAGCCCAACAACCCCCAAATATTTACCTTCGCCCGCATGGAATGACGGACGCTGCGTAATCAGCTAAAGCGTGCAGATGCGACGGCGTTGGGAGACGTTTTGACCGACCGCAACAGACCAGGAGACAAGGGCCCCGGCGCCCCACGCCCGCCCGCGGGCGGCGGCGGGGCGAAGCTGTTGCTCTCGCGCCTGCGCGCGCTCATGGCCAATCAGGCGCAGGACCCCAAACGCCTCGATCGCGTCGTCGAACTCATCGCCAACACCATGGTGGCGGATGTCTGCTCGATCTATCTGCGTTCCGAAGATGAAAGCCTGCTGCTCATGGCGACGCGGGGCCTTGCCCCCGAAGCCGTCGGCCGCACCCGAATGAAGGAAAACGAAGGCCTCGTCGGCCTCGTGTCGGCGACCGCCCGTCCGCTGCGCCTCACCGACGCCTTCTCGCACCCGCGCTTCTCCTACCGGCCCGAAACCGGCGAAGACCCGTTCCACTCCTTCCTCGGCGTGCCGATCCTGCGCGGCGGCTGCGTCCTCGGCGTGGTCGTCGTCCAGAACCGCACCGAACGGGCCTATGACGACGAGGAAGCTGAAGCGCTCCAGACCGTCGCCATGGTGCTGGCCGAACTCGTCGCCGCCGCCGCCGATACGATCAGCGCCGGCCTGCGCCAGACCCGCCCGGTCGAATTGCACGGCCGCGTGCTCAACGAAGGCTTGGCCACCGGGAAGGTCCACCTCTACGACCCCGTCGTCCCGCCCACGCAACTTTTCGCCGCCGACGCCGAGGAAGAGGAACGCCGCCTCAACGAAGCGCTCGATGCGCTGCGCGCCAATATCGACGCGATGCTCACGCGCGCCGGCCCGGTCCTGTTCGGTGAAAGCCGCGACGTTCTCGAAACCTACCGCCTGTTCGCGCATGACCCCAGCTGGGAAGCCCGCCTGGTTGAAGCCGTCCGCACCGGCCTCTCCGCCGAAGCCGCTGTTGACCGCGTCCGCCGCGAACACCGTGCTCGCCTTGAAAGCGCCCGCGACGCCATGGTGCGCGAACGCATGCACGACCTCGAGGATCTCGAGAACCGCCTCCTGCGCCAGCTCAATGGCGATGACGGTGGCCGCGAAGCGCCGCGCGGCTCGATCCTTGTCGCCAGCCGCATCGGCCCCGCAGAACTGCTCGAATATCGCGACAGCGGCCTTGCCGGCATCGTCCTCGAAGAAGCCGGCGCCGGCTCTCACGCCGCCATCGTCGCCCGCGCCATCGGGGTGCCTGCGGTCGGCGGCCTCACTGGCCTCGTGACCCGCGCCGAAGACGGCGACCTGATGATCATCGACGGCGAAGCCGGCACGATCCACATCCGCCCCGAAGCCGAGATCGTCACCAACTTCCACGCCCGCATGGCGCTGGCCGGTCAGAAGCAGGCCGAACTCTCCCTTCTGCGTGACAAGCCGGCGATCACCACCGACGGCGTCGAAGTCGATCTCTTCATCAACGCCGGCCTGTCCTTCGACCTCGACCATCTGGACGAAGTCGGCGCCAAGGGCGTCGGCCTGTTCCGCACCGAATTCCAGTTCATGGCGTCCGAAACGATGCCGGGCCTCGACGAGCAGGCGACCTTCTACAAGTCCGTCATCGAGCGGGCAGGGGATCGCCCCGTCGTCTTCCGCACCATCGACCTTGGCGGCGACAAGATCGCCCCGTTCATGGGCCGCCGTGAACGGGAAGAGAATCCTGCCCTCGGCTGGCGCGCGCTCCGCATGGCGCTCGACCACCCCTTCTTCTTCCGCCGCCAGCTCCGCGCCCTGATCCGGGCCTCGCGTGGAAAGACGCTCCGCCTCATGTTCCCCATGGTCACCACCGTGGAGGAGTTCGAGGCCGCCCGGCGTCTTCTCGACAGCGAAATGGAATGGGCCATCAAATTCGGCCGCGACCTGCCAAACAAGCTGCAGGTCGGCGCGATGGTCGAAACCCCCTCGCTGGCCTTCTCGATCGACCAGCTGAAGGGCAAGGCCGACTTCCTCTCCATCGGCACCAACGACCTGATGCAGTTCTTCTTCGCGGCCGACCGCGACAACGCCCGCCTGTCCGGCCGCTACGACATCCTGTCCCGCCCCGCGATGCGCCTGCTGCTGCGCATGCGCCAACGCGCTGACGAAGCGGAACTCCCCATCACCGTCTGCGGCGAGGCTGGCGGCCGCCCACTGGAGGCGCTGGCCCTGATCGCGCTTGGTTATCGCAGGTTATCCATGCAGTCCGCCCGGATTGCCCCGATCAAGCTGCTGATCCGCTCGGTGGACGTGTCCCAGCTGGCGCCGCGCGTGCAAGCTGCCCTGGATGGCGGCGAACAATCGGTCCGCACGACCATGCTGGCGATCGCCAATGACTTCGGTGTGAAGATTTAGGAAGATTAACGTTGTGGCCCCAGTCCCGCCACCTTACGTTCGTAATCACTTGTTAGGGCGGTGGGCGTAAGGCGGAACGGTAAGTCCAATGGGACGATTGCCCTTCCGTTTCGGACAGTAAAATGAGCGGCGTGGCCAAAGACGACATCAACCCCACCCAGCCTACCGATGAAACGGCTTCCGCGCCCGACGCCGGAACGATCGACACGTCGGCTGCATCTGCAAATTCCAAGGAAGACGCTGACGCGCGCGCTGCCCGCCGCAACGCTCCCTTCCTCCGCGTCGTGACCGACAACGAAGACGAGTTCGTCGCCCCCGCAACCGCCTCCGACGCCCCGCACCAGCGTATCGGCGCCATCATTCGCGCCGCGCGCGAGAACGCAGGCTACTCGCTGGAGCAGGTCTCGAAAGAAACCCGCGTCCACCTCAGCCACCTTCGCGCCATCGAAGACATGACGCCGAACCTTCTCGGCGCCCCGGTCTATGCGAAGGGCTACATCAAATCCTACGCCCGCTTCCTCGGCATGGACGAGCAGATCACGCTCGACCGCTACCTGGCCGAGTGCGCGATCCTCAAGGATCCGGAAAAGCAGGAAATCGCTCCGCCCGCCTCGTCCAAGTCGCGCAAGCTGCCCGTCGCTATCCCGATGCTCGGCATCCTGATCGTCGGCCTGATCGGCGCCGCCGGCGTGTTCTTCCTCGCCAATGGCGACAAGAACCCCGCCTCCCCCGGCGACCCGTCCGCCACGGCTTCCGCATCCGCCAATCCCGCCACCGCCGTTGACGCCGCCAACGCCGTCAGCCAGCGCCTGCGCATCGTCGCGCTGCGCCCCGGCTCGGTCGAGGTCCGCTCGGCCAAGGGCGACAAGTACGTCCACCGCGATTTCGTCGCCGGTGAGAGCTATCCCGTCCGCGTCGGCGCGGGCTGGACTGTCTCGGTCAACGACGGTTCGGCCTTCGAATGGCGCCTGGGCGACCAGTCGCTCGGCCTGCTCCAGCCCGAAGGCGGCCAGGTCTATTCGCAAAGCATCGATCTCGCCGCCCAGCGCGCGCCCATCGTGACGGAAGTTCCGATCGATCCGTCGATCGCCGCTGAAGCGCCCCCCGCCACGGCTGGCGGCACGCCGCCTGTCGCCGGCGCCAATCCCGCCCCGGCCAAGCCGCGCCCGCCCAAGCCCCAGGGCTCGACCACGCCGCCGCCGCGCGAGCTGCCGGCCCAGAACCAGACATCTGGCCAGCCCGCCGCCCCCACGCAGGACCCGGCCCTCGCTGCCTATCCGGACCAGTAATCACGGGTCTTCGGATGAGTTTTCAACGCCCGCGCGACTTTCCGTCGTGCGGGCGTCGTCTTTACTGGGCATCCCAGAAGCGCCAAATGCTGATTGAAGGCTGATCCGGCGACATCATGAGCCACGACATCAATCACCTCCGCCCCTGGCGCACGATCACGCGGCGCAAGTCGCGCCAGATCCGCGTCGGCAA
>DAIRES010000316.1:0-2723 GCA_036795465.1 Hyphomonadaceae bacterium
CCGCAGGCGTCGGCTCCGGCGGCATGGCCACCAAGATCGACGCCGCCCGCATCGCCCTCACCGCCGGCTGCTCCACCCTCATCACACTCGGTACGAACACCACGGAAGACGCAGGCCCGATCAGCGCCCACGCCGGCGGCACACGCGGCACCTGGTTCCTCACCGATCTCTCGCCCGAAACCGCGCGCAGGCAATGGCTCGCCGGCGCCCTGCGCCCCACGGGCTCCGTCCGCGTCGATGCAGGCGCTGCCCGCGCCCTCAAGTCCGGCAAGTCGCTCCTGGCTGCCGGCGTCACCGCCATCGCCGGCCGCTTCGAACGCGGCGACGCTGTCGACGTAATCGATCTCGACGGCGCCACCATCGCGCGCGGCGTCTCGGCTTATTCTTCGGAAGACGCCGCCAAGCTGATCGGCCGCAAGTCAGACGAATTCGAAGCCATCCTCGGCTATCGCGGCCGCCCAGCCATCATCCATGTCGATGACATGGTGCTCGTCGGCTAGATCACCAGCTCGCGATACTGCTTCGATCCGCGCAGCCACGCCGCCGCATAGCCGCACACCGGAACCACGCGCCACTTGTTCCGTGTCGCCCCTTCCGCGACCAGTCCCATCAGCTTGCCTGCTGCACCCGTCCCGCGCAGAGCCGGCGGCGCCTCGACCCACAGGATCGTCAGCACGCCGTCCTCCTTGCGATAACGCGCAAACGCCGTCTCGCCATTAATGTCCAGCTCGTACTGGCTGGCCTCAACATTGTCGCGCAGATCACTCATCAAAAACTCCTGCCCCGTTCCGCCATATTAAGCGGAACGGAGCGAAGATCGAGTAGTTCCGCTACGCCGCGTGTTCGTGCGCCTTCACGCCGTACCGAGCAGCAGGCGCATTACGCGACAGGTTCGGCAACAGCTTGAGCCGCGCAGCATCGAACGCCTGCCAGTCGGCCACGTCCGGCAGAGCCGGTATCGTCACCAGTTCTCCCGCATCAAAGCCGGCCAGCGCCGCATCCACCATATCATGCACATCCATCAGGATCGCCGGATCAAGCGTCTCGATCCCACGGCCGGACCTTTCCCAGATCTCTGTCCGTGTCGCTCCCGGCAATACGGCCTGCACACGCACGCCACGCGCCGATGTTTCGTTATGCAGCGCCCGCGAGAAGCTCAAAACAAACGCCTTCGAACCGGCATACACCGCCCCGCCGATTTCATGCGCAACACCGAGCACCGACGACAGGTTGATGATCGCCCCGCCCCCGCGCTTCACGAACGCATTCGCCGCAACGATACCAAGCCGCGTCGCCGCCGTGACGTTCAGATCGATCAGCTTCTGGAAATCATCCGGCGTCGATCCGAAAATCGGCTTCGACACCGCCATCCCCGCATTGTTCACCAGCACGCCAATATGCGGATCGCTCGCAATCAACTGCTCCACCCGCTCCAGTTCCGAGCGATTGGTCAGGTCCGCCGGCTCGATAGCGACGTTGACGCCATATTGCTCCCACAAGCGGCTGGCCAGCGTCTCCAGACGCTGGAAATCCCGCGCCACCAGAACAAGGTTATGCCCCCGCTTGGCAAAGCGATCGGCGTAAACCGCGCCGATCCCCGTGGAAGCGCCTGTAATCAGGACGGTGTCTTTGGTGCTCATGACGAAAACCCCTTGGGTTGAAATCCGCTCGGCCTGTCGCCGGTGTCCAAAAGGTCGGCCTTCGGCTTGCATTATGCAAGTCACTCCGCCATATGCTTCCTCATGAGAAGGAAGAGTTTTGCTGAAGACCGCTGCCCCGTCGCCCGCACGCTCGATCGTGTCGGCGACCCTTGGAGCATGCTGATCCTGCGCGATGCCGGTTTCGGCTCCACCCGCTTCGATCAGTTCGAAGAATGCCTGGGCATCGCCCCGAACATGCTCTCCCGCCGCCTCGAAACCCTGGTCGAGGCCGGCATGCTCGAACGCCGCCTCTATTCGGAAAAGCCGGAGCGTTACGAATACCTGCTCACCCGGCGCGGCCGCGATTTCCAGCCTGTCCTCGCCGCCCTCAAAACCTTCGGTGAGCGCCACTACCCTAAACGCCGCGCGCGGGTATAAAGCCAGCGCCATGCCCGCTGACTTCATCACCCGCCCGACTGATCCCGTGGCCGATGGCCCGGCCCTTCACGCCATCTTCGGCGATGAGGAAAGCTGCCGCTTTCTCTCGCGTCCGGCCACAGCGTCCATCGCCGACACCATCGCCATGATGCAGGAATGGGCGAGCGGCGATGACATCAACTGGGTGCTCGCCGATCACATCGATGGGCCCGCCCTCGCCCGCGTCTCGGTCTATCCGCGCGGCCAGAACAATATCTGGGAAGCCGCCTGCATGGTCGCCCCTGCTGCGCGCGGCCGGAACCTCGCCGTCCGTGGCCTCGCCCTGGCTCTCGAAGAAGCCTTCGAACACCGCGGCGCCCGCCGCATCATGGCCGATGTCGACCCTGACAATACCGCCTCGGCCCGCGTGTTCGAAAAGCTTGGCTTCCAGCTCGAAGGCCGCCTGCGCGGCGAATGGGACGTACACATCGGCATCCGCGACAGCCTGATCTTCGGCCTGCTCCGCGATGACCCGCGACCGTGGCGCAACTGGTCTTTATAGCCGCCCCACACCCTGCTAAACGGACGCCATGACAATCCAGCTCCCCCTCGCCGCGCACGACGCGGGCCTCGCCGGCATCATGATGGCCATGGGCGTCTCCGCAC
>DAIRES010000317.1:0-2714 GCA_036795465.1 Hyphomonadaceae bacterium
TCGAAGGACGAGGGCGCGCTCACCGACCTCATTCAAACAGCAAAAAGGCCGGCGTGTTCAACACCGGCCTTCTCACCACTCTACAAACCAGATCTAGCGCTTCTGTCTTCCGAACTCGATCCGCACATCGCCGCCACGCCCGACATCGCAGGTCGTGTCGACATAGGCGTAACCCTTGCGGTCATGCAGGCGCATCTTGCCGCGCATTTCCCAGCCATAGCGGCCCTCATAAAGCTTCGGGCCTTCATGGTACTGGGCGCTGTAGAAGTTGCGGTCCCAGGCCTCGCGGATACCCGCGATGCTGCAATCACGCTGCACAGACTGGAAATCCGGCTTGCGGCGGCGCCAGTCGTCGCGGTCATTCCAGCCGCGATCATCGCGGCGATCCTGACCGCCAAACAGCGGCGGCGGGCTGCCTTCAAGCCGGCCATCATCGCGATAGCCCGGCTGGGCGAGAGCAGGCGCTGCAAAAGCGAGAGCCATGGACGCAGCCAACGCTGCGGCGACGGCTTTGGTGGGGAGGTTCTTTATCATGGGCTTATCGTGCCAGCCCGATACGGAACCCAGCCTGAACGTCACAGTCAGGTTGCAGAATCCACACATGATCAGCTGTTCATCAAGCTCGAGGAACCCGAGGCGGCGGCACGCGTAATTCGGCAAGCTCGCAAGAACCGGGGATTTTCCATGGCGCCGCATACCCTTCAGCAAGTTGCTCACGCCCGTATCGCCGAGGTTTTCATGCTCGGTGTTGCGGCAATCCTGATGATTGCGCCGTTCGTGATCTCGCTGGTCGCCAACATCGGCCGCCGTCCGTGGCCGTCCTATCGCCGCGAAGCGGTCGAGGCTAAACCCCGCGCCATGCTCAGCGCGCCGCGTGTTGCAGCCTAACTCACGCCGCAGGGCTCAGGGCGTCAAACCAGAGGTCCAGCGCCCGGGCCTCCGCGCGATGCCGCTGCGTGCGCCGCATCGCTTCGTCGTCCTGGCCCCATTTTTCGATCTGGAACTGTTCGTCGATCCGCGACAGCTCGAACGCTTCCACCGTCCTGATCTTCCCGCGCTCGACGGCAAGCCCCAGCACCGCTGAACCCAGCAGCGCAACGCCATGCACCAGCCCCGCAAGCCTGAACGCATCCAGCCCCGTCGCATGCGCCCGCATCGCCTCAAGTGACTCCACCGGTTGCTCCTGCGGTATTATGCCCTCGACGGCCTTCAGGCGAACGCCCATCTCATCCGCAGCCCAGTTGCGCAGCGGACCCCAGCCCGCCTGCTGCCTGTCGCGCAGCGTCGCGGGACCATCAGCCAGATGGCACACCAGATCCGTTTCGGCATAGCGCGTCGCTTCCGCCGCCAGCTCGGCGCCCGCCTTGGCCGCGCGATCGATCGCCATATGCGCCAGCCGCGTGTTGAACATTGATTGCAGGTCGATGCGTTCCTGCTGCGCCTGCCATTCGCTGGCGATAACGCCGGCCAGCGCTTCAGTCGGCAGAGCCAGCGGATTGCCATTCGGCGTCCGCAGCGCCTTGCCGTCCAGCGTCACCCGCCACGCATCGGCGTCGCTGACAACGGCGACGTCCTTGTAGAACCGCTTGGGCCTCTGATCGATTTCGCCCTTCACGCCCCTTGCGTACTCAGGCTTGTCGCTCATCTCACACGCCTCGGCTTGCGAAGGTCGAAGAAGTTCTCGGCGCTGTCCTCGTCAAAGCCGAGCACGTTGAACGTCTGCTTGATGTGCTGGGGCAGCTCGGCGACGATCTCGATCGGCGGCCCGCCCTTGTTCGGCAGGCGCAACGCCCGCGCATGCAGGTGCAACCCGCCCGCAAGGCCCGACGGCACTTCGCGGTCGCAGGTATATTTGTTGTCGCCAAGGATCGCCGTGCCGATCTCCGCCATGTGGAAGCGCAGCTGGTGCGTGCGGCCCGTCTCCGGCTTCAGCGCAACCCATGCCGCCTTGCGTCCCGCATTCTGCACGACCGAATAAAGCGTCAGGGCGTGCACCGCCCCCTTTTCACTCTGCTCCGCCGTTCTCATCTTCTCCTTGTCGGAGCCGGGTCCGGCAGACTTGATCATGTACCCCCGGATGTCCCCGCTCACGGGGTGGGGCACACCCAGCGTCACGGCCCAGTAGATCTTGTCGAGCTCACGCGACTTGAAAAGCTGGCCAAGCTTGTTGGCGGTGCCCACCGTCTTGGCGAGGATCAGGACGCCGGTGGTGTCGCGATCCAGCCGGTGGACCAGCCGGGGCTTCTCCGCCTGGTCATCCACCAGCGCGCGTGACAGCGCATCGATGTGCCGGGTTGTCCCCGTCCCCCCCTGCACAGCCAGCCCCGCCGGCTTGTTCAGCGCGATGATGTGATCATCCTCATAGATCACCAGCGAGCGCATCATGTCGGCGTCGGACGACTTGACCCGCGCACGCGGCTTCTCATCTTCCTCGTCGCCCTCACGGCCTTTGGCAGCGGTCATCGGCGGAACGCGAACCGTCTGCCCGGCCTTCACCCGCGTGTTGGCCTTCGCCCGCGCACCATCGACCCGGATCTCCCCCGTCCGGCACGCCTTCTCGATCTGGCCTTGTGTCAGCCCGTGAAACTTCCGCTTCAACCAGCGATCGAGACGCGTGTCGTCTTCATCCGCATCGACCGTGAGATTGACGACCTGACCGACATTCCAGCTCATCCGAGCACCCGTTTTGCCATCGCGAGACCAATGGCGACGGC
>DAIRES010000318.1:0-2711 GCA_036795465.1 Hyphomonadaceae bacterium
CTGACATCCACGCCCGGATGGAAGCAAACGTCCCCGACGGTCTTGTCGCCGCCAACATCAGGCGGCTGGAGGCCATGCGCCGGGCAGGCCTGATCTCTCGGGGCAGGGACGGCATCTTCGACATCGCTCCTGACCATCTCGATCGTGTGCTGACCTATGAGCGCGCGCGTCTCGTCCGTGCCCCGATGGCCCCGCGTGTGCTTAGCTACATGCCGCTCGCCAACCAGATCGCCGCGGCCGGACCGACGCATCTCGACCGTGCCCTCGCGGGTCAGGAATCCTCACCTGATGGCGCCGGCCATCTGGCGCGGGAGTTTGAAGCCGCGCTTCGACAACGGCGTCTGTTCCTGATCGAGCAAGGCTGGATGGGGGCGGCGGACAAGATGCTGCCGCGACAGGCGCTTGAAGACATGAAAGCGCACGAGCTTCGAACGACAGCAAAGATCCTGTCCAGCGAGGTTGGCATGCCAGTGACGCTGGGCTCGGGAACCGTGTCGGGGGTCTACACCCGCCGCATCGACCTGGCGCAGGGAAGGGTGGCCCTCATCGTCGGGGATCAAACCTCGCAGCTCGTACCGTGGCGTCCGGCGCTGGAACGGTTTGCGGGTCAGAACGTGGTCGGCGTTCAACGCGGTCGATCGATCTCGTGGAGCCTCCAGCGCGGAAGAGGGCTCGGACTCGGAATCTGATGTGATGCGTGATCAAGACCTCGCTTGCAGGCGCATCGCCTCGTGCGGCGGTTCCGCCGCAAATACAACGATGGATTGTCTCCTGTGGAAAACGCACCGCGAGATGATTTTCTCAGAGGGTTCTCAACAGGGATCGACAATGCCGAGTGCCTCAATCCGTCCGCTGGACGATGAATGGTGGACCACCGCGATGGTCTGCTCCTACCTCAAGCTGAAGCGGCGCGCGTTGTGGGACATCCGTCGCGATCCGGCGAAGGCATTTCCAGCGGCTGTGAAACCCGGCGGCAAGGTCAACCTGTTCCGCGCCGAAGACGTGCGTGTGTGGGTCGCGAAACGTCGACCGTACCACCTGCCGCCGCCGCAGGCGACGGTCGCTCCGCCAGCAAAGCCGCAGATCGTCGCGAAGCCGCAGGTCAAGGCTCCTCCCATCATCATGGCGCCCGAGCCGGTTGTTAAGCCTGTTCAGCGGAAACGAGCTCCGGCTGCGGATGAGCGTCAGCTCGGGCTTTTCTAGTTCCACGGGTTTTCGCGGCACTCGGCTCCGCGAGAAGTTCGGACGCCCAGAGTTGCAGCGCAGCGCGCTTTTCCTCGATGTAGCGGTAGCGGTTGTAGACGCCTTTGACGCCGCCGATCCGGTGCCCAAGCACACGCTCAACCACGATCTCGTCGACGCCCAGACGCGCCATGTGGGTGGCAGCAGTGCGACGGAGGTCATGGATCGTCCAACGGTCGATCTTGCGGCCGAGACGAGCCTCGGCCCCTTCACGGATCCGCGCGAGCGCCGCTGGCGTCGCCGTCCAGACCGGTCTTTTTCCGCCATTCGAGGTGATCAGATACGGCCCTCGCGGCGGTTTCGGGATGCGTTCGACAATCTCCATCGCTTCGGGGATCAAGGGGATGATGGTGGGATCGCCGGTCTTGTAGGCCTCGCCAGGGATATCGAGACACGCATTGGCGCGATCCAGCCAGCCCACCTGCGCGTTGCCGATCTCCCGTAACCGGGCGCCCGTAAGCATCAGTAAGCAGATGAGCGAGCCGGACGGGTAGGGCTCCGTCTGGGCCGCCTTCCAGGCGGCGCGGGCTTCATCGAGGCTGAGAACGCGCTCCCGCGGCTTCGATTTGACCGGTGAGCGAACGCCGCTGACCGGGTTGAAGTCGATATGTTCCCGTTCCAGAGCCCAGTTGAAGAAGACCGAAAGCCATTTCCGGGTGTCCATCGTCGCGGTTGGCGTCGCGCGCTTCTTGAGGTCATCGAGCAGGGCGATGACATCCCGGCGCGTTACCTGCTTCGGGGCATAGTCGCCGAACCGCGGGTTCACGTAGTCCCGCATGATCCATTCGGCCTTGCCGGCGCTCTGAAGGCGGCCGCGGCAATGGTGTTCGAGGAAAGATTCGGACAGTTCGGCGATGGTCCCACGCCGCACGGTCGCGGCGCTCTCGAGCCGTTCGATCGGATTGATGCCGTTGTCGGCGTCGGCCAGCATGGTGGCGGCCTGGGCTCGCGCCTTGAGCAGGGAGATGGCCGGATATTCGCCGAGCGTGATCCGATAGAACTTGCGGCCGGCTAGCTTCTTGCCGCGTTCGGTGACGCCGCCGCGTCCCTTCACGGTGTAGCGGAGCGTCCAGGTCGGCCGGCCGCGTGGGCCCACGCGAAGCAGGAGCCCGGAGATCGTCCCGTCGTTCAGTTCAATTCGCTCCGCCGGTGGCGACGAATAGAGGGATTTCAGTTTTGCGTCCGTGAGCATTGGGGCACACCAGCTTGGCTAGGCGCCCTGCCGAAACCGACAGCAGAACGCGTTCAAGTCGCAGGTCTAGCTGGGTGGAATTGGGGCACACAATGGGGCTGCACCGACCAAAACCGATTAGAAAAACAAAAGAACTCATCTGCACACAAAAACTCATCAAGCGCTTTTGCTACAAAGCGAATTGTCGAATTCATCGACACGCTTCCGACTTTAGACAACCTAACAGATCGGGTTTTGCCAAGGTCGGGGTCGGGCGTTCGAATCGCCTCGCCCGCTC
>DAIRES010000089.1:0-13634 GCA_036795465.1 Hyphomonadaceae bacterium
TGGTGTACGAGTTCTTCGACAGCGCCTTCGGCCCGCCCACGCGCCCGCAACCCTGACGGACCCTCTGAATCCGTTTGGAGTCGCGCGCCGGACGATGTAATTCCGCCGGAGCCAACGGACGGAGATCAGCGTGACCGATACACAAGCCCTCGCCGCCATAATCGACGCCGCATGGGAAGATCGCACGACGCTGGGCGTCGGCACCCGAGGCCCGGTGCGCGACGCCGTCGAAGCAGCGCTGACGGCGCTGGATGGCGGCACGCTGCGCGTCGCCGAGAAAGACGCCTCCGGCCAGTGGATCGTGAACCAGTGGCTCAAGAAGGCCGTGCTGCTCTCGTTCCGCATCAACGCCAACACGCTCGTCCCCGGCGGCCCCGGCCCCGGCGCGTGGTGGGACAAGGTGCCCTCGAAATTCGACGGCTGGGGTCCCGATGATTTCATCGTGCGGAAATTCCGCGCCGTGCCGGGCGCCATCGTGCGTCACGGCGCCTACATCGCGCCCGACGCCGTGCTGATGCCCAGCTTCACCAATATCGGCGCCTATGTTGGCGAAGGCACGATGGTCGACACGTGGACCACGGTCGGCTCATGCGCCCAGATCGGCAAGCACTGCCACCTCTCCGGCGGCGTCGGCATCGGCGGCGTGCTGGAGCCGCTGCAGGCGAACCCCGTCATCATCGAAGACAACTGCTTCGTCGGCGCGCGCTCGGAAGTGGCCGAAGGCGTGATCGTGCGCGAAGGCTCGGTCATCGGCATGGGCGTCTATCTCGGCCAGTCGACGCCGATCGTTCACCGCGAAACCGGCGAGACGCTCTATGGCGAAGTCCCGCCCTACTCCGTCGTCGTCGCCGGCAACCGCCCCTCGACCAAGACGATGCCCGGTCAGAACTGGTCGCCCTCGCTTTACTGCGCGGTGATCGTGAAACAGGTCGACGCAGGCACGCGCTCGAAGACCAGCGTGAACGACCTCCTGCGCACCTGATGGCGAAAGCTTCCTCCAGCCCGGCAGGCTATTCAGTCAAAACCCTGATCGCCAAGCTCGGCTGGATGAATGGCTCGAAAGCAGTCGCGATTGCGCCGCCCGCCAACTACGCCGAACTCACCGATGGGGCCGCAATCACGGCGAAGAAAACCGCGCCCGCAATCGGCAGCTTCGACTTTATCCACCTGTTCGTGAAAGACGCTGCAACGCTGTCCCGCGACCTCCCGAAACTCGAACCAAGACTCGCAACCGGCGGCATGATCTGGGTGTCATGGCCGAAGAAGTCATCGAAACTCTTCATCGACCTCACGGAAGACGGCATCCGCAAGGTGTGCCTGCCGATGGGACTGGTCGATGTAAAAGTCTGCGCGTTAGACGCGGACTGGTCCGGGCTGAAGCTCTATCGCCGCAAGTAGGCGAGCGCACCCGCCGCCTGTCGTCACGGAAGCGCAAAGCGCGGGCCGGGGTTACAGGTTGTCGGCGTGACTTGCTCCATCCCTCTCTGCGCGCCACAAGCATCCAGTGATTGTGCATCTGACATCGGGGGACGACCCGCGGCTTGCGCCATATAGAGGGGTGCGTGAGCGCGATCTATTGCGGGACGGACAGCGCTTCATTGTCGAGGGCAAGGTAACGCTGGCGAAGCTGGTCGAGGCGTCACGGTTTCCAGTGGAGTCGGTATTCCTGGCGGAGAGCCGGGTTGAGCCGATGCGCGATGTGATCGCGCGGCTGCCTGCCGACGTGCCGGTCTATGTGGCGCCGCAAGCGGTGATGGACGGGATCACCGGATTTCACATTCATCGCGGCGTGCTGGCCATGGCCAAGCGTGGACCCGAGGCGGAGGTAAGCGAGCTTGTCGGCGGCCTGCCCGCTGGATCGCTGACCGTGCTGTCTCTGATCGAGATATCCAACCACGACAATGTGGGCGCGTGCTTTCGCAACGGGGCGGCGTTTGGCGCGGATGCGGTTCTGCTGGATGCCACAAGTTGCGATCCGCTCTACCGCAAATCCATCCGCGTCTCGGCCGGCACGGCGTTGTCACTTCCCTTCGCGCGATCAGGCGATGGCCTGGGAATGATCTTAGCGCTGGAGGCGGCCGGCGTTGAGACGTGGGCGCTGAGCCCGACCGGCGGGGAATTGTTGCATACGATTGTGCCGCCGGATCGCGTGGCCGTCGTGCTGGGCGCCGAGGGGCCCGGGCTGCCGGGAGAACTGATGGCGAAATGCCGGCGGGTTTCGATCGCCATGTCGCCGGGGATCGACAGTCTCAATGTAGCTACAGCAGGCGCGATCGCGCTGTCGCACGTGTTTGCCGCACGCCAGCGGAGCCGGATGGAAGAGCGGGATGAACTCCGCTAAGCACTATTCGGGCAATGCAGACGATGGATCAGGCATGAGATTTCACGGCTTCAGGATTATGCTGGCCACGGCCGGGGTCATCGCACTGGCCGCTTGCGAGCCGGCGGCAGAAACGCCAGCGGCGCCCGCTACGGTTGAGGTTACTGATGACGCCGGCGACGCGGGCGCGGAGGCGATCACGCCGCGCAATCCGTTCTTCGGGACATGGTCGCTGAGCGCGGCCAAGATCGCCCCGTGGTGGGATGGCAAGGGCGAGGAGCCGGAGGCTGATCCGGCATTCGCAAGCAATGTGGTGATAGGCGCAAACAAGTCTGGCGGGCCTGCCCTGCTGAACTGCGACAAGCCGAGCTATGCGGTGAACATCGTATCGCCGCGCGGACTGTTCGAGGGCAACCTGCCCGACCCCGGCAAGGATGCGACGGAGCTTGGATTTGCATCGAGCGAGATTTCGACGATGACATTCACATGCGTGTCTGGAACGGCCGATGTGTCGCTGAACTTTGCCATGATCGATGATGATACGATCATGCTGGGGCTCGACAATGTGCTGTACACGCTCAAGCGCGTGCGTGGGTGAGATGATGCGGTCTGTGGTTCTTGTTGTGCTGGCGCTGGGCGCCGTTGCGTGTTCGCGGTCGACTGCGGGGGGCGGCGCCTCCGTGGATGCGGATGCGGCGACGGTGGCGTCGTTCACGGGCGAGTGGAAGGTGAGCGGCCATATCGTGGCGCCGTGGTTCGTGGGGCCGGGTTTCTCGCCGGAGCCGGACGCTGAAATTCTCGAGAAAACATTGGCGCTGACGGAGGCAGGATCGCAGGGCGCTTTGGCGCTGACATGCGAAGCCGCGACGGCGACGGTGGAAGTCGTTCCGGTCACCGCGCTGTTCGAGGGCAAGGTGACGGATGCCGGGCTGGCGAAATCTGCGCTGGGCGTGAGCGAGGACGAAGTCGCGGTGATGCGGCAGACATGCACGGCCAATGGCTCCGCGCTGAAGCTCTATCACCTTGTCGCGGAAGACCGGCTGCTGCTGGGTCTGGACGACATCATCTATCAGTTCGATCGCGAAAAAGCCGAAGCCACCAAGGCGCCGTAGGCACGTTAACCACCTGATAACCATAGAAGCCCATCCGTTAAGGATTGGAGACCTTTACGGTCGGAGGCTTGGGGCCTTATGCGCGTCCTCGTGACAGGTGGGTGTGGGTTTGTCGGTTCAGCGGTGGTTCGGCTGGCTGTCGAACGCGGCGACCATGTCCTGAATCTCGACCGGCGCAAGAAATCCGTGGCTATTCCTTCGCTGGGGCCTGTGGCGCAGCGCGAGGGTTATGCGCGGCTTGAAGCCGATGTGACTGACCGCGCGATGATAAAGGCCATCCTGCGCGAGTTCTCGCCGGACGCTGTGATCCATCTGGCGGCGTGCGGCGATGATGATCCCGGCGCGCTGGTGGATGGCGAGATCGGCGGCGCATTTTCGCTGATCGAGGCGGCGCGGCAGTATCACGAGAAGCTTTCCGGTGAGACGCGCGAGCGGTTCCGCATTGTGCATCTTGAGCGTGGCGAGAGCGATATTCCCGGGAAGCCGACGCGGACGCAGGCGGCGCGTGGCGCGGCGGCTGTGCTGCTTGATCGCTGGGCGCGGGCGAATGACCTGCCGCTGGTGACATGTGTGGCGGGCGAGGCTTTCGGGCCGTGGCAGCCGCAATCTTCGTTCATGGCGCGGCTGATGTCGTCACTGCTGTATGGGCAGGCTTTCCATCTGGACGCGGCGGGCGAGACCGTGCGCGACTGGCTGCCGATACGGGACCTTGCGGCGGGATTGTTGCGGGCGGCGGAAGCGGCGCCAGGGCAGTCTCGGTTTGACCTTTCGGTGGGCGCGGAGCGGAGGGATATCGATATCGCTGAATCGGTCTGCGCGCTGCTGGACGAGCGGATGCCGATGGCGGAGCAGCCATGGTCCAGCCTGCTGGTGATGCAGGGCGATGGCTTTGGCGCTTCGCACGGGCCGATGCTCGATGCGGTTGAAGCGGAGCGTGACCTGGGCTGGCGACCGCTTGGGTTCCATGCGGGGCTGGACAGGCTGCTGACGTGGGCGCTGGCGAGCCAGGCGGCAGCGCAGGCCAGGCGCACTGCTATCGCGGCCGAATAGCCGCTTTCCTCACGTCTCGTTGACCCGGCGCGCCTTGCAACGGCGGAGCGCGGCGTTACGCTTGCCGCAACGATAAAAAGAATACCTCCGGGGAGGAGATTTCCATGAACCAGTTCCGCGCTTACGCGCTGGCGACAGCTATTGCGCTGAGCATGTCGGCGTGTGCGCCCCGGCCGGGCGAGGCGGCCGGCGGCGAGCATGCAGCGGCAGGCGGGGAGCATCCGGGGCAAGCTGTTTACGGCCAGTGGTGCGCCTCGTGCCACGACGATGGCGGCCAGAGCGGCGCGCCGTCGCTGGAAGCCATTCGCACGCTGAACCGGGCGACGGTGAAATACGCGCTCGAGCTTGGGTACATGAAGATACAGGCCCAGAACGTGCCGAAAGAGGAGCTAGCGCAGCTGATCGACTGGCTGCCGGTTTCGGAAGGCAGCAATGATAGCTGGATCAGCGCTGCACGCTGCCCGGTGAAAGTGCGCGAGGTGAAGCTGGACGGTGCGGCGCGGACGTCGACCACGTTCGGCGTGAAGAATGATGCGAACAGGCGGCAGACGGCCGAGGAGACCGGCCTCTCGAAAGCGCAGATGAAGGATCTTGGTGTTGCGTGGGTAGTCGCATTCCCGCAGACGCCGACGATGCGCTCGCAGCCCGTGATCGTGGGCGACACGATCTTCGTCGCGGCGACGGATGCCGGGCGGCTCTATGCGCTGGATACCAATTCCGGTTGCGTGAAGTGGAGCTATGTCTCCGACATGACGCTACGCTCGTCGCTGACGTTCGCGGAGGCGACTGACAAGTCTCCGGCCGCGATCATCATGGGTGACGCGGCGGGGTTTGTTCATGCGGTGAACGCGAAGACGGGCGCAAAGCTCTGGGTTTCGAATGCGCGACTGAACGAATACAACCGGATCACTGGCGCACCCGTGGTGCATGACGGCAAGGTGATTACGCCGGTGTCGGCGATCGAAGTGAACTATGCCGGGCAGGACGATTACGAGTGCTGCAAAGGCCAGGGCGCGGTGATCGCGTTTGACCTTGCGACGGGCGACAAGCTGTGGACCGGCACAACGATGGAGCCGGCGCAGCAGACAAGGCTGAGCCGCACGGGTACGCAGCAATGGGGGCCCTCGGGCGCGATCATCTGGTCGACGCCGACGATCGATCCGAAGCGCAATGTTGCCTATGCCGGCACGGGCGAGAATGTGTCGTGGCCGGCGACGGATACGTCTGACGCGATCATCGCCTATGACCTCGACACGGGCGCGAAGCGCTGGGTGTTCCAGGCGACCAAGGCGGACATCTGGAATTATGCGTGCGGACGCAAGGCCGCGAACTGCGACTGGCCGGGCGAGTATCACAGCCCCGACCACGACTTTGGCGCGACGTCGATGCTGATCGAACGCAGCGACGGGTCGGAGCTGGTGATCGCGGGGCAGAAATCCGGCGTGGTGTGGGCGTTGAACCCCGATAACGGCGCGCTGGTGTGGTCGAACAAGGTCGGGCGCGGCTCGGCCAATGGCGGCGTACACTGGGGCATGGCCTATGACGGCCAGCGCATCTTCGTGCCGAATAACGACTCGAACCGGCCTGCGGCAGCGGACGAGAACCCGGCATGGGGACCGGGGATCAGCGCGGTCAATGCGATGACCGGCGAGATCGAGTGGTCGTACAAAAACAATGCGCGCGATTGTGGGCAGGAATTGCCCGTGGCGAAAGCAACGAAGCCCGCGCCGGAGTGGCGAATACAGCGCGTGACGGCGCCCGTGTTGCCGCCGCCACCGCGCGTGACGCCGGCGCCGGTGCGTGCGCCTGCTGGGCCAAGGCCGCCGGTGGCTGCGGCTACTGCGGCTACGCCTGTTGCCGCAACGCCTGCTCTTCCGCCTGTGCGGCCAACGGTGTGCCGGCTCGGCATGTCGCCTGCCCCGCTGCTCGTGGATGGCGCGGTGGTGACGGGGACGACGCAAGGCATGCTGCGCATCTTCGATGGCGAGACCGGCGATGTGCTATTCGAATACATGACCAACCGCGACTTCCCGAACACCGTGAACGGCGTTGAGGGACATGGCGGAGGCCTCGACAGCGCGCCGTACATAGCAGGCGACGGCACGTTGTTCGTGCAGTCAGGCTATGCGCGGTTTGGCGAGCCGCCGGGGAACGTGTTGATCGCGTTCAGGCCGAAGAAGGGGTGAGCATGCTGCGTCGGTTGGGGGTTGCTTTCGCAGTAGTGATCGGCGGCACGCAGGTGGCCGTTGCTCAGCCGAGCGCCAATGCGATTGCGACGGTGGAGACTGCGCTGTTCTGTGGCGAGGTGATGCAACGCGCATCAGACATGGCCAGCTTCGGGCTCTATGCGCCCAACGACCGGCGTGCGCGCGACGCGGATATGGATGCGATCTACGACCGGTATGTCGCGACCATTCCTGATCTGGCGCAACAGTCGGGCTATGTAGGCGACACTTTCGCCGCGCGGAAGAAGGCGCATCGCGAGGCGGTCGCCAAGATGGTCACCAGCGCGCTGGTGGCACAAACGAGCCTTTGCGGAGACAAGGTGAACCTGCAACCATCGGATACATCGACGCCGCCGACGGCGGTGATGTCATTGGCACTGGGCGGGCGAACGAAGACTGATGTGATGTTCGTCGACATGAACAGCCTGAACCGGCTGGGCCCGGTGGTCAGCGGCTGGCAGCTCTACGTGTTCAAGGCGGATCAGCCGGTGGGCGGCAAGCCAAGCAAAGGCCAGTGGACGCGCTTCTACGTCGACTGCATCAACCCGACCTTTGTGAACTACGGCACGGTAGGTCTGGCAGATCTCAAGACCGACAAACCTTACACCGCCGACGCTCGGAAGGCGCCGGACATCCAGGCGCTGAAGCCGAACACGTTCGGCGCAGCGGCGTGGATGCTGGCCTGTGGCGTAACACAACCGGGCGCGACACAACCGTCGCTGGCTGCGGCGGCGGAGTATTCCCTGGCGCAGTTCGTGCAGTAGCTGAGGCTACTTCTCGAACGGGTCGCGCATGAGGATGACGTCTTCGCGTTCCGGCGAGGTCGAGAGGAGCGCGACGGGTTTGCCGACGAGTTCTTCCAAGCGTCTCACGTATTTCACCGCTTCGCCCGGCAACTGCGTCCAGCTGCGGGCCCCGCGGGTGGAGCCTTTCCAGCCCTTCACTGTCTCATAGACGGGTTGGACGTTGGCCTGATCTGTCATGCCAGCGGGGAAGTGGTTGATGATCTTGTCGCCCAGCTTGTAGTGCGTGCAGATCTGGATTTCGTCGAAGCCGTCGAGCACGTCGAGCTTGGTGAGCGCAAGGCCGGTGACGCCGGAGACGGCGCAGGCTTGCCGCACCATCACACTGTCGAACCAGCCGCAGCGACGGGCGCGCCCCGTGTTGGTGCCGAACTCGTGGCCGACTGTACCGAGGCGCTGGCCGATCTCGTTATCCTGCTCGGTGGGGAACGGGCCGCCGCCGACGCGGGTGGTGTAGGCCTTGGCGAGGCCGAGCACATAGTTGATCGCGCCGGGCCCGGTTCCCGAGCCAGCCGCGGCCTGCCCTGACACCACGTTGGACGATGTGACGAACGGATAGGTGCCGTGATCGACATCGAGCATGACGCCCTGCGCGCCTTCGAACAGGATGCGGCGACCGAGGCGGACGGCCTGATCTAGGCGTTCCCATGCGGGCTGGGCGTAGGCGAGGATCTGCGGCGCGATGGCGAGCAGGTCTTTCTTGAGCTGTTCGGCGTCGGGCTCCGGCAGGTTGAGGCCGGCGCGGAGCGGGCGGTGGTGGGCCAGCAGGCGATCAAGTTTCAGGTCGAGCGCGGCAGGGTCAGCAAGGTCGGCGACGCGGATGGCGCGGCGGCCGACCTTGTCTTCATAAGCCGGGCCGATGCCACGGCGGGTGGTGCCGATCTGTGCGCCGGCGGCGGCTTCTTCGCGCGCGGCGTCGATATCCTTGTGCCACGGGAGAATGAGGACGGCGTTGTCGGCGAGAATGAGATCGTCCGGACCGAGATGGACGCCGGACTGACCGATCGATGCGATCTCGTTGAGCAGGTGCCACGGATCAACCACGACGCCGTTGCCGATGATGGACAACTTGCCGCCGCGCACGACGCCGGAGGGCAGCAGGTTCAGCTTGAACACCTTGCCGTCGATGACGAGCGTGTGGCCGGCGTTGTGGCCGCCCTGGAAGCGGACGATGACGTCGGCCCGGCTGGACAGCCAGTCAACGATCTTGCCCTTCCCCTCGTCGCCCCACTGAGCTCCGACAACGACTACGCCGGTCATTGGATTCTCCATTGAAATCCGGGCGCAAAGGACACGAATGCCCCCCCGGGCGCAAGGTCGAATTGGCCGCATAAACCAATACGTAAGAAAAGCGCGGTCAGCCTGCGGGCATGGCCAAACGCAAGACATCCCAATCCCATCCCCGCAGCCGGAAACGGGGCCGATCGGGCTCTGCGTCGCTTGTGGCCGCCATACTGGGCGCCGCCGCGGCTGGTATCTGGTTTTTCCTGGCGGAAGCCGGGGTCGTTCCGGGCATCGACATAGGCGGTTCGGTCGCATCCGGCGGGGATGCCTCCGCCCCGATTCCCGGCGGACAGGACACGGCCCAGACGCCGTCTGGCCCCAATGCCGAGACAGAGGCGGGAACCGCGCCTGCGGCCAGCGGAAGCGCGATTGTGGGCACGGCCTCGGTGGTGGATGCCGATACGCTGGATATTCATGGGCAGCGTTTCCGCCTCAATGGCGTCGATGCGCCGGAGTCTGGCCAGAAGTGCAAGGACAGCGACGGCAAGCTTTATCGCTGTGGCACGGCAGCGGCGAACGCGCTGGATGCTTGGATCAATCGCAACCCCGTGTCGTGCGATGTGACGGGCAAGGATCGCTATGGCCGGTCGCTGGGCGATTGCAGCGTGCGGGGCGAGAGTATTCAGGGCTGGCTGGTGGCGCACGGGCATGCCCTCGCCTATCGCAGCTATTCGACGGCGTATGTGCCGGCCGAGCTGAAGGCGCGCGAAGCGAAGGCCGGCGTCTGGGCGGGCGAGTTCGTTGCGCCATGGGACTGGCGGCAGGGCCTGCGTCTGGATGGCGAGCCGCCGACGAAGTCGATGACCGACGGCAAGTTCGTCGCCAACTGATCGGGCGGCGCCAAAACGCCTTGCTCGCGCGACACTCTGCGACAACTGCGGGACACTGACGCGACGCCCCGGGCGTGAACCTGCGCGCTGATTGGCGTGGAGGGATTTCATGCGTAGCATTGTTGTTCGCGTCGCAGCGATTGCGGCGGGATTGATCGTATCGGCCTGTGCGTCGGGGCCGCCAGATGGACCGCCGGGTGGCGGCCCGCCGGGAGGGCCGGGCGCTGGCGTGTTGCAGGAAGCAAAGATCACGCGTCCGGTCGCGCTTCTGTTCACCGGCATGGATGCGAACCGCGATCTGGTGGTGACTGCGGATGAGCTGGATGCGGCAATCGACACGGAGTTCACGCGCGCGGATGTGGATGGCAGCGGTGTCATCACCGGGTTCGAGATGATCGACTGGGGCAAGATCGCGTTGGGAGATGGGGGAGCCCTGCCCGACCTGCGCTCCATGGACACGGATATGAACTACACCGTGACGGCATTCGAGTTTGCAACAGGGTTGCGGCATGAATTCGAACGGCTCGACAGGAATGGCGACAAGGTGCTGACCCGGGCAGAGATGCTGATGGACGCGCCGATGCGGATGCAGGGCGGCGGACAGGGCGCGCCGGGCGGGGGGCAGCAACGCGGCGGCGGCCGTGGCGGCGGCGGACGCGGCCCCGGAGGCGGTGGCGGAGGTGGCGGAAGCCCGCCTTTCTAGGGTTAAGACAGCGCAAGGCCCGGCCTGAGGCTTGACCGGCACGCATGGGTCGCCTCAAGACAGGCCATGACCACGGGCCTGAAACGCATACTCGTGACGGGCGGCGCCAAGCGCGTCGGACGGCGGCTTGTCGAGCGGCTGTCCGCGGCGGGGCATGGCGTGGTGATCCACGCCCACACGAATGCCGCTGAAGCCGAGCAGCTGTGTGCGCAGTTGCGCGAGGCCAATCCGAACGTATGGGCGATCTCGGCTGACCTCGCCGATCATGCAGCAGCGTGCGCGTTGGTCGATCAGGCGGGGCAGCTGGCTGGCGGGCCGCTGTCTGGGCTGGTGAATTCGGCGTCGGTTTTCGACTATGATGCGCCAGGCGCAATGGACATTGCCGCGTTCGATCGCGCGATGGCGGTGAACCTGAGGGCGCCCGCCCTGCTCTCTGAGCGGTTCGTGGCGCAGGCTGATCCGGCGCGCGACAACTGCATCGTCAACATGCTTGACCAGAAGCTGTGGGCGATGAACCCGGATTTCTATTCCTACACGATGAGCAAGGCCGCGCTGCTTGCGGCAACCGACATGATGGCGCGGGCGTTCGCACCAGCTGTGCGTGTGAATGCGATTGCGCCGGGCCTGCTGCTGCCGAGCTATGACCAGACGCAGGCGGAGTTCGAGATCGTCGCCTCGCGCAATCCGATGCAGCGACCGATCGCACTCGATGATGTGGCGTCGGCGCTGGAGTTCCTGATGGGCAATGCCGCGCTGACGGGACAGGTGATGCATGTCGACAACGGGCAGCGGCTTGTCGCCGCCGCGCGCGACGTGATGTTCGAGACGCGCTGATGAGCAGCTTTCCCGAGGTCTATTTTGTGTGGCTCCGCCGTATCGAGGCATCCGCTTCGATCGGGTTTCATGCGTTCGAGCTGGCGGCTCGGCAGAAGGTCGATGTCTCCGTGGTGCTGATCCTGCCCGGACCGCCGCCTGCCGGAGACGAGGTTTCGGGCGTTCAGGACTATGATTTCGTGCGCGAAGGGGTGCTGAAACTGGCGGCGGAGCGCCATTTCAACCTGCAGGAGACCCTTTGCGGGGAAATCCTCGATCTTTGCCTGGCTCAGGCGGGCGTGCTGGGGGCGGTTGTGCAGACCGACAAGCCCGACGTATATCCCGCCGTCGACGGGGTCGCCTGCCGCATGGCGCGGTTAAGGCCCTCGCTGGCCGGGTTCGCGTGGTGGACCCTGAATATCTGAGCCAAAGTATCTGAGACTGACAATGTTCGAGATCAGCGCAACGGCCAGCTTCGAGGCCAGCCATTACATCGAGGCCGACGCCGGCGCCGCGCATTACAAGCGCGTGCATGGCCACTCGTTCGTCGTGACGGCCAGTGTCGCCTCAGCCCATCCGGATCAGGATGGCTGGGTGATGGATCTTGGGGCGCTGGAGACCCTTCTGCGCCAGACCCTGTCTGAACTCGACCATTCGGTGCTGAACGAGATACCGGGCCTTGAAAAGCCCACCTTCGAGCACATCCTCCTTTGGATTGAGTCGAAGATGAAGGCCGCCGGGGTGACCCCCTCGCGTCTGGAGATCGAGCGGCCTACATTGAAACAAAGGGCGATCTACACGCCCCGATAAAGGAGCGTCCAATGGCCACCCCAAAGAAGCCGGCGAAATCGGCCAAGGCGGAAACCGCCGGCAAGCCCACTGAAGACCACACCGAGGCCACCGGACACGATCATCCCAGCCAGAGCGAACACGCCAAGGCTCTGTGGCAAAAGCTGCACGGCACATCCGACCAGCGGACCAAGGGCGGCGCTCCGGGCGCGCCCGGCAAGAAGGGCGGCTTTGATCCCAAGCAGGTCAAGGGCGGCAAAGGCAATTTCGGCGGCGGCCACGGCCAGATGCTGCGCCGGACCCAGAGCCGCGGTGGCGGCGGGGGTGGAGGCGGCGGCGGCGGTGGTGGCGGGGCGGCTTAGTCGCTCGCCTTTGTTGTCAGGCTAAGCGCCCTCGATCGCTTCCAGCGCCTCAAGCCACTCTGCTTCGGCCTTGTCGAGCTGCGCCTGCAGCTTGGCGCGGCCTTTCAGTTTGGCTTCGGCGTCGGCCTTGTGCGTGAAGGTATCGGGATCGCCGAGATCACGGTCGAGTAGTTCCAGCGCGGCGCGGGCTTTCTCGACTTCCTTCTCGGCAGTTTCCAGACGGTGCTTCTGCTTGAAGGACATCTTCGCGGCAGGCTTGGGCTTCTCCGAGTTCGCCGCAACCTTCTCTTCCGCTTTTGCAGCAGCGGCCGCGATTTCGGCGCGGGCGATAGCGTGCTGCTTGTTTTCTTCAGGGCGGTCAGCTGCGAGGACCAGCGCCTTGTAGTCGGCAAGGTCGCCGTCATACGGGTTGGCCTTGCCGTTATTGACCAGCCAGAGACGGTCGGCTGTCGCTTCGGCGAGATAGGTGTCGTGCGTGATGACCAGCACGGCGCCGTTGAACTCGTTCAGCGCATAGATCAGCGCTTCGCGGCTATCGATGTCCAAGTGCGACGTCGGTTCGTCGAGGATGAGGATGTGCGGCTTCTTGTAGGTGGTGAGCCCCATCAGGAGGCGCACCTTCTCGCCGCCTGAGAGCTTGTCGACCTTGGTTTCGCACTTCTCGTGACCGAAGCCGAACTGAGCCGCCAGCGCGCGCACCTGCGCCTGACCTGCATTGGGAAGCAGATCCTTCACGTGCTCGAGCACGGTCTCGCCCGCGCGCAGCTCGTCGAGCTGGTCCTGGCTAAAATAGCCGATGCGGAGATTCTTTGAAGCGCGTCGCACGCCCTGCAGCAGAGGCAGTTTCTGCGCGATGGATTTCACCAGCGTCGTCTTGCCCTGCCCGTTGGCGCCGACGATTGCGATACGGTCGTCAAAGTCGAGACGCAGGCTGACGCGGTCCAGCACGGGCTTGCCAGCGGCATAGCCCATGTCGACCTTGTCGAGTTCGAGAATGGGAGACGCCAGCTCCTCCACCTCGTAGAACTTGAACGGGATCGTGCGCTCGGCCAGCGGCACGGTGATGACCGTCATCTTCTCAAGCATCTTCATGCGGCTCTGGGCCTGAGCGGCCTTGGAAGCTTTCGCCTTGAAGCGGTCGATGAAGGATTGCATGTGGGCGCGCTGGACGTCCTGCTTTTCCTTCTGCGCCGCGAGGTGTTGCGTGCGCTCGGCGCGGCGTTGCAGGTAGGTGTCGTATCCGCCGGCCTGCAGGACGAGCTTTGTGTTTTCGAGCGCGAGGATGTGCGTGACGGAGCGGTTGAGCAGGTCGCGGTCGTGGCTGACGATGACGACGGTGTGCG
>DAIRES010000007.1:0-20009 GCA_036795465.1 Hyphomonadaceae bacterium
TCCCGCCGGGTCTTGAAGCGCTTGCGCCCTGTCGAATTGAACATGACATGCGCCGATGCTGCTTCGAGGTCGGGTGAAGAAAATCCCTCACCACTCGGCCCATCAAACGGAGCCGAACCCAGCCATATGTCGAAACGATAATGTCAGAACACGGAAGAGTCCTGATCATACATCAATATACCCACCCCAAGCCCATGTAAAAGCAGCTGGCCGGTCGCAAATCGGGCAGGGAATTCACCACCGGCGCCAAAAAAACGGACTCCAATTGCCTTGGCCACCCGTCTAGGGTGAGCCGCGATGGGCGGGGGAATTTCGTGACGACTGGGGGCAGGGGCATCGGAAGATGGCGGTGGCTGACCGCGCCGTTTTCACCACGCGGCCTGTCCGGTTTTGCACTCCTGGGTTTCTTCCTGCTCTCCGTCCTCGCGACCGGCCTCGGCTTCGCTGACCTCCGTGCCGCCAACACAGACAATGGCAGCCTCTCCGCCCTCGAACTCGCCTTCACCGTCGCCACCACGCTCTTCGTCGTCACCGCCATGATGGTCGCCCTCCATCACCTCGTCGCGGGTGGTTCATGGTGGATCAGGCTGATCTCGTTTTTCTTCTACCTGCTCTTCGCAATCTGGACCGTCGGTTTCGGTTACGGCTTCTTCTGGAAAGAACTCGCCGGCCAGGAGTTCACCGAGCGGCAGTTCGAAGGCGTCATCACCGATCTCTCGGGTTCAATCACCCGAACCTCCGCCGCACTCGAAACCTCCGAACGCGCCACCACCGATGTCGCCGCCCTCGCTTCCGCCCGCGCCCAGACCGAAGCAGCCGACGGTCGCACCTGCGCCAATCATCCCGGCTCGACGCCGGGCGAGGGCCCCCTCATGCGCAGCCGCTTCGCCTTCGCGGATCGCGCCCAGAATCTCGGCGCCGAAGTCCGCACCGTCTGGATCGCCCCGGTTGCAACCCAGCGCGCCCGGCTCGAACGGCAGGTCGCCGCTCTCGTCAATCGCGCTCCTCCGCCAGCCTCGCTCGATCTTCCCGCATCCGAACGCGCCACGCTTGAAAAGCTCAGCACCGCCTCGCAACTCGCATCAGCCGAACGCCGCGCGCTCTTCACCAGCGTTCACGAAGAATCCCGCGCCTTCGCCAACGCCGCCAACGATCTCCGCGCGCTGCATGCAACCGCCTTCGCAGATCGCCTCGTCTCGCTCGCCGCCGAAGTCGGCCCCGATCCACAACGCCCCGGCAGCGCCGATCCCGCCCGCGCCGCGGATCCGGGCTATTGCTGGGACGTCGTCCTCAACGAAAAACTCACCGCTGCATCGGCGCAGCTTCGCGCGGTCGAACCCGTCACCACGCCCGAATTCGAATTCCTCGAAGGCCCGAAAGCAACGCGCGCCGCTTTCTTCGGCCTGATCCAGTGGATCGCCCAACCCCTCGGCCTGAAGTTCGAAGGCAGTCGCGACTTCCAGTTCGACGACAAGGCTTTCCTCGCCCTGTTCGCCTCGATCGCCGTCGATCTTGGCATCGTCTTCCTGACGATCATCCGCGACGCCCCCATCCGCCGCCGCCGCGCCGATCGCGCAGCCGCAGGGCAGGGCGCGCCCACGCCGCCACGCCTATCCAGCATTCTTGGAGATCGGCGCCGCTAGCCGTCGAGATAGGCGACGAGCTTGTCCATCAGCCAGTTGGTGCCGTGCTCGCGCCCACCGGCGTCATCGCCACCCTGATCGAACGGCTCGAGGAAAGCGCCCTGTTCAGTCACCGTCATCTTCGTGCCCGCACCCGCCGGCTCGAACTCGATGGTTGCAAGCGACACCGACATGCGGAAGCTGTCGTTCATGAACATCTCATACGCATAGACGATGCGCCTGTCCGGGATGATCTCCCAGTAGGTAGCCTTGTAGTCCGAGACCCTTCCATTGTTCCAACGCCCGCGCAGCCGGTCGCTGCCGCCTTCGCGGAAGTTGAACTCGCGGATCTCCTCGACGCTGTCGCCCGAAGGGCCGCCGAACCATGCGGCTTTGCCTTCGGGTGTCGCCCACGCCGCGAAGACGCGTTTCGGCGGCGCCTTGAACGTACGCTCGATCGTGAAGATGGCGTGCTTGGTCTTGCTGTCGGTCATGGTCGTCTCTCAGGATTTCGGGAACATCGCAAAATACGGCTCGGCTTCGGCCAGCACGCGCGCAAAAGAAGGCCGCGCCATCAGCCGATCGAGATACCGCGCCGCGCCTGCATGCCCGTCGCCAAACGGCGCGACCTGGTTGGCGTAGTAGAGCGCAGGCGCTGCCGCGCAGTCGGCCATCGTGAATGTCAGCCCGGTCGCCCAGCCGCCCTCGCCCATGTCGCGGTCAACCAGCGACAGCGCGATCTCAAGTTCGTTGCGCAGTTTCTCGACGCCGAATGCATCCTTCTTGTCCGCGGGCCGCAACCGGTCGCCGACAATGCGCTGCATCTTGTCGTGTACATGCAGGTCATAGAAACGGTCCGACAACCGAACCCGCAGCGCGAGGTCCTTGTCTGCCGGGATCAGCTTGGCGGCGCCTGCATGCTTGATCGAAAGGTACTCGATGATGATGCTGGATTCCGGAAATCCCTTTCCGGCGTCCTCATCGACCAGCACAGGAAACTTGCCCAGCGGCGTCATCCGGATGAAACGCTCGCGCGCTTCCGGATCGCCGAGATCGACAAGCTCCGGCTCGAACGGAACGCCCGCTTCGTAAAGAGCGATCAGCACTTTCCAGCAATAGGAAGAGAGCGGGTGGTAATAAAGCTTCAGCGCCATCGGTCGATCCTCTTTGCGTCAGGCTTGCGCAGCCAGCTCGACTTCGAGCTTGGCGAACAGCAGTCGTGCGGCGGTCATTCTGGCTCTTTCCTGTCGTTATCGTTCTCGCTCGCCGTGGCGTCGAGATAATCCGCGAGCCGATCGAGCCTGCGGTCCCATTGCGCGCGGCGTTCCGCGATCCAGTGTTCGGCGAGGTTCAGCATTTTCGGCTCCACGCTGCATGTTCGCACGCGCCCGATCTTTTCGGATCGAACGAGGCCGCTTCCTTCGAGAACCTGCAGGTGCTGCATCACCGCCGGCAGCGAGATCGAAAGCGGCTTTGCCAGTTCGCTGACCGACGCGGGCCCGCGCGACAGCCGCTGCACCATCGCGCGCCGCGTCGGATCGCTCAGCGCATGAAATGTCCGGTCGAGAAGGGCGGCCTGCATCGCGGCTCCAACACTTAAGCAGATACTTAAGTATCATGCCGGCCAACGTTTGCAAGGGCTTTGTGCCGGCTTTCGGAAATCAGCCGCCCGCTGCCTGAGGCGAGGGAAGGGCGGGAGTCGTCATGTGATGCGGCTGCGCCTTCTTTGCGGAGCCATCCATCGCGCCCCATTCCCACCCGCGCACCTGCCGGGGCGATCCGCTTTCATCGGGCGCGACTTCGCCTTCGAAGCGCTGTCCATCACGCGCTTCGAGAAGTCCGTGCCCGCATGCCTGATCGTCTTTCCACGCGCCGGTCCAGACGAGGCCGTCATCAGACGTGGCAATGCCATGACCGGCCCGCGCGCCGTCAATGAACTCACCTGCATAGCGCGCGACTTCTCTGGCGCCCTGCATGAAGACCATGATGCCGGCGCCATGCGGTTGCCGGTTGACCGTCTCGCCCGAATAGGCGGCGCCATTCTTCCACACCAGCGCCTCGGGATGAACCGCAGCCGCCTTCGTTGCGTGGGCGGCGGCAAGGCGGGCGCGCCACGCGTGCTCGCGCGCTTCGCTGACGACGCCGCGAACATCGGCAGGCAGGGATGCAAGCGCAAACGCAGTCGACTCACTCAGGGCGGAAAGGCGTTTCACGTCTCGCTCAAGTTCGCTGATGCGCGAACGCTCCGCCGCGATCGTTGCTTCAATCGCCCTCCGCTCGCGGATGGCGGTGGCCTCGTTCAGCTGCGCGGTCGCGATTGCGCGCTCGGCGGCTTCGGCGCGCGCTTCTGCAGCGGCGGCTCTTTCCATCAAAGTTTCCGGCGAATGGCTGGGCGCAAAATCCCTGGACAGCGGATCGGCAGGGAAGGCGAGCGATAGTGCGCGCTGTTCTTCCAGCGTCCCGTCGGCCGCATACTTCGCCAATGCGGGCCTGCCGAGCTTCTGACCAAGCTTGTCGGCGAGCGCGATCCACTTCCGCGTTCGTCCATCTATGTCGGACGCTTCCAGCCGCAGTGCTGATCGCGTGTGAAACTCTCCCGGTCCGCCCAGAACAACAATATCCGCATCTTCCGGCGCCGACTGGCTTGCCGGAGACAGCACGACAAGCTTCACGGGCGCGACAGCATCCGGATCAAAATCGACTTGCGAGCCGTCGGCGAATTCAACCTGCAGGGCAACGAGCGCACGCTCCAGCTTCCGCCGGAACGGGCCGTCGATCTCTGCGTCCCAGAAAATGAAAACCCGGCGGTCCCCGGCCATGTCGTCCCCTCAGCGGAGCAACATTGGCATGGCGCAGCGTCCTGCGGAAGATCAGTGCGGCGCGGCCGACCAGCGTCGCCAGATGTGCAGAATGCGCGGACCATCGACGAGATAGCGCCGCCACAGCCGGCCCGGCTCAGAGCCAAGCCGGTGCAGCCACTCAAGACGGTTGGCTCGCATCCAGCCCGGCGCGCGTCTGGTTTCGCCTGCGAGGAATTCCAGCGCCGCGCCACAGCAGATCGCAACGCCAACGGCATCGCCCGATGTCATCGCCTCGTGCGCGATCATCTCCTGCTGCGGAGAGCCGACGGCCAGGAAGACGAATGGGGCGGGGTTGTCGCGGATGAACTTCACGCACTGGGCGCGCGCGGCAGGGTCGTCCTTCAGGCCGTACGGCGCATCGAACCGGCGAACATCGGTCAGGCCGTACGGGCGGCGCATGGCCGCGACGATCTCGGCTGATCCGCCGATCACCACGATCCGGTCATTGCGTCCGATGTGATGACGGAACAGAAGCTCGACGATGTCTGCCCCCGGCGCCGCCGGAATGAACAGGCGCGAGACTTCCGCGAAGATTTCGAGGATGCGGCTGTCGCACAGGTTCAGCCACGCATCGGCATAGAGCGGGCGAAGCTCCGGCTTGCGATCCAGCCTGACGATGTGGTCGACATTCGGCGTCGCCACATAGGCAAACGGTTCGAGCTTGCGGGCGCGGGTCGCGATGGTGCGCGCGGCTTCGTCGGGCCCGATCGGGTCGAAGGCCAGGCCGAGGAATTGCGTTCGATCAGAGGTGCGCGCCATTCATGCTGCTTACTCCGTCTCGGTTAGCGCCTCGTTGCCTGAACCTGAAGAATTGGTTTCGCTGGCCGTCCCGTCGCGGCCATAACCGTATTTTCTGAGCAGCCCCCGCATCTGGTGATAGCTCAGGCCCAGATGGTCCGCAGCCTTGCGCTGGTGGCCGCGGCAGGCCTCCAGCGCATTCTGGATCAGGCGCTTTTCCAGATCGGCAACCAGAGCGTTAAGATCGACGGGCTCGCCATCGGCGGGCAGCGCGGCGGGCTTCGCTTCCACAATGACGGCCTGCATCACAGGCGCCGGCGGCGCCAGCGAGGGGGCAGGCGTGGAAAGGTCCTTGGGCGGCCGCCAGGGGGAATTGAACGGGTCCAGCAAGTCAGCCGTGATGCCAACCGGGCCGGTCGGCGCGCCGTTGGCCTGGGCCGCCATGGCGCGGAAAGTCGCGCGCTCGGCCGCATTGCGCAGCTCGCGCACATTGCCCGGCCAGGGGTGGTCGCACATCGCCTCCAGAGCCTTGCGCGACCAGCCGGGAAAGTCGCCCTCCAGTTCGCGCGCGATGCGCTGGCCGAAATGCTCTGCCAGCAGGATGATATCCTCCGGCCTTGCGCGCAGCGGCGCCAGCGTGATGACGTCGAAGGCGAGGCGATCCAGCAAGTCGGCGCGGAAACGCCCTTCGGCCGCGCGCGCGGGCAGGTCGACGTTGGTCGCGGCGACGATGCGCACATCGGTGGTGATCGTGTCTTCGCCGCCCAGCCGCTGGAACTGGCCATATTCCACGACCCGCAGCAGCTTCTCCTGCACCTGCATCGAAGCTGTGGCGATTTCATCCAGGAACAGCGTGCCGCCATTGGCCTGTTCGAAGCGGCCCTGACGCCGCTTGGTGGCGCCGGTGAATGCCCCCGCCTCATGCCCGAACAATTCCGAGTCCAGCAGGTCTTCGGAGAGCGCGCCGCAGTTCACCTTCACGAATGGCTTCTCCCAGCGAGGGGAGAGGTAGTGGAGGCGTTCGGCGATCAGTTCCTTGCCGGTGCCCCGCTCGCCGATCACCATGATCGGACGCTCCACCAGCGCCGCGAGCGACACGCGCTCGAGCGACTCCAACCACGTCGCCGACTGGCCGATGAGTTCTGGAGGTGAGGGTGTCGCCATATGGCTAGAATTACCACTCGATGGTCGAATACGCCAATCTTTTCGTGGTGGAATTTGCCAAATCGCTAAGATGCGATGTGGAGAAAATCAACAATAGTCAGCAAAAACAAGGACAAGCGTGGTTACCAAAAACTTGGCACGACGGTTGCAATCAAGTGATTCATGCCGGGACAACACTGGCAACAAGCAGGAGCAGATGATGAGCTACTACGACCGCCAGGATCCTTACCAGAAGCCCAGCCCACTGGGTCGTTTCGGAAGCTGGCTCGGTCGTAGGCCGTTTGAAAGCTGGGGTTTCTTCCTCGCCGGCTTCATCGTGGCTCGCATCCTCTTCTGATCCTCCTCTTCATCGGCACACTGAAGAAAAACAAGAAGACCATCCCCCCGAGAAGATTAGACGAAAGGTTCTGATATGGGCGTTTTCTCCCGACTCTCCGACATCATCAATTCGAACATCAATTCCATGCTGGATAAGGCGGAGGATCCGGAGAAGATCGCCCGTCTGATCATCCAGGAGATGGAAGACTGCCTCGTCGAGGTCCGTTCGGCCGCTGCGCGGTCCATGGCGGACAAGAAGGAATACGAGCGCGACATCACCACGCTCGAACAGACCCGTCTCGACTGGACAGCCAAAGCCGAGCTCGCCGTGGAAAAGGGGCGCGAAGACCTCGCCCGCGGCGCCCTCTCGGCCAAGCAACGCGCCGAACGCGAGATCGACAGCCGCCGTCAGGCGCTGAAAGCGATCGAGGAAGTTTCGGTCCGTCGCCAGGATGATCTCGAGAAGCTGCAAGCCAAGCTCGACGAAGCGAAAACGAAACATCGTGCGCTCGTTGTCCGCCGTGAAGCCGCCGAACACCGCATCGCGATGCGCTCGCGCATCGAGGTCAACAAGGTCGACGAAGCGATGCGCCGTTACGGCCAGATCGAACGCAAGGTCGACGAGATGGAAGCCTATGCCGACCTCATCAATGTCGGCGACCGTTCACTCGAAGCGCAGTTCCAGGAACTGGCTGCCGAAGAGTCGATCGAGAAGGAACTGGCGGAAATCAAGCGCCGTCGTGGCGGCGCACCGTCACCGACGCCCGCTCCGGCCCGTCGGAAAGCAGCTGGTGAAGGCGAGGGCGTCTGATGCAAGGCGAAGCGGTCATGGGAATGGGACTTGGCCTTGTCGCCATTGTCTCGCTGTTCGTCGTCCTTCCGTGGATGATCCTGCACTACATTTCGAAGAACCGCTCTTCGAAAAATCTCACGGAAGACGACGAGCGGATGCTCGAGGATCTCTGGCGCTCCGCCCGCACGATGGAGCGCCGCATTGAAACCCTCGAGCGTCTCATCGAGCCCGATGCCGCTCCGGCCCGCCCGCGTCCGACCCACAGCACCCGTGGAGACATCAACTGATGCGCGACGATTACATCTCCTCCCCGAACCCGAAGCGGCTCTACCGCTCACGTGACAAGGTCATCGCCGGCGTCTGTGGCGGCATCGCCGACCGCATGGGCTGGGACCCGACCGTCACACGCATCGGCGCCGCGGTGCTGATGTTCGCCGGCGTCGGCTTCATCTTCCCGGTTTACCTGGTGATTTGGGCCATCACGCCTTACCAGCCATACCGCCCGCGTAATCTGACGCCCGACGAGGAGCGGTTCTGGACGTCGGTGTCAGATCGGCCGCGTGAGACGTTTTCGAACATCCGGTACAAGTTCAAGGATATGGACGACCGGCTGGCGCGGATGGAGCGTGCGGTGACTTCCGAGGAATGGAAACTCCGCCGCGAATTCCGCGATCTCGAAGGACGCTAGACTGATACGAGCCGGGCGACGGCAAATCTCCTCCCACGCCAGACCGTCGCCTGCGCCAGACACGACCCGGACCAAGAGCCCCAACAAAAGAGGGACAAGATGGATCGCGCACTTCACATCAGACTCGCCTGCGCAGCTGCACTGCTCGTGACTGGCATGTCAGGGCTTATCGTCGGCGCCCGTCTGGGCGTCGTCCACCTCGAAGCCGGCGAGATGACGCTCGTGTTCGGCGGCGGCGACCAGGGGTTGACCATGGGCGTGGCTTCGCGAGGCTGCCCTCCGCACTGCAATATCGAAATTGACTGGCGCCCGACGGCGTCGCTGACGGCCACGGGGCTTTGAGATGGAAGGTACTATCGCAGTCGTTGCTCCGTTCCTGATGGTGGTCGCCATCGTCTGGATCGTGCAGCAGGGCAAGAACCGCCGGGCCGAAGCGGCCCGTGGCGGCTCGCGCGAAGAAGCGGCCGTCATGGGTGCCATGCAGGCGCAGATCGAAAAGCTGACGGATCGCGTCGCGGTGCTTGAACGCCTGGTGACGGACGATGACCGCCGCCTTTCGCGCGAGATCGACAGCCTGCGCGGCCGCGACCGGCCGCCGGTCTGACAACAAACCAATAATAAAAGGAGAGCGGCATGATCGACGATACGACGAAGCCCGCAACTGCTCCTGCGCCGCGTGAGCCTCCTGTGGCGCCCCGGAAATACCTGGACCGTGAAGATCACGGCGCCATCGTGCTTGGGAAAGTGCAGACGGATGAGGAAGCGCGCCTCGCCGCCGAGATCGAGAAATTGCGCGACTGAGTGTCAGGAGGGACGTCCTTGATGCACGATCAGAATGGCCATGGCGGGTTCGGCAAGAGCGGCGATACCTGGCGCGCGGTGCGCGAAGCCAAGCGCGCCGCCTGGCGTGCGCGGCGTGCGGCGCGACATGCGCGAGCCGGCGACTGGAGCCATTTCGGCGACCCGAAATTCTGGGGCCTTGATGCGGCCAGCTGGGGCATGGGCGGCCCCCACGGGCAGCAATCGGCGCCCCCGTCCGAGCTTGCCGAGCTGAAGACAAAAGTCGCGGCCATGGAGAAGCTGATTACTTCGATGAGCGAGCGGCTGATCGTGCTTGAAAAGCTGGCCGTCGATGACGAGCGGCGTCTCGCGGCCGAGATCGAGAAGCTGCGCGGCGCGGACAGGGGACAAGCCTGATGGAATGGGTCGCGATCAGTATAGTCGTCGGGATCGGCATTGTTCTGTACGCCACCGTGCAGATCGTGAAGATGGGCATCGCCCACGAGGACAAGCGGCTGGCCTTGAAGGCCGGTGTTGGCGATGCGGGCCGGATCGAGCAGATCCTCGCCGCGAACCAGGCCGAGATGGCCAAACTGCGCGAGCGCGTGCAGGTGCTTGAACGGCTGGCGACAGACGATGACCGCAAGCTGGCTGGCGACATCGAACGGCTCCGCGCCGCCGACACGATGAGAGGGTAGTGATATGAACTCGATTGGGGTTTTGATCCCGCTCCTCGGCATCACGTGTGGCATCATCGCCGTCATCTGCGGCTACCTCATCAAGTCGCAGAAGATGAAGCTCGACATGATGCGCGAACAACGCGGCTCTGATGCATCGAACGGCGAGGTCGTGGCTGAACTGCACCGCCTGAAGGATCGTGTTGCGGTTCTCGAGCGACTGATGACCGACGATGATCGCAAGCTTGCGAGCGAGATCGACCGGCTTCGCAGCGAAGACCTTCGGCGATAGGGGCGTACAATGAACTTCTTCGAGTTCGTTCTTGCAGTGATCGTGATCGGTACGATTTCGAGTGTCATCACCGGCGGGATGAGGCTTGAGCGCGAGAAGGTGAAGGCCAAGCGCCAGGGATATGGCGAAGAGGCCGAGCAACTACGCGGCGTTGTTGGCGAGATGCACAGCGACATCGCCAAGCTCAAAGACAGGGTGCGCGTGCTCGAGAAGCTCGTCACCGATGATGATCGCAGGCTGGCCGACGAGATCGAGCGGCTGCGCAGAACAGAGACTAGCCCCCGCGCCTGAGAGCGCGGGCCTGAAATCGCCCGGGGTCAAGGCATTCGGCGACGCTCGCCTCAATGGGCGAGGGTTCACCGAAGGCTTCCGATGCGACTAGCTCGGCAAGTAGCGGCGCCCATAGAAAGCCGCGCGAGCCGAGGCCGCCGATAAGGCGGTGAGGACTGAGAGGCGCCGGAGTGCCGTCCGGCGCCTTTTCGTTGTCCGCCATGGCGCCCGCGAACGGCAGGCGGTCTTGCGTGGTGGCGCGGATCGCTGCGCGCGAGATGGTTTCAGCTGGCGTGATATCCGGGCGAAGGCGAGCCAGCGTTTCGAGGTTGTGCACGCGTGCTGCGTCCGTGATCTGGGGCGGACCATTGGCGGCCTCGAATGTTGCACCAAAGACCAGCTCGCCGAACGCTTCAACCGCATAGCCGCCATCCGCGATTGCGTTGGGCAAGCCTGATGCGGGCATGCATTCGAGCTGTCCGAGGCGGCCGGCGAGCGCGGGTGCGTTGAGGCCCAGGTCAGCCAGCCCGATGCCTGCGCAGATTATCACGAGTTCCGCCGATAGCTGCGACGTATCCGCGAGGTCCGTGTCGAAGCGAAGCGTGGCGCGATCCATCAGGCGGGGGAGGGCGACGTGCGGGCGGATCGCCATCGCGTTGAGATGGCGCACGCCGCTCTGCAGCGGCTGGAGGATCGTGTCGTCGACCGGAGGATCAGCCAGCAGCTTTGCGAAACGCAGCTGTTCCTTCTCGCCACGCGGGAGGTGTCTTGCATCGAGCTGCTGGACGGCGTCATCGCCCAGCGCCGGATAGAACCGTCTCGCATAAAGCCATGCTTCCACGAGTGCGCGTGCGGCGGGACCGTCCGCGGCGTCGAGCCGTGGCATGACAAGCGCGAGCGCATTGCCGCTTGCGCCCGAGCCGGGACGGCTCGCACGGTCGATGATGGTGACATCGCAGCCGCGCCGGAGAAACGCATGGGCAGCGCACGCGCCAGCAATGCCCGCGCCGACAATCGCGACTGTTCTCGGCGACGGTGCTGCGGGTGTGCGGGGGGCGATTAGCCTTGCTTCGAGACGTTCCTTCTTGCGGCCATGGCCGGGCATCTTCGCAACGGCGAAACCTGCCGCTTCGAGGTTGCGCCTCACATCGCCGGCGACGGTGTAGGTGGCGGCGCGGGCGTTGGGCGCACAAAGCCGAGCGACGTGGGCGAGGGTTTCGGCTGACCACATGGCGGGGTTCTTCGAGGGCGCGAAGCCATCGAGGAACCACGCATCGATGTGGGCGCGGGCCTGCGGGATCGAAGCCGCCACGTCATCTATCACGAAGGTCAGGGTGATGTTGTCGGGCAGGGCGATGCGCTGGAAGCCGCGCGCGCGGTCTGGCCAGCGATCGAGCAGCTGGCTGGAAAGCGCGTTCAGCTCCGGCCAGGCGGCGTGGATTCTGGCGGCGTCCTGCTTTGCGATCAGCGCGCCTTCGAACGAGAGAAAATCCAGCCGGGCCGTGGGCGAAGGGCGGTGGCGGCGCCAGAGATCCCACAGCGCCAGCAGGTTGAGGCCCGTGCCGAAGCCGAGTTCGCCAACCGTGAAATGCTCGCGCCCGCGCCACGCTTCGGGCAGGCCGCAGCCGGTCAGGAAGACCGCGCGCTTTTCCGACAGACCCTCGCCCGAGAAATAGACATCGCCATGCTCGCGCGCGAACGGCGCGGCGCTGTTATCCGCGTCGGGCCAGTCGAGGTCGGGAAGGGGCGGCAGGCGTGACATGCGGGGTCTCTAGCACGCATGCGTCTGGTCTTGTCAGCAGCCCGGAGCTTTTGCTTCCTGGCCGGCGTCGAGGGCGGCGTCGACGATGGGGGTCCAGAGGGCGTAGCCGTCCGGGGTCATGTGCAGGTCGTCGGCGACGAAGATGTCTTTCGGTTTGCCGTCCGGCTTGAGCATGGCGGGCACGATGTCGATGAAGGCGAGATCGTTGCGCGCATCGGCGAGGGCTTTGACTTTTCCGTTCAGGGTTGCCTGCAGGCCGAGCTGTTCGAAGCGCTGCTTCGATGGCTTGGCGGAGATGTAATAGACGGGCGTTGAGCCGAGCGACTTTTCCTTCAGGCGCATGAACTGCACGAAGTCGGCATAGATTTCATCCGGCGAGCGCTTGTCGATCCAGAGATCGTTCTCGCCGGCGTAGAAGACGATTTCCTTCGGATGGTAGGGCGCGACGACGCGGTCGAAATAGTGATCGACTTCCCAGACGGTCGAGCCGCCAAAGCCGCGATTGATGACGGTGCGGTCGGGGAAGTCTTCCTTCAGCGATTTCCAGAAGCGGATCGAGGAGGCGCCGACGAACAGCGTGGCGCATCTCGGCGGCAGGGCGGTTTTGTCGGCGGCTTCGAACGCGGCGATGGCGTCGTCGAAGCGGGGCGCCTTGGACGCGGGCGTTTGCGCGAGGTCGGGAAGCGGCGCGTTGGTGGCGCACGCAGCCGAGGTCAGCAGGGCGAGGGCGGCAAGGATGCGCTTCATGGTGTGTTTCCCCGATTTTCCGGCCGATCGGTCTTTGGCCGATTGTTCCGTCGGAGAGGGTTGGCGCGCTGGGCGCCGGGCGTCAATGCCGCAGGCCGGATGCTAGACGCGGTTGCGGTGGACTTCGCTGTTGATCGCAGCGGTAAGGCCGGTGACCACGGCGTCGGCTTTCGCGCGCTCCGGGTGGGTCACTTCGAAATGGGCGGCAACCTGCTCGCGATCGGCCAGCGCATCCGACAATTCGTCGGTGAGGGCGTAGATCAGGTCTCGGCGGGTGGCGGCAACGTCGTCGGAAAAGGCGAGGTCGCGCAGCGCGGTTTCGGTGGCGACGGCTTCCATCAGGGAAGGATCTTCAGGCGTTGCGACGGTTGCGAGTTCAACGCGGCCACGGATGGCCTGAGCAAGGCGAACTTCGGTGGTCAGCGGGGCGGCTTCGGTGTGGCGGGCCGACAGGGCGCCGGGAATGGCTTCAGGCAGGACAGCGCAGGCCGTCACCGCGAGGAGGCCAACGCAATACACAAATCTGGACGTTGAAGCCCGCATAGTCCCCTAAGCCCTGAAGCCGCCGACCGTTCCCGGCTCAGGCCATAGCTGAAACCGTTGTCACATTCCATACGCAAAACATCCGGGGGCGGATGAGTCGCGGGTGGCCATGTAAAGACTCAGGTTTTCAGCAGTGACCCGCTGGAACGCCCATTATCTGGGTAGGGAACTCGCCCGTTACTAGTACTTGGCCTTCAGGTTCAGCACGAAGGTGCGGGGGTGTGTCGGGTGGAAGTGGATGTCTTCCACGGGGGAGGCCTCCGACGCGAGCTGGCTCTCGTAGAAATAGACCATGTCGTAGCCATCGCTCTCGAGCAGGTTGAGGATGTCGAGGCCGATCTTGAAATTGCCGAGGTCCTTGGAGATGCCGGCGTTAACGAGTGTGGTCGACGGCGCGCGGATGGAGTTGTCCTCGATCAGCGGGCCGGGGCCGAGATAGCGGACGCGGAGCGAGCCTTCCCAGCCATCGCCGGGGAGCCAGGTGACGCCGGCGGCGGCGACGCCTTCGACGGTGTTGGGCACGCGATCGAAGTTGGACGGCGCATCCTTGAAGCGCGAATGCGAGTAAGCGTAGGAGGCGTCGAAGGCAAGCCAGTCGACCGGGTTCCAGAACGCGGCGACTTCGAAGCCATAGCGGCGCGTCGGATCGCTGGGCTCGGAAATGCCGGAGTCGCCGACGTAGATCAGCTCGCTGTCGAAATCGAGCGTGAAGACCGCAGCGGAGAGGTTGAAGGTGGAGTTCGGCTCCCAGCGCACGCCGACTTCGCCGCCGCGGCTTTCAGAGAAGGGTTTGGGGGATTCGACTGGATCGGCGGTCACGGGATCGACGGTCTGCACCACGCCGATGATGTTGTTGGAGTGGAAGCCGATGCCGTAGCCGGCATAGACCTCGAGTTCGTCGGAGATCTGGTAGGCGGCGTTGAATTTCGGGCTCCATTGCGTGCCGTTGTCGCTGCCGGCGTTGGCGGCGACGGGCGTATCGACCTCGCCGTCGAGATAGTCGGTGCGCAGGCCGATCGTGGTGCGGAAGCGATCAGTCCAGTGCAGGGTGAGGTCGCCCCAGACACCCGCCTCCATGACATCGACCGCGTTCTGCGAGATGGGGGAGGTACGCACGCGAGCCGTCGTCTTGTAGAGGCTGGACTCATCCAGCCAGTCCATGTGGACGTCGGCGCCGATACGGCCTTCGGTGCGGATGCCGAACAGGTCGAAATCGCGTTCCATCCGGGCGCGCGCGCCCGCGGCGAGGCGGTCTTCCACCTGCTCGACCTGGTCACCGAGGACCGGGTCGATGAAGTAGGTGAAGTTGTGGAACAGGTTCAGCTCGGACTTCTGGACGTAGGCGAGGACGCTGGCGTCATCCCAGTCGAGGCCGGCCGAGGCGATGTAGCGGCGGCTTTTGCCGCCATTGGTCGGGTCGATGAAGCCGAAGCGGTCGATTGTGCCATCTTCCACGGCGCGCAGCGGGATCTGGTCGGTGGCGACCCAATCATTGTGGTAGCCGATGAAGCCGAGGCGCAGTTTGGCGTTGCCGAGTGGCTGGCTGTACTTCAGGTACACCGTGCTCTTGTCGAGAGCGGCGGGGAGGTCGAACGCGCCATCGCCGCCTTCATGGCTGGCGGCGGCCAGCAGCGTGCCTTCGCCGATATCCCACGAGCCGGCGGCGGAGACGCGGTATTCGCCCTCTTCGTCGATGCGGAGCTGGACGTAGTTTTCGGGGAGTTTGTCGTACAGGACGAAGGAGGCTGAGCCTGCGGCCGTGTAGTCGCCGTTTTCGGCGTACTGGATGCCCTTCTTGAATTCGACGCGTTCGACCAGCTCGGCCATCAGGAAGTTGAGGTCGAGATAGCCGCTCATGTGCGGGTGCGAGCGCTGGTTGATCGGCACGCCGTCGATGAATCCGCCGAAGTCAGTGCCGTGGTCGAGGTTGAACCCCCGCATGAAGTACTGGTTGGCCTTCCCGCCCGAGGAGTGCTCGGTGGCGATCATGCCGGGGATGACTTCCACCAGCTCGGCGGCGCGGCTGATCGGGCGGGTGGAAAGGTCCTTGTAGCCCACGACGCCTTCGGAGGCGGACGTGGCGGTGCCGATCTGCTCTTCGGCCCGGCCGAAAATGACGACGGTATCGCCTTGTCGATCCTGTGGATCATCCGCGGATGGGCCCGCCTGGACGGTCTGAGGCTGGGGCTGGGCGGGCGACTGGGCGGGCGACTGGGCGAAGGCGGGAGCAGCCGACAGGAGCGCAAGAAGGGCTGCGCTCCCCATCAGGGTGCGGGTCCGGGTCGTCATTCGGGGAGGTCCTCCAGGCCACGAAGTCCGGGCGATTCGCCCACGCCCGTTTCACGGGCTGTTGGGCGGGTTCTGGCGGGCAAAGTGGCAGACCGGCAGGTGAATTACCGTAACGACTGGCAGTGTTACGTGCGTTACAGGCCGGTTACAGGCGGATTCGGGAGGTTTCGCGGGTGCGGCGAAGACCGACTACTTGCCCGTGATGCCGGGATCATGGCTGCCGCCTTTCAAGGCGAAGACCCGGTCGCAGTATTTGCATTCGACATAGTCCTGCTCGGACATGTCGTACCAGACCTTGGGATGGCCAAGCGCCCCGCCAACGCCGTCACAGGCGACCTTCTTTGTCACGACCACGACCACTTCTGGCTGGTTCGCAAAAGAAGCGGGGGCAGAGGTCTTTCCGGGGGACGACGACATTTCGTTCTCTCAATGGCCCGGCAGGTTTGCGGGGCGGCGGAATGCGCCCTACCTATGGGCTGCCCCGCGCCGCCGTCAATGCGGTGTGGAGCCAACCAGAAGGTCGTTCAACTTGTCCGATTCGTCGTCCGCGCTTCCCGATCTGGCTATCGATGTCAGAGGTCTGACCAAGACCTATGCGGCATCCAAGAAGATGCCCGCCAAGCAGGCGCTGAAGGGGGTGGAACTCGCGATCCCGCGCGGATCGATCTTCGGCCTGCTGGGACCCAACGGGGCGGGAAAATCGACCTTCATCAACATCCTTGCCGGGCTGGTGAACAAGACGTCAGGCAGCGTGAACATCTGGGGCATCGACGCCGACAAGCGGCCGCGCGAGGCGCGGGCGGCGCTGGGTATCGTGCCGCAGGAAATCAACATGGACCCGTTCTTCACCCCGCGTGAGACGCTGGAGCTGATGGCGGGCTTTTACGGCGTGCCGGCAAGTGAGCGACGGACGGACGAAATTCTCGACGCGCTGGGGCTGGGCGACAAGAAGCATGCCTATGTGCGGCAGCTGTCGGGCGGCATGAAGCGCAGGCTCATGGTAGCGAAGGCGCTGGTGCACACGCCGCCGATCCTGATCCTCGACGAGCCGACGGCGGGCGTGGACGTGGAGCTGCGGCGATCGCTGTGGGAATATGTGCGCAAGCTGAATGCGAACGGCACGACGGTGGTGCTGACGACGCACTATCTCGAGGAAGCGCAGGAGATGTGCGACCAGATCGCCATTATCAATCATGGCGCGGTGGCGGCGTGCGAGCCGACGCCGAAACTATTGCGGCGGTTGAATTACAAGACGCTTGTGGTGCGCCCGGAGACGGCGCTTGACGCGCCGCCGTCGGCGTTCGCGGGTATGGACGCGACGATCCGCAAGGATGGGCAGCTGGCGATTACGTACAAGTCGGATGCGATGACGATCGAGCAGCTGCTGGCCAAGCTGCGCGAGGCGAATGTGAAGATCGGGGATCTGGCGACTGAGGAGCCGGATCTGGAAGATGTGTTCGTGGCGCTGACGTCGAACTGAGGTTTGCGCGTGCGTCCGTCGAAGGACGAGGGCGTGCTCATCTGCACATAGATTGGCCCGTTTCCCCGCCGTTTCCCGCCTACCCCTGTAGCGAGACTTTGCGCGGGAGGGGTTCGTGCGTCTGGTTGCTGGGGTTTTCCTTTTGATTGCAGCCCTGGGCGGCGTTGCCGAGGCGCAGAAGCCCAATGCGCCTTTGCCCAAGCCGCCGGGGCAGTCGAAGCCGGGCGTGCCGGTGACGCCGATGCCGGAAGTGCCGGCTGACCAGTGGAATGACAGCATCCTCAAGGACGCCAAGACGCAGAACTATGACGGGCAGAACTATTCAGCGATCGAGTTCGAGCGGCTGCAGGCGCATGTGGACTCGATCTGCCATTACGACAGGCAGGCCAGCATCATCGGCAAGCCCGTGGCGACGATTGCCGGCTTTCGACAGAACATGGGCTGGCCCGCGCTGGTGGACGGGCGGCAGATCGATATCGTGAAGCCGCTCGACGAGAACAAGTATGTTGATCGGCTGATCATGCCGTTCGTTCTGATGGACGTGACCCGCTATCTCGATGACGTGCGGAATGATCCCTACTTCAAGGCGTGCAGCGGGCTGAACTTCAAGGTGTGCTCGGTGGCGATCTATGGCCGGTTCCGCTGGATCGAGGCGAAGGATATTCCCGATCTGGGCGCCGATCTGACGGTCGGCGACAAGAAATGCATTTTCGAGGTCGAGCACTATCGCAAGATGGGCATTGTCGACTTTGGCGATGCGGTGAATACGATGGCGCTCGACAGCTTCTACAAGGGCGTCGCGATCGGGGGCTTGAAAGGCGGACATTGATCCGCCGAGCCTGGCGGCCCCGGTGCTGATGCAGGGGGGCGCGGGCAGGGCATGACCGTCTGGCATATCGCACAGATCAATGTTGCGAGATTCCGCGAGCCGCGTGAGGCTCCGGTCAATGCGGATTTCGAGGCGGCGCTGGATGAAGTGAATGCGCTGGCCGAGGCGTCGCCGGGATTTGTCTGGCGCATGATCGGCGAGGGCGACAGCGATGACCCGGCGCTGACCATCAACATGACGGTGTGGGAAAGCGTCGAGCAACTGGCGGCGTTCGCCTATCGCAATCTGACGCATCGCACGGTGATGCGGCGGCGAGCGGAATGGTTCGTCGAGATGCCGGCTTATCTGGCGCTGTGGTGGGTCGAGGCGGGGCGCTTGCCGACGCTGGCTGAAGGGATAGCGAGGCTGGAACTGATGGCGCGCGTGGGCCCGACGGCGGAGGCTTTCGATTTCAAGACGGTGTTTGAGAAGCCGGTTGTGTGAGGGCTACTTGCCCATCGCCATGTAGCGCTTCTTGTCAGCCGCACTCAGTTTCTCAACCGCGTAGCGGAGGGCTACACGGGGCATTGTGGCTGCATGCCGGTCGAGGAAGGCGTGAAGCCTCGGACGGTCTATGCCGATGCAGCGGATAAGGCCGCCGAGGGCTTTCTGGATGATCTCTTCCTTCTCGTTGATGAGGATCTCGCAGACGGCCTCGGTGTCGTCGACGGTCTTCTCTTTCATGATGAACCAGAGGCAGGCGTAGAGCGCGGTGCGGCGCTCCCACAGGTTCTTCGATTTCGCGAGCTTGCGGAGGATCGTGCGCGGTTTGTCGGCTAAGTACTGGCCGATGACGGGCTTGGCGGCGAGGTCGACAAGATCCCAGTTGTTGATGCGGTCGTGGCGACGCAGGTAGAGATCGTAGAGTTCCTTGCGGCGCGCCTCGGTGGTTTTCTTCAGCATGGCCTGCTGGCCCATGATCGACATCGCGCCGGCGCGGGCTTCGTGAATGTCTGACTCCATCAGGTGTTCTATTTCAGCGGGGCTCATCTCGACGAAGGCTTTGGCGAGGGCGAAGACATTGCCCATGCGGACGCCGATGAATGTGTCGCCATGGCCGTACTGGCCTTCGCCGGATTTGAAGTAGCCCTTGATCTTCCGCAGTTCGTCGGCGGACTGGAAGGTCTTGAGCTTCATGATGAAGGCTTTTGCAGTGAGGTCCTTCGCGTCGGCGGCCTTCATGGGCGCGACGCGGGCGGCGGGCTTCTTTTTCGCGGTAGCCATGCGTTTCCCCAAACCGACTCTGCGGCTATGAGGGTTCATGGCTGACGCTAAGGAAGACAAGCCGAAAGGCAGAGTATTGATCATCGCCGGATCGGATTCCGGTGGGGGCGCGGGGATTCAGGCCGATATCAAGACGGTGACGGCGCTGGGCGGGTATGCGGCGACCGCGATCACGGCGCTGACGATCCAGAACACGCTTGGCGTGAACGGCGTGGTGGCGACGCCGCCGAAGGCTGTGCGGGCGCAGATGGAAGCGGTGTTGAAGGATATCGGCGCGGATGTGCTGAAGACCGGAATGCTGGGGGACAAGCTGCTGGTCGAGACGATTGCCGAGGCGTTTGACGAGATTGCGAGGACTGTTCCGCGCGTGATCGATCCGGTGATGGTGGCGACGTCAGGCGATGTGTTGTTGCCGCAAGGGGCGGTGGACGCTGTGCGGCGGCTGATGATTCCGGGGGCGGCGCTGGTGACGCCGAACGCGCCGGAGGCCGAAGTGCTGACGGGCAAGGCTGTTGATGGGATCAATGGGCAGCGGCGGGCGGCGGAGAAGCTGCTCGACATGGGCGCGAAGGCGGCGCTGGTGAAAGGCGGGCATGTGCCGGGCGATGTGATCGTCGACGTGCTGGCGACGGAGAGGGGCGAGCACTTCTTCGACGGACCGCGCATTGTGACGAAGGCGACGCACGGGACGGGATGCACGCTGGCTTCCGGCATTGCGGCGGGGCTGGCGCGGGGGCTTGTGCTGGTGGATGCGGTGGCGCTGGCGCGGGCGTATCTGGTCGAGGCGATCACGCGCGCACCTGGGTTCGGCGCTGGTAACGGGCCGGTGGATCATGGCTGGCCATCGCGTGACCCGGAGGCGTTCCAGATGATGTTCGCGAAGTGGCGGCCTG
>DAIRES010000007.1:20109-54129 GCA_036795465.1 Hyphomonadaceae bacterium
ATGAGCGAGCACAAGTTTTTCCAGATCGATGCGTTTGCCGAGAAGGCAATGGCGGGCGGGCCGGCGGCTGTGATGCCGGTGGATGTGTTTCCTGCTGCCGAGGTGATGCAGGCGATCGCGGCGGAGAACAATCTCGCTGAGACGGCTTTCATCGTGGCGAAGGGCGGCGGGGCGTTTGACCTGCGCTGGTTCACGCCTGCGCTGGAAGTGCCTCTGTGCGGGCATGCGACGCTGGCGAGCGCGCATGCGCTGTATGCGCATCTTGGATTTGATGGACCGGAGATCGGGTTCGATACGAAGTCCGGCAGGTTGACCGTGAAGCGGTTGAGCGATGGCAGGCTGGAGATGGATTTTCCCGCGCAACCCCCGCGCTCCGGACCGATGCTCGAGGAGTTGGTCGACGCGCTGGGCGCGCGGCCGAGCGAACTGGTGGCGGGACCGTACCTGATGGCCGTGTTTGCGTCGCCTGACGACGTGATCGCGCTGAAGCCGGATCTCGCGAAGGTCAATCAGATCGCGGGCAATGCTACGGGCGGGCGTGGCAATCTGATTTGCGCGGCGCCGGGAGCAGGATGGCGGAGCGGCGAGTTCGATGTCGTGTCGCGCTTCTTTGCGCCGGGCTCGGGCATTCCCGAAGACCCTGCGACGGGATCGGCGCATTGCATCATTGCTCCGTTCTTTGCCGAGCGGTTGGGCAAGGCGGAGCTGAATTGCTTCCAGGCCTATCCGGGTCGCGGCGCTCATATCACCACGCGGATAGCTGGTGATCGTGTGAAGCTGGTCGGGCGCGCGCGGACGGTGATTGAAGGCGTTTTCCGGTTCTGATCACAGGTTAGTTCCAGCTGGAACCCTGTCTGTCTCGCAACGTTATTGGCGGGCTTGGGCAGTCACAACCAGAGGACAGAAACCATGAACAAGGACCAGGTCAAAGGCACGATCAAGGAAGCCGCCGGCAAGGTGCAGAAGGAATTCGGCAAGGCCGTCGATTCTCCGAAGCATCAGATCGAAGGCGGCATGAAGGAAGTCGCCGGCAAGACCCAGAAGGCCGTCGGCAACATCAAGGAAGACGTGAAAGACGCCCGCAAGGACGCCAACCGCGAAGCTGAGAAGCGCGGCTACTAGTTTATCCAACCATTAGACTGGTCTTCGACTGGAAAGCCCTGCGCCACCGCGCGGGGCTTTTCACATTTGATGACCGCAGGTTTCAAAACAGCGCTTTGCGCCATCTGCCGAAATGCCCTAGCAGGGCGCCGGCATCGGATGGTGGAGGCACAGCGTGGCGAGCGGGGAGCCGACAATCGATGCTTCCGCACGCGCTCCGCGAGGCAGGCTCAGCGGCCACGGGCTTAGCTGGGCCGCGTTGATCCTGCTGGTGGTGATCTGGGGCTCGACGTTTGCGGGCCTGAGGATTGGCGTCGAGACGATCAGCCCGGCATGGCTGGTCACAGGGCGCATGCTGAGCGGCGCATTCTTCCTGGCGGTATGGCTGGTTGTGAAGGGCGCGCTTGATGGGCGGACGCGTGCGCACGAGGGTGTGCGGGTGACGGGCAAGGCGATTGCCTGGTTCGGTTTCATCGGCGTGGCGGCGACGGCCATTCCTTTCGTGATGTATGCGCATGCGGCGGAGACCACCGGCTCGGCCGTGATGGCGATCTGCAATGGCGGCACGCCGTTCGCGACCGTTCTGCTGGCGCACTTTCTGACGAGCGAGAAACTGACGCTGCGCAGGTTGGTCGGCGTGCTGATGGGCTTTGCCGGTCTAGTGGTTCTGGTGTTGCCGGAGTTCGGCGCGGAGGGCGGGGGCAGTCTTGTCGGCATCCTGCTCGCGATATCTGGCGCGTGGCTCTATGCAATCGGAAACGTGGCGACGCGCATGGCGCCTCGGATCGAGCCCGCGATGTCGAGCCTGATCCTGATCGGGACCGGTGGCCTTGTGACGCTGATCTTCGCGCTGGCGACAGAGCCGTTTCCGACGGGGGCGAGTGGGGCGTCGATCACGGCGATGATCATTCTGGGCCTGCTGCCGACGGCGTTCGCGATGTTCGTCTATGTCTGGCTGATCCAGCGGGCAGGGCCGGTGTTCGTGTCGTTCACCACCTACATGTCGCCGCTATGGGCGACGGGGCTGGGCGTGCTGTTCCTTGGCGAACCCTTGCACTGGTCGATGATCGGCGCGCTGACGCTGATCCTTGCAGGTGTTGCGGTTGCGAACCGCAAGCGCCGCACAGCCTGATCACGGACGCACGCCGGAAATGTGACGGCGGTTCATTTGTGCGCGATTCATGCGGCTGCTAGCCGTTGTCCCCGGGGTGTTCCGGGGAGTTCACATGGAGTCGCAGGCAGATGCGGTGATGCCGGCGACGGGCTTCACGCATCACGGCCATGGCCTCACCGAATGGCTGGTGCTGGCCCTTCTTGTTGCCTTGTGGGGATCGGCCTTCGCCGCGCTTAGCATCAGCGTTGCAACGATCCATCCCGTCTGGGTTGTCGCGCTGCGGTCGTGGGCGGCGGTGCTGGTGATCTTCATAGCGGCGCCCGCCATGCTGGCGCGCGGGCAGGGGCGCGCTGCCGAAGCCTGCAATCTCAAGGCGATCGGTTGGTTCGTGCTGATTGGGCTGGCGTTCACGACGCTGCCGGTTCTGGTCTTCGCGGAAGCTTCCCGGACAGAGCCCTCGGCCGTGCTGGCGATCTGCAATGGCGCGTCACCCGTGTTCACCGCGCTTCTGGCCCATCAGATTCTCGCGGGGGAGCGAATGTCCTTGCGGCGTGGCATCGGCGTGGCGCTCGGCTTTGCGGGACTGCTGGTTCTGCTCGCGCCTGATCTGCTTGCCGGCAAGCCTGTGCATACGATGGTGCTGGCTGGAGCGATCGGCGCGACATTGCTTTATGCGGCGGGAAACATCGCAACGCGCATGGCGCCGCACATTTCGGCGGGTGCATCGAGCCTGATCATCACGGGAAGCGGCGCTGTCGTGATGACGGTCGCCGCGCTGTTCACCGCGCCATGGCCGAGCGACGCCAGCTGGTCGTCCTGGGTCGCCGTGATCCTGCTTGGGGCCGGGCCATCGGGTCTGGCGACGCTGGCTTATGTCTGGCTGATCCGCAAGTCCGGGCCGATGTTCGTATCCTTCGCCACCTACATGTCGCCGGTATGGGCCATGGGGATTGGTGTGATTTTCCTGCAGGAGAAGCTGGAATGGTCGATGGCGGCCGCGCTGGTGCTGATCCTTGCAGGCGTGGCGGTTGCCCACGCCCGCAGGTCAAAGGCGGCCTCGCTCAGTTAGGCACGATTTCGATTGTTGATGGCACGCCGTGATCGCGATGCGCTTCGAGGATGGTCTGTGCGTCCGCGTCGATGCGCTGTTGTTTCTGGGTGGGCGTGTCCTTGTTGTAGATCAGCATCAGGTCTTCGAGCGTCATCAGCTTTTCGGGCTGGGGATCGAGCAGTTGCGAGAGGCTGTTGCCGCTGGAGTTGCCCAGCGCGAGATCGAGCGGGCAGCCCGTATTCCATGACGACATGTAGGTCTTGCCGGCGCACGGGTCCGGCAGGCGGCATTTGTCTTCCGGGTAACGCAGGAATTCGATCTTCATCGGCTGGCCGGATTTCCCCCACATGAGGGCGTTGTTGAAATCGCCCGCGCTGCGTATCGGCGCGCCGTCGATGCGGTCGATCACGTCGCAGGCCTTGAGCTGGCCATCGAGGGGCGAGCCTTCCTCGACCGACTGGATCAGCATGCCGAGCGAATAGGGGTTCTGGGCGAAGTTCTGCTGCACGGCGATGCCTTCGTCGATCATCACGCCTTCGATCAGGCCAAGGTTGGCGCGGATCACGACGCCATGCTCGCGGATGTCGGCGATCTCGCGGCTGGCCACCTTGGCGGAGAGCGCGAAGTTGATCGCTTCGAAATCGGCTTGCGGACGATAGATGAAGGTGTTGATGCCGATCACTTCGCCGCGGTCGTTGAGCAGCGGTCCGCCCGAATTGCCGTGGTTGACGGCGGCGTCTGTCTGCACGACGGAGCCGTAGGTGTCGTAGGAGCGCGATGCAACGCTGACTACGCCGCGCGTGATGGTGGCTTCTCCATCAAGCGAGCCGGGGAAGCCGAGCGCAACAACATCCTCGCCGGGACGGACCTTTGTGCTGTCGGCGAATGACAGGGCCGTCTCGAATGTGTGTTCGACTTTCAGGAGGGCGACGTCGCCAACCTGATCGACGCCGACCAGCACGGCTTCAAGCGTTTCGCCGTCGGCGGTCTTCACGGTCAAGCGCTGGTTCGGAAAGGCGTTGGGGCAGGGATCGACGACGTGAGCGTTGGTGGCGATGTAGCCCGTAATGTCGATGACGAAGCCGGTGCCGCGCCCGAAGCCAACGGCGGTGCAATCCGGGCTGTCGGCGGCGCCGACGGGCTCTGCCTGGGTTGGCGCGGCCTGGATCATGACGACGGCCGGGCGCGCCTTTTCATAGATCTGGGCGGCGGTAAGCGGCTGTGCCCCGCACGCGCCAAGGCTGGCGGCAAGGGCGAGGACGCCCAGCGTTCTGGTTGCGATTGTCATGTCCCGAGGCCCCGCTGTTTCGAAGCGACAATATTTCGCCAATCGCGCTCGGGAAAGCTGCATTCCCGGGAAGGTGTATTCATTGACTGACAAGAAAATCGGGAGCATATGCGCGCCGGGCCAGTCGCCCCCAACGGCGACCAGCCCATCTGTAAGGATGGGAGAAAAACAGATGACGACCGCTGCCAAACCAGCAGTGCGCCCTGATCGCGCACACTTTTCTTCAGGACCCTGTGCCAAAAGGCCGGGCTGGAGCCCCGAAAATCTCAAGCTTGAATCGCTGGGCCGGTCGCACCGTTCCAAGCTCGGCAAGGCGCGCCTGAAGCTGGCGATCGACCAGACCCGGGCTGTTCTCAAGATTCCGGCGGACTATCGCATCGGCATCATGCCGGGCTCGGACACCGGCGCGATCGAGGCCGCCTTCTGGTCCATGCTGGGCGCGCGCCCGGTGGACGTTTTCGCATTTGAATCGTTCGGCGAAGACTGGGTGACGGACATCACCAAGCAGCTGAAGGTTGACGCGACCACGCACAAGGCAGGTTACGGCAAGCTGCCCGACCTGTCGAAGGCGCGGAAGGATGCGGATATCGTTTTCACGTGGAACGGCACGACGTCCGGCGTGAAAGTGCCGAACGGCGACTGGATCGCGGATGACCGTGAAGGCCTGACATTCTGCGACGCGACCTCGGCTGTGTTTGCGATGCCGATCCCGTGGAACAAGATCGATGTGCTGAGCTATTCCTGGCAGAAAGTGCTGGGCGGCGAGGGCGCGCACGGGATGCTGATCCTTTCGCCGCGGGCGATCGAGCGGCTGAAGACCTACAAGCCGAGCTGGCCGATGCCGAAGCTGTTTCGCATGGCGAAAGCCGGCGAAGTGACCGAAGGTATTTTCGAAGGCGAGACGATCAACACGCCGTCGATGCTGGCGACCGAAGACTATATCGATGCGCTGAACTGGGTGGAATTCCTGGGCGGCGTCGAGGCGCTGTATCGCCGGTCGGACGCGAACCTGGCTGCGCTGGAAGCGTGGGTCGCTAAAACGCCGTGGGTGGAGTTCCTTGCGGAAGACAAGTCGATCCGGTCGAACACGTCGGTGACGCTGTCGATTACTGATCCGCGCGTGGCCAAGCTCGACGAGAAGGCGCAGCAGGACTTCGTGAAGAAGTTCGTGGCGGCGCTCGAGAAGGAAAACGCGGCTTACGACATCGGGGGCTACAAGGCGGCGCCTCCGGGCCTGCGCATCTGGTGTGGCGCCACGGTTGATACGGCAGACCTGCAAAAGCTGACGCCGTGGCTCGACTGGGCATTTGAAACGACCGTGGCGACGCTCGGCTGATCCCATCCCGTGGAGGTCGCACCATGGCGACTGAAACCAGCAACACGATACGCGTGTGGGGCGACGCTACGTTCGGCGAGGTGAAAGACCTCGCCGCGCTGGTGTCGCGTGCGCGGGGCGAACTCGACGAGCTCGCAGAGGCTGTGCGCGCCGGCGATATGGCGGAAGCGGGCAGGGAGGCGGCGGATGTCGTCATCCTGCTGCACCGGCTTGTCGCGCTGGCGGGCATGGACCTGAACGAACAGGTCGACGCCAAGATGACGATCAATCGCGCGCGGACGTGGAAGGCCGCGGGCGATGGGACGGGCGGCCATGTCTGAGGTCCGTATGCGCCCCGCTACCGTTGCTGATCAACCGCTTCTCGAACGCTGGGACGAGGATGAAGACGTCACGTCTTCTTCCGGCAACGACCATATCGACGCTGACGGCGTCTACGAGAACGGCTGCTGGACGCACGAGCTGGCGATCCAGTCGGCCGTCTATGAATATTTCATGGCGGAGATTGATGGCAGGCCCGTTGGCGCCATCCAGATCATCGATCCGCACCGCGAGCCCACGCATTACTGGGGCGAGATCGAACCTGATCTGCGCGCGATCGATATCTGGCTCGGCGAGCCGGGCGATCGCGGCAAGGGCTATGGCGAACTCGCAATGACGGCGGCGATCGAACGCTGCTTTGCTTCGCCGGAAGTCACCGCGATCATCATCGATCCGCTCAATTCGAATACGCGCGCCATCAAGTTCTACCAGCGCATGGGGTTTGTCCCCACGCACCGGCAGGCCTTCGGCGATGACGACTGCCTCGTTCACAAGCTTACGCGCGCCGACTGGCTCGCCCGCATTCAAGGAGACTGACCATGACCAAGGTGAAAGTTCTTATTGCTGACGATCTCGCGCCGGGTGCGGCGGACATCTTCAGGAGCCGCGGCATTGAGGTCGATTTCAAGGTCGGTCTCAAGAAGGACGAGCTGATCAAGATCATCGGCGAGTATGATGGTCTCGCCGTCCGTTCGGCGTGCAAGCCGGATAAGGATGTGATCGCGGCCGGTACGAAGCTGAAAGTCATCGGCCGCGCTGGCATCGGCGTCGACAACGTTGATGTGAAGGCCGCGACCGCCAAGGGCGTGATCGTGATGAACACGCCGTTCGGCAACGCCATCACGACGGCAGAGCACGCCATCGCCATGATGTTCTCCGCTGCCCGCCAGATCCCGTCCGCCAGCCAGCGCACGATCGCCGGCGAATGGCCGAAGAAGGATTACATCGGCATCGAGCTGTTCGCGAAGACGCTGGGCCTGATTGGTGCCGGCAATATCGGCTCGATCGTTGCCGACCGCGCGCTGGGCCTGAAGATGAAGGTTGTCGCCTACGACCCCTTCCTCACGGCTGAACGCGCCACGCAGATCGGCGTCGAGAAGGTCGAACTCGACGAGCTGCTGGCCCGCGCCGACGTCATCACGCTGCACACGCCGCTGACTGAGCAGACGAAGAATATCCTGTCGGCCGAGAACATCGCCAAGACCAAGAAAGGCGTGATGCTGATCAACTGCGCCCGCGGCGGTCTGGCTGACGAAGCAGCTGTGCGTGCGGGCCTCGAGAGCGGCCATATCGGCGCGGCGGCATTTGACGTGTTCCTCGAAGAACCGGCAAAAACCAACGTGCTGTTCGGCGCGCCGAATTTCATCGCGACGCCGCACCTTGGCGCATCGACCGTCGAAGCGCAGGACAATGTGGCCTTCCAGGTCGCCGAGCAGATGGCTGACTACCTGCTGACCGGCGCAGTCTCCAACGCGTTGAACACGCCGTCGGTTACGGCGGAAGAAGCGCCGAAGCTGAAGCCGTTCGTCGCGCTGGCCGAGAAGCTGGGCCAGTTCGCCGGTCAGGTTGCCGATGGCGGCTTGTCGGAAGTCGAGATCGAGTACGAGGGTGCCGTGGCGCAACTCAACCGCAAGCCGCTGACCTCGGCTGCGCTGGCCGGCATGCTGCGTCCGTTCCTCGCGGAAGTGAACATGGTGTCGGCGCCGGCGATCCTGCAGGAGCGTGGCGGTTCGCTGAAGGAGTCGATCAACGAAGCGAGCCCGGTTTATGACTCGCTTATCCGCATAAAGGTGAAGGTCGAAGGCAAGTGGCGCTCGGTCGCCGGCGCGATCGTTGGCGGCAAGCCTCGCATTGTCGAAGTGAAAGGCATGGCGCTTGAAGCCGACTTCCAGCCGTTCATGGTGTTCGTGAACAACTCGGACAAGCCGGGCTTCATCGGCGCCATGGCCGGCCTGCTGGGTGATGCGAAGGTGAACATCGCGACGTTCAACCTTGGCCGTGAAGCCGCTGGCGGGGACGCGATTGCGATCGTGGGCGTTGACCAGGACGTTCCGGCGAACACACTGGAATCGATCCAGACGCTTCCGCAGGTGCGTTACGTGAAAGTGCTGAAGTTCTAATCAAGCGCTGTAGTTGGAATTGCGCCGGGCCGCGGTTAGGCTCGGCGCATGATCCGGCGGTTTCTTTCCTGCCTTGTTGTGGCGGCGTTCGTCGCCGGGGCGTGGGCGCAGACGGCGCCGGCCCCGCCGACGGCATTGATGTATTATGCGGGGCAGCCGGGACGGCTGACGCAGGACCGGGACCGGCTGGGCGGCAATCCGTTTGCGTCTGCCGTGGTCGAGGTTCTGGCGAAAGAGCCGTGGACCTTGCGGGAGTTCACAGAGCGGTTGGCGGAAGCAAACGCGCGCCATAGCGGCGGGTGGCAGCAGTTGCAGTTTCCCAAGATGCTTCCGAAATGGAAGATCGGGGACCAGACCGGCAAGCGCGTGGCGCTGGTGCTGATCAATTCGGATTATTCGAAATCGCCGGGCGTCTATTCGCTGCCGGGAGCGGCGTTTGATGCGAAGCGGATTCCCGAGGCGTTGCGGGCGGCCGGGTTCGAGACGACGCTGGTTTTCGATGCGAACGCGGAGACGGCGCGCAAAGCGATGGCGGATTTTGCTGACACTTCGGCAGGGGCGGAGGCTTCGGTCGTTTATGTCGGCGGGCATGGGATGCAGCACAAGCGGATCGTCTATTGGCTGATGGGCGATTATCCCGAGCAGGACGAGAAATGGCTGTCGACTCACGCCATTGCTCTCGACGAGATTGGACGCGTGGGTCGCGCCGACGTGAATCTGGTTCTTTATGCCAGCTGCAGGGATGACCCGTTTCGATGATGGACGCTGAAAAAGCACAGGCATTCGCCCGCGAGTGGGTGAAGGCGTGGAACGATCACGATCTGGAGGCGATCCTCTCGCACTACGCGGAGGACGTCGTGTTTCACTCGCCGCGTATCAGGGTGGTGACGGGGAATGATGTCGACTCGGTTTCCGGGAAAGCGGCGCTGCGCGAGTATTGGGGCGCTGCGCTGGATCGGTTGCGCAATCTCTATTTCGAGATTGATCAGGTGATGGCCGGGTCCGATGCGCTGACCATTCTCTATACGAATGAACGCTCGCAGCAGGTGGCGGAGACGTTTGTGTTCGGGAAGGACGGGAAAGTGGTGCGGTCTATCGCAGCTTATACTGGCTGACGCTCTGGCGCTTTACGTGACGTGGCGGCCTCGGTGTGCTGGCTGCGGCGAGTTTGAGGTGGGTCTTTTTCGCCGGTTTTTTCTTTGCCGTGGTTTTGGCTTTGGCCTTTGGCTTCGCTGCTGGCCAGCGGCCCGTTTCTTCCTCCCAGTGGGCGCGGCAGAGGGAAAGGTACATCGACTTTTCGATGCCGACTTGCGCGCCTGAGGTGAGGGCTTTGCCTTCGGCGGTGCGGCGGACGACCATGGTGGCCTTGCGGCCGCAGTGGCAGATGGTACGGATCTCGCGCAGGCTGTCTGCTATGGCGAGGAGTTCGGCGGAGCCCGGGAAGAGTTCGCCGCGGAAGTCTGTGCGGAGGCCGTAGCAGAGGACGGGGATGCCGAGCCGGTCGCTGATGCGGGCGAGTTGCCAGACCTGATCTTTCGTCAGGAACTGAGCTTCGTCGACAAAGACGCAGTCGACTTTCTTCTTTTTGTGCTCGCGCGTGATGCGCGCCTGCAGGTCGTCGGCTTCGATGTAGAGCGTGGCGTTTGCATTGATGCCGATGCGCGAGGTGATGCGGCCGTCTTCCTGCTTTGCGTAAAGCGCGGACGTGAACAGGAGCGTGCGCATGCCGCGCTCCTGATAGTTCCACGAGGCTTGCAGCAGCACGGTGGATTTGCCGGCGTTCATGGCGGCGTAGGAGAAATACAGCTTCGACATGGGCCGGCCCTGCAACTTTGCCAGCCTGTTTTGCAGGGCAAAGGCGCGTGCGCCAACCCGTCAGCTGCGCGATGGGGGCGGGGTTTCTGGGGACAGCCTTTCGATGCCCTGACGCAGCACGGAAAATTCCCGTGTTGCGTGATCAGGCGGCAGCTGTGGCGGGCGTAGGTTTTCTGCGGCCGCCGCTGATGAAGGCGAGGGCGGCGATGATGCAGAGGATGCCGGCTCCCTGGAAAGCCAGCGCGTAGGAGCCGAGTTCGGTGCGGACGAAACCGGCGCCGAAGGCCGCGAAGCCTGCGCCGAGCTGGTGGGCCGCGAAGATCCAGCCGAAGACGAGCGTGGCGCGCGCGGGGCCGAAGGCGTCTGCGGTGAGCTTCACTGTGGGCGGGACCGTCGCGATCCAGTCGAGGCCGTAGAAGACGGCGAAGATCAGGAGCGAGGTGGAGTCGAAGCCGGTGGAGACGAGATAGAAGAGCGAGAGGCCGCGCAGGCCGTAATAGATCATCAGGAGGATGCGCGGGTTGAAGCGGTCGGTGAGCCAGCCGGAGGCGACCGTGCCGACGAAGTTGAAGCCGCCCATGACGGCGAGCGTTCCGGCGGCCGCGGTGGCGGGGATCAGATAGTCACCACACATCGGGATGAGGTGCATCTGCACGAGGCCGTTGGTGGAGGCGCCGCAAACGAAGAAGGAGCCGGCGAGGATCCAGAAGATCGGCTTGCGGACGGCGACGGCGAGCGCCTCGAACGGGGCGAGGAAGAGGTTGCCTTGCTGAGCGGGCGGCGCGGCGATGGGACTACCGGGCGCGGCGCCGAAGGGGCGGAGGCCGACATCGGACGGGCGGTTGCGGATGAAGAGCACGACGAGCACGACGGCGGCTGCGTAGAAGACGCAGAGCGCGAGCGTGGCTGTACGCCAGCCTTCTGCTTTCACCAGCCAGGCCATGAAGGGCAGGAAGACGAGCTGTCCCATGGCGGTGGCGGCGGAGAGAAGCCCTATGACGAGGCCGCGGCGCGTTTCGAACCAGCGTGTGGCGACGGTAGCGGACATGACGAGCGCGGTGAGGCCGGCGGCGAGGCCGACGACGACGCCCCAGAGAGCGACGAGCTGCCAGAGCGCGGTCATGTAGATTGACGCGCCCGTGCCGGCGGCGATGAGCAAGAGTGAGGCGACCATCACGGGACGAAGGCCGAAACGGATGAAGAGCGCTGCGGCGAAAGGGGCGACAAGGCCTAGCAGGGCGAGACGGATGGCGAGGGCGGAGGAGATTTCGGACTGCGTCCAGCCGAACTCCATCTGGAGGGGCAGGAGCATCACGCCGACCGAGCCGACAGCGCCCGCCGCGACAAGGGCGGCGAAGAAGGTCACGAAGGCGACGACCCAGGCATAATGGATGCCGAGGTCCGAAAAGAAGCGGACGATTGGGTCGCTGGGCGAGGCGGCCGGGGGTCTTGTCATCGCGGGGCGGGCCTTCTGCGGGCTTTTGCCAAGCCTATATGACCTCTATCATATAAATGGGCAACCACGGCGCCTGATGGATTGCCGGTTTGTGGCGCAGGAAATATGATGAGTGTCATGAGAAGCGCTTTTTCATGCAGAGTGCATGCAGGTTTCTCATAGAGTTTGGCTGAACCGATGGCTCGCTATTCGACGGATCACAAGGAAAAGACGCGCGCGGCGATCGTGGATGCGGCGGCGGAGCGTATCCGGTCGGGCGGGTTCGATGCGCTGGGTGTGGCGAGCATCATGGCCGAGGCGGGACTAACGCATGGCGGGTTCTATGCGCACTTTCCATCGCGCGATGCGCTGCTGGCTGCGGCGGTGACGCGGCTGTTCGACAAGGCGTGCGAGACGGTGGGGCGTTTCGAAGAGAAGTATGGCGAGGCGGGGCTGGAGAAGTATGTCGACTTCTACCTGTCGCCGCGCCATCGCGACGATCGGGAGCATGGATGCCCGATCCCGGCTTTGTCCGGAGATGCGCAGCGAGCCGCGCCGCAGGTGAAAGCGGCGTTCGAGGTCGGGTTGGACAAGCTGGCCGAGCGGCTGGGACAGATGATCCCTAAAGGCGGGAAGAAGGCGGCGCTGGCGTTGTTCGGCGAGATGGTGGGCGTGCTGAGCCTGTCGCGCACAATTGGCGATGCGAAGCAGTCGGGCGAACTGCTTGCAGCCAAGCGAAAAGCGATTGTGGTTTAGAGCGTCCGCTCGACTATTGCGGCAGGCCAGCTTCGACGTATTTGGCGACGTCGTCGAGATCGTCGGCCGACAGCGCGGCACCGAGCGGAGGCATCTTGTCACCCGGGTTGACCATGCCCTTCGTGACCTTCTCCTTGATCACCGCGTATTCGTGGCCGGCAGTGAGGCCGACGCCCATCTGCGTGCCGGCGCCGGTCGGGCCGTGGCACATGGCGCAGGTGCGCGCGTAAACGGCGGCGCCGTTGGCGAGTTCTTCCTTGCTCGGCCCGGCGGCAGCGGCGGGCGCGGCTGGCGGAGCGGCGGCGGGGGTGGTCGTAGCCGGCGTTGCGGCGTCAGCCGGAGGAGCGGAGGCGAGCGTGTCGGTGGTGTTCTCGGCGGCGGGGCCGCTCTCGGGCGTAGGGGCTGCGATGTCGGCGGGTGCAGCGACTTCCGGCGCGGGAGTTTCAGCGGCGGGCGTGCAGGCGGCGAGCGCGACGGCGGCGGCTGCGGTCATGAGAATGGTTTGCAGGTTCACGGTGTCGCCCTCTTCATAGCTCTACAGGATCAATTCGGCATCGCCGGATAGCCCGGCTCTGTCTGGATGCCGAGTGAATTGATGGCAAGTCCTGTCATCGTGTAGCCGCCGACCGTGTAAACGATCTCGATGCGCTCCTTGATGCCATAGTATCTGGCAAGTTCGGCCCAGGTTGCATCACTGATGAACGCTTCGCGGCGGAGTTCGTCGGCGGCGGTGAGCACGGCGCGCTGCTTCGCGGTCCAGATCGAAGCGGAGGGGCCGGTGGCTATCGCTGATATATGTGCGGGTGAGAGACCGGCGTTGGTGGCGGACTCTTCATGGTGCGACCACTCATAGCTGGCGCGGATGTTGTGGGCGGTGCGCATGATCAGCAGCTCGCGTGTTTCGGAGTCGAGCAGCGAGTCGCGCTGGAGGTAGGAGCCGAAGCGGGCGCGGGGGCCGTAGAGCTTCGGGTGGTTCAGCATGGTGGTGTAGAGGTTGAGAGCTTCGCCGTTGGGGCGGAGCTGCGGGGTGATCATCGCGCGCTGTTCGGGCGTCCAGGCGGAGGCGGGGATCGGGGCGACGCGCGGTGTGCTGAGGCGCTGGCCGGTGGGGCGTCTGGCCGTCGCGGGCAGGGGCAGGTCGGACGGCATGAAGTCGACGGCTTCGGGCTCGATCTGGATGCCTAGCGTGTTGAGCGCCATCGAGACGAGCTGGTACTGCGCCGAGGTGAAGAACAGCTCCATCACCTGCTGGTCGGAGTAGGTCTTGCGCAGGTCGGCCCAGGTGGCGTCGGAGATCATTGCTTCGTAGCGGAGTTCGTCGGCCATCTTCAGGACGGCGCGGTCGGCGTCGGACCAGCCGGGAGCGGTGGGGCCGATGGCGATGGCGCGGATTTCGGATTCGGTCATGCCGGCGGAGGCTTTGGCGATGCGCGTGTGCTGTGACCATTCATAAGGCGACTGACAGAGCCAGCCCATGCGCAGCATCGCCATCTCGCGATGGCGCGGGGAAATGCTGGAGCCGTTGAGCAGGATCTGACCGAGCGGCGACCAGCGATTGTAGAGATCAACGTGGTTGGCGAGCGTGCGGTAGATATTGAGGTTGGACCGGCTGGCCAGCATGTCGCGCTGCGCTTCCGTCAGGTCCGTTTCATCGACGACAGCGAGGCGCGGTTCGGCCAGGCGCGGCGTGAACGAAGACGGCGTGGCGCAACCGGCCAGAGCCAGCGCGGCGGCAATCGCTGCTAGGCGCATGATAGTCCTCCCCCGATGTTGTTCGCGGCACGCTTCTCAAAGTCAGCCTACGACGTGGTGTGCAGGATCAGGCTTCGCCTGCGGTACGCCGAAGTCAATGGCAGCAGATCGCGGGAAGCAGCTTCTAGATCTGAAATTGCAGACCGATGCTTACCAGTGCTCCGCGTTCAACGTCGGCAAAGCCACCACCGCCGAGCCAGTATCGCGTAGGCGCTTCGGGCTGACCGAATGTCCAACCGATCCAGTCCGTCCCTTTGTGTTGCAGCTTGAAGGTCACTTCTTCCGGTGAGAGCGAGCCGCTGACGCTGGGGAGAAACAGGCAATGAAACTTGGATTTCGCCATTCTGCGCGCGTTGAGGGGAGAAAGCAGCGTTCCGCCAACTCGCGTGAATAACTCAATACCCATCACTCGCCGGTCGTCGCGCATATCGAAAATGATTTCGCCGTCAATGTTGAGGCCGACCGGGCACCGCTCAACATGCCTGCCTAAATGCAGAATGCCGCGTGAAGGATGCGTCGCAACGAACGCCTCTTCGGGCGGTATAGGTTGGACTGAGCAGGCTAAAGTCGTCATGTCGCGTACCCAATACCACGATGGGGCACCGTCTGCTTAGGGCCAACACGCGACATTCGGACGGGAAGAAGAAATTTCGACAAACAGGTGAACGGCGTAGCGGCAGGCGCTGAGGAAGCCGTACAAAGTACCTCGCATCTTTGGTTCAGACCGCCATAGGCCGGCCGGGTTGGCCAAACGGTTCGCCTGATGAGGCGACCTTGATGCCGTGGCGGCGGCTGGATTCCTTGATGATTCCGCCGATCGTGGTGGAGCCAGCAGCGAGCCGCGAGGCGGCGCCTTTGAAATCCTGCGCAGCGGCGGGGTCGTTGAGGGTCTGCAGCGGGGGCACATCCTCGATCAGGACGAGCTTCGGGCCCTGCTCGTGACAGGCGAGGAGGCAGGACAGCAGGGCGACGTGATCGAAGGCGGCGACGTAAACAGTCTCGCCTCGCCATGTGTAGAGCAGGTCAGCGAAACCCTGGCTGTCGGCGATCGAGCGGCCATCGTGGAAGAAGACCTGCTCGGTCATCAGCGGGTTGAGGCCCGACTGCGCGGCATTGCGCGAGCGGATCACCACCTGCGTGCGGCGGCGCGCATGGGCGATGGTCCAGCCGAGGCGGCGGCCGAGGGTGAGGAGCTGGCGCGCGCCGAAGATCGACGATGCTTGAGGCTCACAGCCGGGTACTGCATCGACCTGAAGGTCGATGCACAGAAGGCGACACGCGGGATTTTCCATGAGCTATGCGACCGCAGGACGCTGGGCTGAACGGTCGAGCACGTTCTCATGGTCCCATGCGCCTTCGGGGCGCATGACGACGTAGGGGTCGCTATCGATGGTGATCGCGTCCGGGTGGACGGCAAGCTCGCGCTCGCATTCCACGTATTCATAGTCGGAGAAGCGGAAGCCCTCGCGGTTGGCGCGCGGCAGGAAGCCGAGCTGCTTCCAGAACGGCACGAGGCGTTTCTGGATATAGCCAATGGCGTGTGTGTAACCCTTGCGCGCGATGACATCGACTGCAGTCTCGATCATCAGCTTCACCAGAGCGCCGCCACGCACGTGTTTCATCACGCACACACGCTCGATCTTGGCGAAACCCGCAAAGAAGCGGATGCGCAAGGTCGCCACCGGCTCACCACGCAGGTAGGCGATCAAATGGAGCGAGGAGAGGTCGTTGTTGTCGAACTCTTCCTCGTAGGGGCAGTCCTGCTCGGCGAGGAACACGGACGAACGGATGGCGACGACTTTCATGAAGTCGGCGAGGTCACGGACAATCTCGACCGAGAGATCGTTGCGCGTGTGGTTGTTCTTTACGGACATCATCAGGCGGCATCCATCACGGTGCGGCAGCGCCAGAACAGGTGTTCAACGCCATCAAAGGGGAAGAAGCCGAGATGGCGCATGATCTTCGCGCCGGCGGCGGTGGAATCCTTTCCGAAGAACGGAAGGTCAGGGAAGTGCTTGTCGATAAGGGTACGCAGGGCGAGGACCAGCGCGCCACGGCTGACTTGGTCTTTGCCAGCGTAGCACCAGCAATAGAAGCCAGCGAGCGGCTCGCCCATGCGGGCCACCCATTTCTGGTCGATGCGAGCGGCGTTGAACGTGCCGTCCGTGAGAGCGGCGACGCCGGCGGCCGTCAACGCGAGCGGAGCCAGAAAGCCGGTGACTGTATCGTTGCGGCGTATGACCCAGATGGCCGCGTTCGTCAGGCTGTCGACGCGCTTGATCTCGGCAAGCGAGGCGAGGCCGGGGCCAAGCTCCGCGACGGCGAGCGCGTGGACGTCTGCGAAGTCCTGCTCGCTTTGCGCGTGATGCAGCTTCACGGAGGCCATCATGGCCTCTGAGGCGCCCGGCATGTAGCGCGGATGCAATCGCTCTCCCCCGAGCGAACGCAGCGCTGAGCGCGCGTCATCCAAAACCATCACCATCACCGACCCGCCGTTCTTTTTTAATCTCTTGCTAACCTTTGACCACAAACTGGAGGGTGGCGCTTCAGCCATTTGGGCACACCGGCTATGACGACCAAAGATGGAGGCGAACGGCTGGTCCGTGAGCTGGTCGACTGGTCCGACCTGCGCACCTTCTATGCGGTTGCAACTGCTGGCTCGATGAACGCCGCAGCCGAGCAGTTGGGCGTTACGCAGTCTGCGATTTCAAAACGTCTCGGGCAACTCGAATTACGGCTTGGCGCAAGGCTTCTCGAGCGTTCGCCGGCCGGAATCCAGCTGACGGAAGCGGGCGCTGAAGCGCTCGATCATGTCACCACCATGATGCGTGCAAGTCAGTCTCTGGAGAACACGCTCAAAGGACTCGAGACGAAGACACAAGGTGAAGTGAAGATCTGGTCCAACGATGGCGTGCTGGCTTACTGCATTACACCCAACGTTGGAGGTTTCCTTGCGGAACATCCTGGAATGCGCCTCTCGATACTGTCGGACCGGAATCTGCCCAAGCAGGGACAAGGGTATGCCGACGTGGTCGTCGGGTTCGAACAACCGAAGCAGGCCGAAGTAATTTCGTTCCCCGTTGCAACGCTGCACTACTGCGCGTTCTCGAGCCGCGACTACATCGCGACGTACGGATCGCCGGCGGGAATGCTGGACGTCGGACAACATCGCATCCTGAATCATACGCATTACACCGAGAATCCGGGGTGGAAGGACAAGACCGCGCAGATCGCCGCGCTGGTGGAGCCCACAATTCTCACCGATTGCTCGGCCTCGATGCTCAATGCGACGGCGGCTGGAGCGGGAATAGCTGTTATGCCGAGTTATGCGAGCAGATTGGATAGCCGGCTTGTCGCCCTGCCGATTCCGCCGCTGGCGTCGGTGAAAGTGTGGCTGAGCTTCCATGAAAGCGCGCGCCGCGTGCCGCGCATTCGCACGGTAGTCACCTGGATGCGCGAGATCTTCGATCGCCGGAAGAATCCGTGGTTCCGCGAGGAATACGTGCCGCCGAGCCTGTTCGACGCGCCGCCGATCGGCGGCTGGCCTGAAGAGAAGGTGGCTTGAGGCCTGCGCTTTTTGCCAGCGGCGTCGCCTGATCTGCTTCCACAAGGCGCAGCAAGCAGACCTGCGCGCGATCTAACCCTTTCGGATAGTAGCCGCCGTCATCGGGCAGGCATAAGCTTCGCTAAAACAAGACGAGGGTGAGATGGCTGACGGGATTGTGGACAGCGCGCCAAGCCGGGAACAGTTGATCCATTCGCTGTATGAAGCGGCGGAACTCGAACACAACCTGATGTGCACTTACCTGTATGCCGCCTTCAGCCTGAAGTCGGCTGGGGAGGGGCTTTCCGAGCTTGAGACCGAGGCGGTGGGGCGCTGGCGGAAGCAGATCATCCAGGTCGCCGTCGAGGAGATGGGGCATCTGGCGGCCGTGTGGAACATCACCGCGGCGCTGGGCGGGCAGCCACGGTTTGGGCGCGGTAACTTCCCGCTCGAGAGGGGGAGCCTGCCGGCTGGGCTTGTTGTGAAGCTGGCGCCGTTCAACGAGCATGTGCTCCAGCATTTCATCCATCTGGAGCGTCCGGTCGGGTCGGAAGAGCCGGAGGGCGAGGGATTTGCGCCTGAGCGGGTGTTCAAGCGTGATACCGGGCAGAACGGTCGGCTGACGCCCATGCCGGTCGACTATGAGACGGTCGGCGTCTTTTACGAGCATGTGGGCGCGGTGTTGCGGACCTTCTCGTCCCAGCATGGCGAAAACAATGCGTTTTGCGGCGATCCGGCATTGCAGCTGTCTCCGGCGGAGTTGGATCTGGGCGGGGCAAGGCCAGTGTTGTGCCTGAAGACGGCGCTGCAGGCGTTCGATGCGATCGTCACGCAGGGCGAGGGGGCCTCGGCAGCTTCCAAGGATTCACACTTCCAGAGGTTTGCGGCGATCCGTGAGGAATACCGGAAGCTGAAGGCGGCCAATCCGGCGTTTGTTCCTGCGCACCCGGCGGCGACCAACCCGGTGCTGCGCAAACCGCCGACGCCGGAAGGCAAGGTGTGGCTGGAGAATGCGGATGCGATCGCGACGGTCGATCTGGCAAACTCCTGCTATCAGCTGATGCTGCGGTTGTTGGGGTATGCCTACACGATCCCTCGGCCTAACCCGGAAAAGGGTGTCGCGCTTGATCTTGGTATCGCGTTGATGCGGGCCTGCACATTGCTGGGTGAGCGGGCGACGCGGTTGCCGGCCGGGTCTTCAAACCCTGGCTGCAATGCGGGGATGAGCTTTACCGCCCTGCGGGATTCCGCTCCGTTTGCATGGGGACCGGCGGCGCGGCGGTTTTTCATCGAGCGGCTTGAAGAGTTTGCGGCCGCTGGCGCTGTCATTGCGAAGGATGGCGAGGCGAGGGCGGTTGGCGCGGCAAAGCTGCTGGCGGACCTGGCCAAGCGGGCGGCCGATCTTTTTGCCAGTGCGGGCGATCCTTTGCCGGCGCCTCCACCGCCTGTTCCTGCAGGCGCGGTGGGGAATGAGGAGACGACCAAGGTCAACGGCATCGAGACCATTGTCGGCGAGAAAGTCACCATCGATTACGAGGGCAAGCGCTGCATCCATTCGCGCCAGTGCGTGACGGGGGCGCCGAAGGTGTTCCTCGCCAATGTCGAGGGGCCGTGGATCCATCCCAATGCGATGGACGCGGAGAAGCTGGTGGCGATTGCCGAGGTCTGTCCGTCCGGGGCGATCCGGTATCGCCGCAATGACGGCCGGCCGGAGGAGGCTGCGCCGCCGGTCAATCTGGCGGCTATTCGCGAAAGCGGGCCCTATGCGGTGCGCGGCGATATTGTGCTGGACGGGAAGCGTCAGGGTTTCCGGATGACGCTGTGCCGCTGTGGCGCTTCGAAGAACAAGCCGTTCTGCGATGGTTCGCACCATGACGTGCATTTCGAGGCTTCAGGTGAGCCGCCCACCGGCAAGGCGGATATGCTGGCGGTGCGCGACGGGCCTCTGGCGATCGACCCGCAGACCGATGGGCCGCTGAAAGTGCGCGGGAACCTCGAGATCACGGCGGGGACGGGGCGTGTGGTCGCGCGGGTTCAGAATGCGATGCTGTGCCGGTGCGGCGGATCGGCCAACAAGCCGTTCTGCGATGGGACGCACATGAAGAACGGCTTCAAGAGCTGAAGCTACTTCAGGTTCAGCCGTCCGGGAGCTGTTTCAAGCAGAGTCAAAGGCTTGTGTGGTGAACTGCGTTTGCCGCCTTGGCGTTGACGTGAATTCCGCCCGGAAAAGCCCACATTCACAAGGCTAAACTGGTATCTCACCGTGCCGAGTTAATGTTCGGGACAGACCCGTTTCATGTTCGCGGCGCTCTCTTGGCTCAACAACAGTTCGCACCCACTCTCTACATTCGGAATTCTGGTGCGGACACGGAGACTAACATGAAGCGTGGAACTGTAATTGGCGCGACCGGCGGGCTGATTGCGGGTGTGAGCCTTGGTGCGCTCGCCCTCGCTGCGCCGTCCTTCGCGCTGTTCAACCAGAGCGGGGCGTCAGTTGCCGCCCCGGCGGCGGCCCAGCTTGCGCTGCCCGCCATGAGCCAGCAGGCGCGTTGGGGTAATCTTCCTAACCTCGCCGACCTCGTGCAGGCGGTGTCGCCCTCGGTCGTCCAGATCCAGGTACGCTCGTCCAGCCCGGTCCAGAAATCGCAATTCAATGGCCGCAACCCGTTCGAAGGCACGCCGTTTGAAGACTTCTTCGGCAGCCAGGGTCAGGGCCAACAGGGTCAGCAAGGCAATGAAGCGCCTGACCGCTTTGGTTCGGGCTCGGGCTTCTTCATCGAAGGCGGTTACATCGTCACCAACAACCACGTGGTGGATGACGCCAAAAAGATGACGGTCGTGCTCGATGATGGGCGCGAGCTGATCGGCACGCTGGTTGGCACCGATCCCAAGACCGACCTTGCCGTGCTGAAAGTCAGCGGCGACAACATCCCGCGCGGCCTGCCGTGGGGCAACAGCGCGACAGCGCGCCCGGGCGACAGCGTTTTTGCTGTAGGATCGCCCTTTGGTCTCGGCAACACCGTGACGGCGGGCATTGTCTCGGCGCGAGGCCGCAACATCAATTCTGGCCAGTATGACGACTTCATTCAGGTCGATGCCCCGATCAACCAGGGCAATAGCGGTGGCCCGCTGTTCGACCAGTCCGGCGCTGTCATCGGCGTGAACTCGGCGATCTACTCGCCGACCGGCGGCAACGTGGGCATCGGCTTCTCGATCCCTTCCGACATGGCCAAGGGCATTGTCGCGCAGCTGATCTCGCACGGCACGGTCGAGCGTGGCTGGCTTGGCGTTGGCATTGGTCCGGTGACGCCGGACATTGCGAGCAGCCTCAACCTTGCTTCGGTGAAAGGGGCGCTTGTGAACTCCGTCACCGACGGCAGCCCGGCGTCCAAGGCCGGCGTGAAGGAAGGCGACGTCATCCTGCACTTCGGCGAACGTGAGATCGCCCACGTGCAGGACCTGACCCGCGCGGTTGCGGACACCAAGGCCGGCACGACGCGCGATCTGAAGATCATGCGTGATGGCCGTGCGCAGACTCTGAAGGTGAATATCGACGCGCTGAAGGACGATGCCGCGAAGCCAGTTCTGGCCAGCGCCACGCCTGATGCGGTCGCTGGCGCCACGCTCAGCCTGTCTGATCTTGGCCTTGGCCTGACGGCGGGTGACGGCGGCGTCCTGATCTCGTCCGTGAAGATCAACTCGCCAGCGGCCGATGCCGGCATTCGTGTCGGCGACAAGCTGGTGAAGGTGAACCAGGCCAGCGCCACGACCCCAGACGCCGCCAAGAAAGCGGTGGACGAGGCCAAAAAGCAGAATCGCAACGCAGTTCTCCTGCAGCTGCAGCGCAATGACACGAGGTTCTTTGTTGGAGTTCCTTTCTCGGGCAACTGATGTTGCCTGGGGAAGTGCAGGCGCGGCCGTTCCGTCGTCCGTCCCCCAAGTGAGCGGAACGACCGCGCCTGTTCCTACGAAGAGGCTTCCGATAGACGCCGGGAGCGCCTAGATCATGACAATGCGCATTCTGGTTATCGAGGACGAGGCCCGCACGGCCGACTTCATCGAGCGGGGCCTCAAGGAAAAGGGCCATGCCGTCGATGTCTGCCGGACGGGGCCGGAAGGGCTGAGCTTCGCGCTTGGCGGGGAACACGACGCCATCATCATTGACCGCATGCTGCCGCAGATGGATGGGCTGACCATCCTCAAGACGCTGCGTGCGGAAGACCGGCAGACGCCGGCCATCATCCTGTCCGCGCTTGGCCAGATCGACCATCGAGTCGAAGGACTGAAAGCGGGCAGCGACGATTATCTCGTCAAACCGTTCGCGTTTTCCGAATTGCTTGCGCGGCTCGAAGCGATCGTGCGCAGGCGCGATCCGCGTGCGGCAGAACAGACCGAGTTGAAGGTGGACGATCTGCGGCTTGATCTGGAACGCCGCCGCGCCTTCCGTGGCGCGCGCGAGATTGATCTTCTGCCGCGCGAGTTCGCAATCCTCGAATACCTGATGCGTAATGCCGGGCGACCGGTGACACGCACCATGCTGCTGAACCATGTTTGGGACTATCAGTTCGAACCGCAGGCCAATGTCGTCGATGTTCACATCTCGCGGCTGCGCCGGAAGATCGATGCGGCGGGCGAGCGGCCGCTGATCGAGACCTTACGCGGCGAAGGCTATCGCATCCGATCGGCCACGTAATGCCGAGACGACTGGGGTTGGGGACACTCAGTGCGCGCGTGATCGGCCTTTCGGCTCTGATGACGCTGTTGATCATCAGCGCGGCTTTCACACTCACCTACATCGCCGCCACCCGCATTCTCGAGCAGGAGACAGCCGAGGTTGTTGAAGCGGAGCTGCGCGGCATCGTCGACTCCAGCGATGGTGGGCGGAATCTGCCGGCGTTGATCGCGACAATCCGTGACAGGGCGGTTGGCGAATCCGAAGCGATCTATCTGCTGGCGGATCGGGACGGCACGAAGATTGTCGGCAATCTTTCGAGCTGGCCCGAGAATGTTCGCACCGATGGGCAATGGACCAGTGTGCGTGGCGTACGCGCGCCCAATGGGCGCAATATCGAGATTGGCGCTGTTGCGTACGTCGCGCCGTTTGGAACGCGCCTGCTGGTCGGGCGGGATCTTCGCGCCGAGCGGAACTTCCAGGCGGCCCTGATTGAATCTGGCGCTGTGGCCCTGATCGCAGCCGTGCTTCTGGCGGGCGTTTCCGGCTTCCTGCTCAACCGGCTCGTGATGCGGCGCATCGGCGATATCGATCGGACCGCGCGCGCGATCGTCGCGGGCGATCTCTCCACCCGGATTCCGGTTCGTTCTGGCGGCGACGAGTTCGGCAGGTTGGCAGTCACGCTCAACGGGATGCTGGAGCGGATCGAGAAGCTGGTGACGGAGCTGCGTACCGTGACCGACAGTCTTGCGCATGATCTTCGTACGCCGCTGACGCGTCTCAAGACGCAGATCCAGCGCGGCAACGACACGGAACTGCCAGATGCTGCACGCGGCGAGGCGCTGGGGCAAGCGGCGGATGAGGCAGACCGCATTCTCGCGTCCTTCTCCGCCATGATCGATATCGCGCGCGCCGAAGCGGGAGCTGCCCGCGACCAGTTCACCGAGGTCGACCTGAGTGCGGTGGTGCGCGATGTGTTCGAGTTGCACCAGCCGCTGGCCGAGGAGATGGGGGTGTCGCTGACCTTCGCAGAGCAGGCTGGAGCGTCGGTGAAAGTTAGCGGCCATGCGCAGTTTCTGGCGCAGCTGGTTTCCAACCTCGTCGATAATGCGCTGAAGCATGGCTCATCCGGCGGCGCGATCGCGATGGCTGTGCGTGCCGATCATGGGATGGCGGAGGTCGAAGTGTCCGACCGCGGGCCGGGGATTCCGGAGAACGAGCGGGCGGGCGCGTTGAAGCGCTTTGGCCGTCTGGATTCGGCACGGACGACGCCGGGTTCGGGCCTTGGTCTGTCGCTGGCGGCCACGCTCGCGCGTATGCACGGGGGCGAATTGCGGCTGGAAGACAATCAGCCCGGCCTGCGTGTCAAAGTGCTGATCCCGGTCGCCGGGTAACGCCTGACGGCGAATTAATCGCCGCACCCCTCCAAAACCCCAGCAAAACGGCGGGCTGGAACCCAGACCGGCAGGTTTTGCCTACCATTTCTTAACTACTCATTTGCGAGGGTTAACAGCCGCAAACCATAACTTTGATGGAGAAACAGGCATGAATGGCCTGGAAGTTCTCGACTTTGGCCGCGACGCACTCTGGACGACCGTCTGGATGTGCGCCCCCGCCATGATCGCCGGTCTTGTCGTGGGTCTGGTCATCGCCTTCTTCCAGGCGCTGACCCAGATCCAGGAGATGACCCTCGTCTTCGTGCCGAAGATTATGGCGATCTTTGCAGCGCTTCTGATCTTCCTGCCGCTGATGGGGGCGTTGCTTGCGGGCTTCGCCAATCAGGTCTTTGCCCGGATAGCCGAGTTCTAGGGAGTTCCGCCGAGTTGGATTGGCTCAACCAATACGCATGGATCGGAGCGCTTCTGTTCGCGCGGCTCGGCGCCGTGATGATGATCGCGCCGGCCTGGGGCGAACAGACGACGCCTCCGATGATGCGGCTTGGATTGGCTGTGCTTGTGACAGCGACGCTGGCGCCGACGCTTGTCGGCAACGCGCCTGCCATGCCGCGCGACATTGTGGGCGCGATACCGATGGTCATCACCGAGATCATCATCGGGTTGATCCTTGGGTTGGGCGCGCGATTGATGATGAGTGCGCTTCAGGTCGCAGGGGCGACGGTTGGTCTCGCGTCAGGTCTTGGCTTTGCGCAGCAGATTGACCCGATCGCCAGCCAGCCGGCGGCGATCTTTTCCGGCTTCTTCTCGATGATGGGTGTCGTGCTGATCATGTCGGCCGGGTTGCACCGAGTGATGATCGAGGCGGCAGCTGACAGCTACGTGCTTTTTCCGCCGGGCGCTTTTCCGCCGATCGGTGATGCGTCGACGTTTGTGATCGACGCCGTCTCGAACTCCTTCCGTCTTGGCATTCAGATTGCCGCGCCGGTCCTGATCTTCTCGTTGGTGTTCAACGTGGCGCTTGGCCTGATCTCACGTCTTATCCCGCAGGTGCAGGTTTTCATGACGGCGATGCCGCTGTCCGTGATGCTTGGGCTTGCGATTACTGCTCTCGGCCTTGGTGGCGGGATGATGGTCTGGCTCCAGGAAATGGACCGCCAGATGCATATCCTGACGATAAGGTAGTCCGCCGTGGCAGAAGAGCAGGACGACAGCCAGAAGACAGAAGAGCCAACACAGAAGAAGCTCGAAGAGGCTCGAAAGAAAGGCGATATCGCCAAGAGCCAGGATGTTCCGATCTGGTTCCTGATGATGGCGATAGCTGCGATCATGGCGAGCGCCGGACCGCTCGCGGGGATGATCGCCGATCCGCTGGTGCGGATCATGGACCATCCGCATGCCTTCCGCCTGACAGGCGGTGGCGCGCAGCAATTGATGATCAGCTTGCTTGCGTCGCTTGCCTTCCCGCTTGGCGTGATCTTCGCTGTGATCGCCGTGGCGAGCGCGCTGGGTCATATCGTGCAGCACAGGCCGCTGTGGACCGGCGAGAAGATCAAGCCGGATCTCGCCAAGCTGTCGCCCATGAAGGGACTGCAGCGCATGTTCGGCATGCAGGGCTGGTTCAACCTGCTGAAGTCGCTGCTCAAGATGGCCGCGATCACGGGCGCGATGATGTATGCCGTGTGGCCCGAGGCGACCGCCATTTCGGAATCCGCGCGTCTTGATCCATCCGGCCTGCTGGCGATGACGCAGGTGATCGCGGGGCGGCTACTGCTGGCGGCCGTCGTGATCGTGGGTCTGATCGCCGCCGTCGACTTCATCTATCAGCGCTTCACCTTCATGCAGCGCATGCGCATGTCGCGCAGGGATATTCGTGACGAGGTCAAGCAACAGGAAGGCGACCCGCATATCCGCGCCCGCCTTCGTCAGATCCGGCTTGAGCGCTCGCGCAAGCGGATGATGCAGAACGTCCCGAAATCGTCGGTCGTCATCACTAACCCAACCCATTACTCGGTCGCGTTGCGCTACGACCCGGAGAAGGATGCAGCGCCCGTCTGCATGGCGAAAGGCGCGGACGAAGTGGCGCTGCGGATCCGAGAGATCGCCAGGGAACACAACATTCCGATAGTCGAGAACGTACCGCTGGCGCGCGCGCTGTTTGCCTCGGTCGAGATCGAGGAAAACGTGCCGCGTGAGCATTTCGAGGCGGTCGCCAAGGTGATCGGCTTCGTTATGAACACGGCCAAGGGGAGAAGGCGATGAGCGCGTCTGCCCTGCTTCTCCACAGGAAGCTGATCCAGCCCGGCGCCAGGGGCTGGCGGCGCGCGGCCACAAGCTGTGGTGACCCCGGCCCCGAACTGACTCAGACTGCCCCACTAGGGAATGTGTCTGAGGGTTGGAATCTACAACAGAGTCAAACCGTTAATGCCGATTCGCGGGGTAACCCGAATGAATACGAATCACCCCAATACTCGCCTACCGAACACCAGAAAGACCGCCATGGCTGACGCAAACGATCCTCTCGTCTATGAAACGATCGAAACCCCGGCCCCAGCGGTTCGCAAGGGATTCGACTACATCCAGCTTGGCTTCTGGGCGGCGCTGGCGATCGCCGGGGGCGCCGCGGGCATGGCGCTGACCTGGAGCGACGCGGTTGGACCCGCAGGCGCGGTTCTGGTCATTGCGCTCGGCGCCATGGCTCTGGTGCTGGTGCTGTGGGTGATGCGCGGAGCAGGGCGCAAGCTCGGCATGTTCCCGGAACGCGGCGCGGCCGAGGCGGCGGCGCAATCGACCAAGCGCCACGTGTGGCTGGAAGCTCTTACCGAGCCGGCGCTGATTTCGGATCGTGGCGGCGCCACCGTTGCGGCCAACGGCGGCTATCTGGAGATTGCCCAGCTCGCGCACGTGACCGGCGTGGACAGTGCGCACGCGCCGTCCGTAGATCGCCTGTTCTCGTCGAACCCCGGCATGGCGGCGCCGATCTATCGCCTGTCAAAGGCGGTGAAGCTGGGTATCTCGAAATCGGAAGTTCTGCCCGCGCTGCTGTTTGGCGATAGCCACACGCCGGTTCAGTTCGAAGCCAGTGTTGCGCCGCTCGGCAAGACACGCGCGCTGTGGCGCCTGCGTCGCATCGAGCCGGGTTCGCAGACAGCGGGCGCTGGGTCGGTCGACCCGCGCGCGCTCTATGTCGAGGATGCGCCGGTCGGATTCTTCTCGGCGCGCCGTGATGGCCGTGTCGTCTATATCAACCAGACGCTGCGCCAGATGCTGGGCCTGCCCGATGGCGACAATGCGCTGCGCCTTGAAGACATTATGCGCCCCGAGGGCCTCAAGCTGATGAAGCGCGACGTGCGCGGCGCAGCGAGTCACCGCGCCGAAGTTGTGTTGCGTGCGCGTGACGGCGTTGAAACCACTGCCACCATGATCACGACGTGGTCGGGTAAGGGTGCGGACGCGCTCACGCGATCGATCGTCTATGTCGCCAGCGCCGCCGAACAGACCGCGCGCCGGGCCCCCGTTCCCGCAGCAAACGGTACGCCCGCCACGTCCCGCGGAGCTGGCCAAGCCGACGACATGATGTTCAACGATGCACCGTTCGGTGTCGTTCGTCTCGATGGCGAAGGCGTCGAGAGCGCCGTCATGATGGATGCCAACCGAACGTTGGTCGAAATGACAGGCGGCCGCGCGCAACCCGGCGCCCGCTTTGCCGACCTCTTCATTGCGGAGCAGGGACCTGCCGCGCTTGCCGAGGAACTGGGCAAGGCGCTTGATGGCGCGCGCACGTTCAAGCTCGCAGGATTCAAGGACCGTTCGGCCGATGTGTTCGTGGTGCTTGATCGCCAGGGCCGTCCGTCCGCCGCATACATTATCGATACGACAGAGCGGATGCAGCTCGAACAGCGTGCGGCTCAGGGCGCGAAGCTGCAGGCGATTGGGCAGCTTGCGGGCGAACTTGCGCATGACTTCAACAACTTGCTGACAGTCATCATCCTCAACGTCGATCGTCTCACCGCGCGTCACCCGCCTGGCGATCCGAGCTTCTTTGAACTGCGCTCAATCAACGAGGCTTCGTCGCGCGGCGCCGAGCTGGTGCGCACGCTGCTGGCTTACTCGCGCAAGCAGGTGTTCCGCCCGGAAGTGCTGGATATCTCGGATGCGCTGGCGGACTATTATGTGCTGCTGCGCGACATCATCGACGAACGCATCAAGCTCGACATCGTGCATGGCCGCGACCTGCCGCGCGTGAAGGTCGACAAGGGGCAGATCGAAACCGCGATCACCAATCTCTGCACCAACGCTCGCGATGCCATGATCGAGAAAAATGGTGGCGGGCGACTGACAATCCGCACCTCGAAGGCGGACGCTGCTGCGGCCCGGAAGGACGGCTTCACGCTCGTCACCGAGGGCGACTATGTGATGATCGAAGTGGTCGATGACGGCGCGGGCATCCCGCCGGAGATCATGGAGAAGATCTTCCAGCCCTTCTACACGACCAAGGATCCGGGCAAGGGCACGGGTCTGGGCCTCGCCACGGTCTATGGCATCGTCAAGCAATCGAACGGTTATATCTATCCCGTCTCGAAGCTTGGTCGCGGCACGACATTCAAGATCTTCCTGCCGGCCTGGATTGAGGAAGCGCAGGTCCCCGGCGAAATCTCCGCTGAAGCGCCCGCACCTGTTGTTGCAGCTCCCGCGCCGAAGAGCGGCGACCTTGCTGGCCGCGGCAGCATCCTGCTGGTCGAGGACGAAGACGGCGTGCGTGGCATCGCTGCCCAATTGCTGGCCTCGTGCGGCTATCAGGTCATCGAGGCGAGCGATGGCGAGAAGGCGCTGGAGATCATCAAGGAGCATTCCGGCACGATCGACCTTCTTATCTCGGACGTTGTCATGCCGGGCATGGATGGGCCGGCGCTACTCAAGGAAGCGCGGCCATGGCTCACCAATACGCGCGTGATGTTCATCTCAGGCTATGCCGAGCGTGATCTCGCCAAGACGCTGGAAGACGATCGCGCAATCTCGTTCCTGCCGAAGCCCTTCACGCTGAAGCAGCTGGCCGAGCGCGTGAAGCAGGAGCTGGCGGCCTAATCAGCCTTGGTCCTGAAAGAACAAAGGCCGCCTCCGTTACAGGAGGCGGCCTTTTCTTTAGCCGCGCAGCGTGGCGCCGGTCGCCTTGGCGACAGACTTCACGATCGAGGACGACACCGCTTCAATCTGCTCGTCTGTCATTGCTGCGCCTCGGGGTTGCAGCGTGATCTCGATGGCGACCGACTTTTTGCCCTCGCCAATGCTGGCGCCGCGATAGACGTCGAACACGCGCGCGCCGGTGATCAGCTTCGGATCGGCTTTCAGCGCCATGCGGGTGATATCCGCAGCGGGCACTTTCTCGTCGACCACGAAGGCGAAGTCGCGCTTCACTGGCGTCTGGTCCGCCTTGTCGAGCACGGGCCGCGTCTTGCCCCCCTTGGATTTTGCCGCAGGCAGGGCGTCGAGTCCCAGTTCTATCGCCAGCACAGGGCCGTCGACGCGGAGCGCCTTGAGGAAGGCCGGGTGCAGTTCGCCGAACGAGGCGACAACCTGTTTCGGACCGAGCCGCAGCGTGCCTGAACGACCCGGATGCCAGTGCGCGCCCTCAGCGGGGCCAACCTGGAAGCGGTCCGGCGACTGATCGAGCGCGGTGAGGATGGCGAACAGGTCTGCCTTTGCAGAGAACGCATTGTATGGCGCAGGTGCGCCCTGCCAATCGCGAGCTTTCGACGCCTTCGCGACTGCGGCTACCATCTGGCGTTGGTCCGTAGGCTTGTCGCCCGGATAGACGGGACCCGCTTCGAACAGGCGCACATCGTCCACACCGTGATCGGCGTTGCGTTGCGCTGCTTCGGCGAGGTTCGCCAGCATGGAGGGGCGCATGTAGTCGAGGTCCGACGCGATCGGATTATCGACTGTAAGCGCCGCCTGCAGGTTGTTTGCGCCGCCGATCATCAGGGCGGCCTTGTCGTGGAACATGAAGCTCCACGTCACGGTTTCGAGGAAGCCGCGGGCGGCGAGGACGCGCCGCGCCGTGCGCACGCGGTTCTGCAGCGGCGTGACGACCACGCGCACCGGACCTTCCGGGGCAGGCAAAGGATCGTTCGGCAACTTGTCGTAGCCTTCGATGCGGATCAGCTCTTCGACGATGTCGGCGGAACCTTCGACGTCAGGACGCCAGGACGGGACCTTGGTGGCCCAGATCGTGTCCGCATCATGCTGCGCCTTGGGCGGCACGACAGGCTCGAAGCCGAGCGAGCGAAGGATCTGCTCCATGCGCTTCACGGGCATGTCGAGACCGGTGAGGCGTTTCATGTCGCGCGGTTTGAAGGCGACCGGGGCGGGGCCATCGGGGGCCTTTCCGGCGACCACCACTTCCGACGGCTCTCCACCGCAGGTTTCAAGGATCAGTGTGGTCGCGAGTTCGATGCCGTCCACGCAGGATTTAGGATCAATGCCGCGCTCGTTGCGAAAGCGAGCGTCGGAAATGATGCCGGTGGCGCGCCCTGTGCGTGCCGTGCGGTTGGCGTCGAAATATGCGCTTTCGATGAACACATCGACCGTGTCGATCGAGCATCCGGTGGACTCGCCGCCCATCACGCCACCGATGCCGATGGCGCCGCTATCGTCCGCGATAACGCACATCTCGGAAAGGTTCGAATAGGTCTTGCCGTCGAGCGCGACGAAGGAGTCCTTCTCCGTACCGAGCCGCGCGACGATGTTGCCGGTCAGCTTCTTCGCGTCATAGACATGAAGCGGGCGGCAGCGATCGAACGAGACGTAGTTTGTGACGTCCACCAGCATGTTCTTCGGATTGATGCCGATGGCCTTAAGGCGTTTCTGCATCCATTCGGGCGACGGGCCATTCTTCACGCCACGGATCAGGCGGCCGGCGAAGGTGGGGCAGGCCGTCTCATCGGCGATCGTCACAGTGACGGGCGATTTGAATTTTCCGGCGACGGGTTTCACCTCGGGCAGAGTGAACTTGCCGACGCCTTTGGCGCCCAGGTCGCGCGCGATGCCGACGACGCCGAGCCAGTCAGGGCGGTTGGGCGTCACTTCAAAGTCGATGACAGTGTCGAGGGCCAGCGCGTCGGCGACGCTGGAGCCGACCTTCAGCGTATCGGGCAATTCGATGATGCCGCCGTCAGCGATGGCTTGCTCTTCCGAGAGGCCGAGCGCTTCGGCGCGGAATTTCCAGTCGTCGAAACGGGCGATGCGCAGGCGGAATGGGTCCTCATCCGTCTGCATTTCGCCACCGGAGCAGAGCATGCCGTTGGAGACGACGCCGCGGACCGGCTTCGGCACGAGCGTGATGCCGGAGCCGGGAATGAAAGCGCCGATCGGCGCGTAGGCCGTGACGAGGCCGGGGCGGGCGTTGAGGCCGCCGCACACGATCTCCTTCATGCCGTCGATGGTTTCGACCTGGCAGACCTGAAGCTTGTCGGCGTTCGGGTGCTGTGCGGCTGAAACGATGCGGCAGACGGTGAACTGCTTCAGCGCATCGCGCGGATCATGCGCGTCTTCGACCTCGAGGCCAGCCTGCGTCATGGCTTCGAGGATCGCGGGAAGGTCCGCGTTTGTGTCGAGATAGTCCTTCAGCCAGGGGAGCGTGAATTTCACGAGAGACCTCCAGTGACGGTCGGCAGCAGCCAGGGCTTGAACCCGTAGTGTTTGATCCATTCGACATCCGCCTCGAAGTAGGGGCGCAGGTCGGGCATGCCGTATTTCAGCATGGCGAGGCGATCGACGCCGAGGCCGAAGGCGAAGCCTTGGTACTGTTCGGGGTCGATGTTGCACGAGCGGAGCACGTTGGGGTGCACCATCCCGCAGCCGAGAATCTCGAGCCAGTCATTGCCTTCGCCGACCTTGATCTCCGCGCCCGAACGATCGCAGCGGATATCCATCTCTGCGGACGGCTCGGTGAACGGGAAGAAGTGCGGGCGGAAACGCGACTCGGTCGTCGGCACTTCGAAGAAGCGCGAGAAGGCTTCGGTGAGGCACGACTTCAGATGGCCCATGTGGACCTTGTCGTCGATCACCAGACCTTCGATCTGGTGGAACATCGGCGTGTGCGTTGCGTCCCAGTCTTTCCGATAGACGCGGCCTGGCGCGATCACGCGGATCGGCGGTTTGGATGAGAGCATAGCGCGCACCTGGATCGGCGAGGTGTGCGTGCGCAGAAGCTTCCGCGTGCCATCGGCAGCGGGCTTCATGAAGAAGGTGTCGTGCATCTCCCTTGCCGGGTGGCCAGCCGGGAAGTTGAGCGCGGTGAAGTTGTGGAAGTCGTCTTCGATATCCGGACCTTCAGCGACGGCGAAGCCCATGTCGGCGAAGATGGCGGCGAGTTCCTCGAACACCTGCATGACGGGGTGCAGCGCGCCGACCGGCTCGTAGCGCGGCGGCAGGGTCAGGTCTTCGCGTTCGGTTTCGAGGCGCTTGTTGAGCGTGGCGAGTTCCAGGTCCGCCTTGCGCATCGATATCGCTGCGGTGAGGCGATCCTTGAGGCCGTTGAGGGCCGGGCCGGCCGACTGACGTTGCTCCGGCGACATGCCGCCGAGTTCACGCATCAGCAGCGAGACGCGGCCTTTCTTGCCAAGCTCGCCCACGCGAATGGCTTCGAGCGCAGCCTCGTCGGATGCGGCGGCAATGGCGGAGGATGCCTCCGCCTCGATGCTGCTGACCTGTTGGTCGATTGCCATGATGGCCTCGTGCGTTTGATGGTTCGCACGGGGCCATAGTCCGCCCCGCGCTTGCGGTCGGAACTAGCGGAGAAAAGCTTCGGAGATAAGTACTCGCGGCGATTAAGCCGCGAGCGCTGCCCGGGCTTTCTCCACCAGGGCGGTAAAGGCAGCCGGCTCGTGCATGGCGAGGTCGGCCATGACCTTGCGGTCAACGCCGAGGCCAGCCTTCGTGAGGCCGTCGATGAAGCGCGAGTACGTCAGCTTGTCATCGACCGTGCGGACAGCAGCGTTGATGCGCTGGATCCAGAGCGAGCGGAAATTGCGCTTCTTCTGCTTACGGCCTTTGTAGGCGTTGACGCCGGCTTTGACGACGGCGGCCTGGGCTGTGCGGAAGGTATTCTTGCGACGGCCGTAAAAGCCTTTGGCGGCTTTGATGACCTTACGGTGGCGGGCGTGGGCGGGAACTCGGCCGCGTGCGCGTGGCATGGGGAAACTCCAGTTATCTGATCAGGGGGTGCGCTAGGGCGAAGTTCTTACTTCACGCCGTAGGGCAGGAACTTTTTCACAACGCGGGGGGTATCCACTTCCGCGACCACGACGGTGCCGCGGTTGGTGCGGATGTACTTCGCATTGTGGCTGATCAGGCGGTGGCGCTTACCAGCGACGCCGCGCTTGAGTTTACCAGACGCGGTCATCGAGAACCGCTTCGCAGCGGCCTGCTTGGTCTTCATCTTCGGCATTTCGGTCTCCTGTGGGCGACAGTCCGACCCGAAAATTCCGCCAGAAAAACCAGCGAAATCAACGGCGCGACGCCTGAAAAAAGTCCCGGGAGGCATGCCATTAGCCTGTCCGGTCCTGTGGAAGGCGGGGTTTATACGCAGAAGGGCCGGAAAAGCAAGGCGCTCTGCCTCAGCCGCAGTTGATCTTCTCGATCACATCCGTGCTGGTGACGTAGATATTCAGCCGTTCGATCCGGAAATCCTCGGTGACAGCGTCGCCCGGCCGGATATGCCGCACGCTGCGGGATGCCGGCGGGACGGCTGGATCGGTCAGGGGCTTGCCGATCAGATGGGTCAGCGACTTGGCGTGGCAGGCGTCGCGCTCGTCGATATTCATCGCGGGTTCCGGGGTGGCTGGCTCGGTTGGCGCGCAGGCCCCGGCGGAGATGACAGCCAGACTCAGGATGGCGGCGAGCGATCGGATCATGAGGGCGAGTCTAGGCGCGGGGTGCGACGCTGAGCAATAGGTCCTGGAGCCGCTTCGACTGGGTGTCGAGGTTGAAGTCGCGCAAAGCCACTTCCCGGCCGGTTTGGCCCATGGCGCGGGTCGCGTCCGGGTTCTGGATGAGTTTTTCGAGTGAGGCCGCAAGGGATGCTGCGTCGCCTTCCGGGCTGAGCAGGCCGGTCTGGCCGTCCTTCACGCACTCCGGGATACCGGCGTGACGCGTGGCGGCGACTGCGCAGCCCGACAGCATTGCCTCGATGCAGACCATGGGCAGGCCTTCGGCATCGCCCGTAACGGCGCGGCGGGAGGGGACGCAATGGATCATGGCTTCCGCGAAGTGTTTCGGCATGTCGGTGGCAGGTATCCAGCCCGGCAGTTCGATGTTCACGCCG
>DAIRES010000090.1:0-13597 GCA_036795465.1 Hyphomonadaceae bacterium
GATACGCAATGCCCAGCCCCGCCGCCTTGATCATGTCGAGATCATTGGCGCCATCACCCAGCGCTACGGCATCATCAGGCCCGAGCTCCAACGCCGCTGTCTCTTCCAGCAGCGCCGTCAGCTTCGCTTCGCGCCCAAGGATCGGCATTTTCACTGCACCAGTCAGCGCCACGCCATCATCAATGAGAGTATTCGCGCGATCCGCATCGAACCCCGCCATCTTCGCAACGCGCGAGGTGAAATACCCGAACCCACCAGACACCAGCACGCTGCGCGCGCCATGCGCCTTCATCGTCGCAACCAGTTCCCGCGCACCCGGGTTGAGCCGCACCCGCTCGCGATGGCACGCTTCCAGCGCACCCAGATTCAATCCCTTCAGCATCGCCACCCGCTGGGTCAGTGCGCCGGCGAAATCCAGTTCGCCCCGCATCGCCCTCTCGGTGATCGCGGAAACTTCCGCCTTCAGCCCGGCAAAGTCCGCCAGCTCGTCGAGGCATTCCTGCCCGATGATCGTGGAATCCATGTCAGAGATCAGCAGCCGCTTCTTTCGGTTCGCCTTCGGCGTGATCGCCCAGTCCGCGCCAGCGCCCGGCGTTTCCGCCTCCAGCCAGCTCACCAGCCCGGCATCGTTCCCGACATCGCGCTCGGCAATGTTCCAGCCGCCGCCGGAACGATCCAGAACGTCGCCTGCGCCGCCCGGAGCGGCCTTGGCAAGCGAGGCCACGTCGTTGCTTTGCGAAACAAGGGTCAGAACATGAATCATGGACGTTGCAGCCGTGTCGCGTTAGGGCGAGCCTCGCGCTCTATCAGGCGCTGCGGTCACGCGTAAACAGTGAACCGCCAGAGTTGGGGATACAGACTACCGAATGCGTCCTGCCATCCTGATCCACGGCCCGACGGCAAGCGGCAAGACAAAGCTGGCAATTGCCCTCGCGAAGCGTCTCGACGGCGAGATCATCAACGCCGACGCCATGCAGGTCTATGCCGACCTGGATATCCTGACGGCGCGTCCGGATGCCGAAGAACTGGCGGCCGCGCCGCATCACCTGTTCGGCCATATCGACGCCGCAACCCGTTATTCAGCGGGGGCGTGGTCGAAGGAAGCGGCGGCGAAGATCGCGGACCTGCAGGGGCAGGGCAAGGTTCCCATCATCGTCGGCGGCACCGGCCTTTACCTGATGGCGCTGACCGATGGCCTCTCCGAAATCCCGCCCATTCCCGAAGAAGCCCGCCGCGAAGCCCGCGCCCGTGTCGCAGCCGATCAGGTCGCCGCCTACGCTGATCTGGTGGCGCGGGACCCCGCCGCGAAAGACCGCATCGACCCGCAGGACAGGCAGCGCACAGCCCGCGCGCTCGAAGTGCTCATCGCCACCGGCCGTCCGATTTCGGCATTCCACGGCGAGCAGGCCCCGGTTCTCGAACCCGGCGCCTGGGTCGGCGTCGCGCTCACGCCAACCCGCGAAGACCTCTACGCTCGCATCGACGCCCGCGTGGACAAGATGATGAAGCTCGGTGCGCTCGAAGAAGCCCGCCGCCTGTGGGCCCGTCAGCTCGACAGCGAACTCCCCGCCATGCGCGCCCACGGCATGCCCGGCTTCGCCGATCACTTCGCCGGCCGAATGTCGCTGCCGGACGCCATCGAACGCTGCAAACGCGACACCCGCCGCTATGCCAAGCGCCAGATGACCTGGATCGCCCACCAGTTCACCCTCTGGCCCCGCATTCCCTCGCTGGCTCTCGACATAAGAACCCGCGTGATAGCGGATTTGCGCGCCGAGGCTCAAAACCGGGTCAAATGACCCGGAAATCGGCCCAAAAGGTCATTTCTACCCCGCCAGACCAGATTGACGCTGCGCCTGTGAAACGGTATTGGCCGTTTGCATAGTGTTTTTGGGAGAAACCCCCATGTCCGGGAGCCGCCAGGCGCTCGTACTCGTAATTGGCTCGCCGCCGGCCCGGTAAACGCACCGGGCTGAACGGCGAGACGCATGCGAAGGGCCCGAGTGGCCCTTTTTCTTTTCCCCAAACCACCAAAAGACTCACGAGCGGCGAGATGGACGGAAACAGCAAGATGCAGACGCAAGCGCCAAAGGCCGGTGAGGGCGAACAGCTGACGGGCGCCGAGATCGTACTCCGCGCGCTTGCGGATCAGGGCGTCGATACCATCTTCGGCTATCCGGGCGGCGCGGTCCTTCCGATCTATGACGCCATCTATGCCCAGCAGCAGGTGCGCCACATCCTGGTGCGGCACGAGCAGGGCGCCGGCCACATGGCGGAGGGGTACGCCCGCTCCACCGGCAAGTGCGGCGTAGCCCTGGCCACCTCCGGCCCCGGCGCCACCAACATGGTCACCCCCTTGGCCGACGCGCTGATGGATTCGATCCCGATGGTCGTCTTCACCGGCCAGGTCCCCGCCCACCTCATCGGCTCGGACGCCTTCCAGGAAGCCGACACCGTCGGCATCACCCGCTCCTGCACCAAGCACAACTATCTCGTCCGCGACGTGAACGACCTCGCCCGCGTCATCCACGAAGCCTTCTACGTCGCCACCCACGGCCGCCCCGGCCCGGTGCTGATCGACATCCCCAAGAGCGTCCAGTTCGCCAAGGGCAACTATGTCGGCCCGGAAGCGATCGAGCACCGCACCTATCATCCGCGCACCGAGCCGCAGGACAAGCGCATCGAGGAAGCTGTCGCGCTGATGGCCAGTGCAAAGCGCCCGATCATCTACAGCGGCGGCGGCGTCATCAATTCGGGCCCGCAAGCTTCTGAATCGCTGCGCGCACTTGCAAAAGCGACCGGCTGGCCGGTCACGTCGACGCTGATGGGCCTCGGCGCCTTCCCGGCGTCGGACAAGCAGTGGCTCGGCATGGTCGGCATGCACGGCTCGTTTGAATCCAACAATGCGATGCACGATTGCGACGTGATGCTCTGCGTTGGCGCGCGCTTTGACGATCGCGTCACCGGCCGTCTCGACGCCTTCTCCCCGCGCTCGAAGAAGATCCACATCGATATCGATCCGTCATCGATCAACAAGAACGTCCGCGTCGATATTCCGGTCGTGGCCGATTGCGGTAAGGCGCTCGACGCGCTCGTGATAGGCTGGAAGAAAAGCAGCGCGGCCAAACACGATATCAAGCCGTGGTGGAAACAGATCGAAGAATGGCGCGCTCGCAAGGGCTTCGCCTATCCCAACTCGAAAAAGCTCATCAAGCCGCAATACGCGATCGAGCGTCTCTACGAACTCACCAAGGATCGCGACACCTACATCACGACTGAAGTCGGCCAGCACCAGATGTGGGCTGCGCAGTTCTATCACTTCCAGGAACCGAACCGTTGGATGACCTCGGGCGGGCTCGGCACGATGGGCTACGGTCTGCCCGCCGCTATCGGCGTCCAGGCTGCACATCCGAACGCGCTCGTCATCGACATCGCGGGCGACGCCTCGGTGCAGATGACGATGCAGGAAATGTCCTGCGCCATCCAGCACGACCTGCCAGTGAAGATCTTCATTCTCAACAACGAGTGGATGGGCATGGTTCGCCAGTGGCAGCAGCTGCTGCATGGCGAACGCTATTCGCACTCCTATTCGGACGCGCTGCCTGATTTCGTGAAGCTGGCGGAAGCCTATGGCTGCCACGGTATCCGTTGCGAAGACCCGGCCAACCTCGACGCCGCGATCATGGAAATGATCGAGACGCCGAAGCCAGTCCTGTTCGATTGCCGCGTCGAGAAAGCCGAGAACTGCTTCCCGATGATCCCCTCGGGCGCTGCTCACAACGAGATGATCCTCGGCAAGATCACGGGCGATGAAATCAGCGAAGCAGGGAAGATGCTCGTCTGATGATCCTGCGCGCTCTCTCCGCAGCCTCGATCCTGTTTGCTCTTTCGGCATGCACGCCGAAGGAGGAAGAGCTCGATGGCGCGCCGAAGGGCGACAATAGCGAACTCGCGGGCGGTCCGCCTGCCCAGCAGGTTGTCCTGCCCGGCGTGATCAACCTGACGCCGCCGGCCGGAACGCAGATCATTCCGGATTGCGAAAAGATCGTCGCGCCGGACTACGATCATCCGCCCAGCATGACGTGCGTCCTGTTCCTCGTGGACGCACCGGCGCCTTCGGCTCATTCGGAAACAACCGAGTCCGGCTTCTCGCGCGCCATGAAGTCTGCAGGTTGGGATTTCATCCGCGCCATGGCCGCCGAGCGCTATTTCGAGCGCCCCAAGCAAGGCACTGATTGCGCCGATCTCGCTGCCGTCAGCGTGCTCGAAGCAGATCAGCTCGACGGCATCGTCGCCGCCGCAAAGGCTGGCGAAGCTCCGCTCAACAGCGCTTGGCAATCCTACGCTATCTCCACCGCGATCCGCGAAACCTGCGGCGCTGACCGGATGAAGCCATGACCCAGAGCTCCACCAAACATCCCGGTCTGGTGCAGACGGCAAAGGGCCCGCTGGTCCTGCTGTTCTATGATGGGCTCGAACTGAAGGCGATGCCGGGCGCGTTCGGCCACGTCTATTCCCAAGCGCGCCGCGCCGCGCGTTACGTCGTCCGCAATCTCAAGCGCACACAGGTCCGCACCGGCTTCTACGTCGCTTTCCGTGGCCTGCAGAAAAGCCTCGAGGCTGTTGGCGCCGATGTGCGCGTCAATGATTTTGCGACGGCCAAACGCATGCCGAATTATCCGATCGGCATCGGCGGCTATCCGTCAGTGATCGACAAGGTGCAGCTCCCCAACCCGACGATCTTCGGGCCCGGTGATTACGGCTCACCAGAAGCTTCCGTGAAGCTGGCTTCGCAGGACCGCTTTCGCTTCTTCATCCAGCCTTGCCAGTGGTACGTCGATTACTTCGCGCCCTATTCGGGCAAGGAGAAAACGGTCGTCTGGCCGGTCGGTCTCGATGTGAAGACGATCCCGGATTTCTCGCGCGAGCCCAAGACGATCGACGTTCTGATCTACGACAAGATCCGCTGGTTCCGCGAAGAGCGCGTCGGCACGGTTCTCGAACGCCTCACGAAGCTGCTCGATGCCCAAGGCAAGACGTACAAGGTGCTGCGCTACGGCCATCACCACCATTCCGACTTCTACGCCGCCCTCCGCGCCTCGAAATCGATGGCCTTCCTGTGCGAGCACGAGACACAGGGTCTTGCGTGCCAGGAAGCCATGGCCGCCAACATCCCGATCTTTTCGTGGGATGACGGCGTGATCGTCGATCCGGGCATGCTGCATCCTGAGGGACTAGAAGTCAGCGCCGTTCCTTATTTCGACGACACCTGCGGCGTCCGCTTCAAGCTCAACGACATGGAAACGGCGTTCACCAAATTCTGGGCAAATCTGGCCAGCTTCCACCCGCGCGACTACATCGCGCGCGAGCTCAGCCTGGAAGCGGCCGGTGAAGCATATCTGAAACTGTATGCCCGCACGGCTAATACGCCCGCGGCGCAGCGCGCATCCGGGTGAGGGGAAGATGGACGTGGCGGAATTCTTCGCGAGATTCGGGGTCGAGCAATGGCTGGCGCTGATGTCTGCTGTGCTGGCGATTTCGTCCTTCGTGCTCAACCTGCGCCTTGTCGCGCGGCAGGAAAAGCGTAACGCCACCAATCTCAAGCTCGCGCATGACAGCGACATCATCGGCTGGTCCGACAATGTGATCGAAGCATTGGCCAGCGCTCAGGAGATGCTTGCCGAGAAGGGCGTCTCCTATGGCGAGGCGGAATTCCCTGCGCGCCGGTCCGCTGCTCGTGCGCAGATTTCCGCGCTGATCGACCGCGGCCGTCTCTTCTTCCCAAACCGCGCCGACGCCACCCACGGCGCCGACAAGGAAGCCGGCTATCAGGGCCGCCGCCAGCCCGTGCTCGATGTGCTCGTAGAAGCCTACACCACCATCGACAAGTCCGGCGGCACGCCAGGCCCGGATCGCGCGGCCGGTGAAGCGCTGTTGAAACAGCGCCGCCTGTTCGTCGCCGAAGTGTTCAAGACAGTCGATCCCGTCCGCCGCGGCGAGACAATCAAGGAGCTTGCGGCATGACCCGCACCACACGTCCCCGCGCGCCCGCAAAATCCGGCGTCCGCGAAGACCCTGCCTCCGCCTACGACATGACGCCGTCGGACGAGGGCATCGAGCAGCGCACGCTCGCCTGCATCGTCGACAACGAGCCGGGTGTCCTCGCCCGCGTCGTCGGCCTGTTCTCGGCGCGCGGCTATAACATCGAGTCGCTCACAGTTGCCGAGATCGACCGCAACGCGCACCAGTCGCGCATCACGATCGTCACGTCCGGCACCAACCACGTTCTGGAACAGATCGAACAGCAGCTCCTGCGTCTCGTCCCCGTCGCGAAGGTGATCGACGTCACCAACTCCACCGGCGGCATCGAGCGTGAGCTCGCGCTGGTGAAGGTGGCGGGGAAGGGCGATGCGCGGGTTGAATCGCTGCGCATCTCGGAAATCTTCCGGGCCCACGTGATCGACACGACAAACGAGAGCTTCATTTTCGAAGTGACCGGCGCCAGCCAGAAGATCGACCAGTTCGTCGAACTCATGCGCCCGCTCGGTCTCGTCGAGGTTTCGCGTACAGGCGTACTCAGCATCCAGCGGGGGAAGGACAAAGCAGGATGAGCATCGTTCGCAGGAGAGGGCCATACATCGCCGCTTTTTCGGCCATGGCGCTGGCTCTGGTCGTCGCCTGCTCGCCGGCAGGCGGACCCGCGGGGCCAACAGTCGCCGTCGGAGGCGACACAGCAGCTACGCTCGCATCCGCCATGCAGGCCGATCGGGATTTTGCCGCCGCCGTCAAGAAGGATGGACTGAAGACTGCTTTCCTCGCCTGGTTCGAGCCTGAGGATAGTCAGTTCATCGATCGCGGCAGCATGCTTCAGGGCGCTGCGGCCATCACAGCGCCATTCGCGCAGTCTCCTCCCGGTTTCACGATCGACTGGATGCCCGATGGCGGCCATGCCGCGTCGTCCGGTGACTTTGCCGTCACCACCGGCCGCTACGCCGTGAAGATGGATGCTCAGCAGATCGACGCAGGCCGCTATGTCACGACATGGCGCAAGAATGCAGAGGGAGCTTGGAAAGTCGTTCTCGATGCAACGATCGCCGATCCGATTGCTGATCCCGCCAATGTAGTTCCGCCAACGCCCGATCCGGACGGACGTCCGGGCTAAACAACGTTTTCAGTTTCCGACTAGGGCCGGTTCGCGTATGGACCCGCCAAATCCCAAGGTGAGTGACATGAAAGTCTATTACGAAGCAGACGCCGACCTCGGCATCATCCAGTCCAAGAAGGTCGCCGTTATCGGCTATGGCAGCCAGGGCCATGCCCATGCGCTCAACCTCCGCGAAAGCGGCGTGAAAGACCTTGTCGTAGGCCTCCAGCCAAACTCGGCGTCCAAGCCGAAGGCCGAACAGGAAGGCCTCAAGGTCGTGACGCCGACCGAGGCCGCCAAATGGGCCGACGTGATGATGATCCTCACGCCTGACGAAAAGCAGGCCGTGATGTACGCCAACGAGATCGAGCCGCACACCCGCAAGGGCCAGCACCTGATGTTCGGCCACGGCTTCAACATCCACTACGGCCTCATCAAGCCGCGCAAGGACATGGACGTGTCGCTCTCCGCGCCGAAGGGTCCGGGCCACACGCTGCGCAACCAGTACCAGCAAGGTCGCGGCCTGCCGGGCCTTATCGCCATCAATCAGGACGCCTCGGGCGTCGCTCAGGCTGTGGCGCTCTCCTACTCGAAAGCCATCGGCAACACGCGCGCAGGCGTCATCGAGACGTCTTTCCGTGAAGAGACCGAGACCGACCTGTTCGGCGAACAGGCCGTTCTCTGCGGCGGCCTCGTCGAGCTCATCAAGGCTGGCTACGAAACGCTGGTCGAAGCCGGCTACGCGCCGGAGATGGCCTATTTCGAATGCCTCCACGAAGTGAAGCTGATCGTCGACCTGATCTATGAAGGCGGCATCGCCAACATGAACTACTCGATCTCGAACACGGCCGAGTACGGTGAATACGTCACCGGCCCGCGCATCGTGACCTCGGAAACTAAAGCTGCGATGAAGAAGGTTCTGGAAGACATCCAGCAGGGCCGCTTCGCCCGCGACTGGGTCCTTGAAAACCAGGCCGGCGCGCCATCCTTCCAGGCCATGCGCCACAAGATGAGCAGCCACCCGATCGAGGAAGTCGGCGAAAAACTGCGCGGCATGATGCAGTGGTCGAAATCCAACCGCCTCGTCGACCGCGCGAAGAACTAGCCGCACGTACAATCGGCAACACCGACGAAATCAGGAGGGGTCAGCCGCCAGCGGTTGACCCCTTCGCATTTTCTGCGACCTAGGAATGAAGGAAATCGTCGCCCCATGCCCTTCACTCACCGTCTGGCCACCGAAGCTGATCTCCCCGCTATCAAGGCGCTGATGGACATCGCCATCGCGGAGCACCTGAAGGATTTTCTCGATCCCGCGCAGGTCGAACTCTCGAAATCCATCATGGGCCTCGACACGCAGCTGATCACTGACCGCACCTATTTCCTTGTGGAAGAGGATGGCCGACTTGCCGGTTGCGGTGGCTGGTCCCGCCGCGCAACACTCTATGGCGGCGATCACTCCACCAGCCAGCGCGACGCGGCGCTGCTGGATATGGCGAAGGACGCCGCGCGCATTCGCGCCATGTACACGCACCCGGATTTCAAGCGTCGCGGCGTCGGCCGCCTGATACTTGAAATCTGCGAAGGGGCTGCGCGCGACGCCGGCTTCAAGGCGGTCGAACTCATGGCCACCATGTCCGGCGAGCCGCTTTACCGCGCCTGCGGCTATCACGACATCCAGCGCATCATTGCTGCTTCCAAGGACGGCGTGGACGTTCCAGGCGTCCGCATGGGCAAGGCGATCTGATTGCGAGGTTGCCGTCTCGGCTCGCAGCCTCCATCTTGTTCGAATGCCCTATGACGCCTCCAGCCCGCCTCCTCCATCAACTCAGAGCCAGCCGTTCTTCACCGCTCCGCTGATCGTCATCGTCATGACGGTTCTTCTCGTGGCGTTGTACGCAGCTTACGCGTTCGCCCCTTCCGGCGAGCAGCAGGCGGCGCTCTATGATTTCGCTCTCGCGCCCGAGCGTTTCTGGGCGCCTGCCGGATCTCCCAATGTCTATCCCGACGCGCTCTCCGGCCTGATGACGCTCCTCTCCACTGCGCTGCTGCACGGCGACTGGATGCACGTGATCGTCAATTCGCTGATGCTGTTCGCCTTCGGCAGGCCTGTGGCTCGCACCTTCGGGAAGGGGCCCACAGCTTGGGGCCTCTGGATGATTGTGTTCTCGGGATCGATCATCGCCGGCTCGGTGCTCTACCTCGCAATCGCGACTGTCGATTCGCCTTGGGTCGTGGGCGCTTCAGGCGGAACGTCGGGCCTTGTTGCCGCCGCCGGCCTGCTCGACAGCTACGGCATGAAAGGTAAGCTCTGGTCTCGGAAGTTTTTGGCGTTCACCGCAACTTTCGCGGCTTTCAACATCGGGCTGATCTTCCTTACATTTGCGGCGCCTTACGCCTTGGGCATGGGGATCGCTTGGGAAGCGCACGTTGGGGGCTATATTGCGGGGGCGGTGCTGATGTCGGCGCTCCCGGTCAAAGGTTACCGCGTGGTCCAATCATGACGATTTGGCGCCCGCCTCATTCGGGCCGCGTTCATGTAGGAAGGCCCTATATCGCCGCTGTGAAGTGGGTCGCCGGTCAAGCGTCCCGTCCCTGAGGGAGACATTATCATGAGGCTTCTTGCTCTCGCCGCGACAGCCCTGCTTGCTGTGTGTGCCGCGTCTGCGGACACCGTGAAGGACGGCGCGATCCAGGTTCAGCCCGGTAAGTGGAAGTGGAAGCAGGAAACCAACATCATGGCGATCCCGCTCAACGAGGAAAACCTCGAATGCCTCATCCCCGAGAAGGCGCGCATCACGCTGTCGAAGCTGGCTCGCGATCTGGAGGAAGGCTGCAAGGTCGATAACGTTCTTCCGATTTCTGGCGGTTTCTCGTTCAAGCTGATCTGCGAAGGCAAGACCACCGGCAAGGCGGACGCGACGCTGACGCACACGCCGACCTCGATGACTATTCGCGCCAAGGGCACAGCAAATCTTGGCTTTATCCCGGCCGGCTTCTCGATGAATGCCGACGCCACCTATATGGGCGAATGCACCGCCGCCGAAGCCGCGAAGGAAAAGGCGCGCTGGCTGAAAGACAATCCGGGCGGCGCTCCGGCCAAGTAGGCTCCTCGGCATCCAAAAAAACAGAACGCCCCGCAGCAATCACTGCGGGGCGTTCTTCATTTCGGAGCCAGGCTTTCTAGAACGACCAGGTCAGGCCGGCCTGCACGACAGGATAGATCTCGTAGTCGTCGATATCGTCCTGCAGGTTCTGCTCTTCGATTGCCAGCTGCGCCTGAAAGTTCGAATCGCTGGACAGCGTGCCGCCTGTCGACGTCATGCTCACATCTGGCGAGCCGGTGAACATGGCGCCGACGATGAACTTGAAGCCCATGCCGGGTCCCGATCCCTGGAACGTCGTATCCCACCCGACGCCGACGAATGGCGCCGTATCCTCAAGGCTGGCTTCGGCTTTCAGCGTGCCAACCTGCGCGGGCGTGAAGGTCTGGTTGCCGATCTCCACGTTTTGCGTCGGCGTCGCTGAAAGCTTCAGCCCCTTGTCGCCGAAGTAAGCGCCGGCCGTCACGATGAAGCTGTTTGAGAAAGGACGGAAATCCACGAACGCGCCCCACGTGGTGAGGTCGAGATCGCCGTCATAGGCGATGTCGTCGTAAGTGTCGTCGACGCCGTACTCGAAATAGTTGTACCCCCCACGCAGCTGTATCGTCGGCGTGATCTGCGTCTGCGCCTCGATCGAGCCGCCGGTGGTGCCGATGCTTCCGCCCACCGCAACCTGCGCCTGTGCGGCCTGCACGCTCCAGCTTGAGCCAATGGCCAATGCGGCCAGCGTCATTGTCTGTCTCATTGAGGTCCCCATGCTTGCGCGCTGATAGTTCGCGAATCTGGATGCGTTCGCCGGGCAGGGCAAGCAACGCGTTAGTCGGCGAGCGAGGAGGCTCTGCGCGCCCTATGGCCGTGCCAGGCCGATAGCGTCACCGCTGCAACAATTACCACTGCGCCCGCCCAGACCTGCCAGCGTGGCGTTTCCGAGAAGAAGAAATAGCCGAGCAGGGCGCTCCAGATCAGCGCCGTGTATTCAGCCGCCGCAAGGCTTTGCGCAGGGGCGCGGGCGTAAGCCTGCGTCAGCAGGAACCACAGCAGGAAGCCGGTAAGCCCGGCAACCGCGAAGATCGGCAGGTCGCCAGCCGCCGGAGCAACACCCAGAAATATTGCCGGGCCGATCAGGTAGAGCGATGGGAATACGTTGCCCAGGAACGCCGTTACGACCGCGTCATCCTTCTGCGCCAGTTGCCTCAGCAGCACGACGGACAGGGCATAGAGCACCGAGGCCGAAACGCCGGAGATGATGCCTTCCATCCGCCGGGCATTATCTGCAGCTTCGGGCGCGCCCTGCACGGTAATCAGCACGCCCACAAACCCGACGGCCAGCGCCGCCGCTGCGATCGGCTGCATCTTCTCGCCGAGGATCCACCACGCCAACGGCGCAATCATCAGGGGGGCGCCGAAGATCAGCACCGTCGCCTCAGCGATCGGAAGAATGGTCAGGCAATGGAAGAACAGCACCGCAGACCCCGTCACCGCCACGGACCGCAACGCGTGACGCCTCAACCCCGCCGCGTCCGGCAGCTTGCGCCTGAGCACCAGCACTGTTGCGCCGGAGAAAACTGTTCCGAACAGATAGCGTGCGGTTGCGATCAATATCGCCGAGTAAGCGACGCCCAGATGCTTGATCATCGCATCCATCACGCAGCCCATGGCCACCCCGATCATCGCCAGTGCAAGCGGGGGCAGGGGCAAGGGGCGGCGAAGGGTGGGCACATCGGCCATCGGCCCATCCATCACGTCACGCGGGTAATCTCAACGACCGTTTGATGAAGTATGCCGCTAGGGAAGCCTGAATCGATTCAACCAACTTGCCTGTCCGCGACAATTTGGGCATGTTCCCGCCATCTTGCCGGGCGGGCCAAGCGCAATTCGATGGGGGATTGCGGGGAAGTCGTCCAAATTCAAACCCGTTAAGAGGACGACACATGAGCGACTTGTCGCTGTGGCTGCCCATCGTGGCAGGCCTTATCGCCGTAGGATACGGGGTCATCACGACCCAGCGTCTCATGGCTCTGCCAACCGGCAGCGCCCGCATGCAGGAAATCGCAAAGGCCATTCAGGAAGGCGCCAACGCCTACCTCAACCGCCAATACCGCACGATCGCGATGATCGGCGTGGTAGTCACGATCGTCCTCGCGATCTTCTTCAAGAACTGGCAGGCCCCGCTCGGCTTCGTGCTTGGCGCGGTGCTCTCTGGCGCCGCTGGTTTCATCGGCATGAAAATCTCGGTGCAGGCCAACGTCCGCACCACTGAAGCTTCCTCCAAGGGTCTCGGTCAGGGCCTCGCCGTCGCGTTCCAATCGGGCGCCGTCACCGGCATGCTCGTCGTTGGTCTCGCGATCATCGGCCTCGGCGGCTACTACGCGCTGCTCACAGTCGGTCTCGGTCTTGAGCCGGGCGACCGCACCGTTATCGACGCGATGGTCTCGCTTGGCCTTGGCGCTTCGCTGATCTCGATCTTTGCCCGTCTCGGCGGCGGCATCTTCACCAAAGGCGCTGACGTCGGCGGCGACATGGTGGGCAAGGTCGAAGCCGGAATTCCGGAAGATGACCCGCGTAACCCCGCCACCATCGCGGACAACGTCGGCGACAACGTCGGCGATTGCGCCGGCATGGCGGCCGACCTGTTCGAAACCTACGCTGTGACCATCGTCGCAACGATGGTGCTCGCTTCCATCTCGTTCAATGGCGTCGCCGAAGCCGGCATGATGATGCTCCCGCTCACAATCGCGGGCGTCTGCATCGTCACGTCGATCATCGGCACGTTCTTCGTTCGCCTTTCGAAAGACTCACGCAACGTGATGGGCGCCCTCTACAAGGGCTTCATCGCCTCTGCCGTCCTTTCGGTTCCGGCGCTCTATCTCGCCATCTACATGACGCTCGGCGACCCGATGACCGCCACGGTCACGATGGCCGACGATCTGTCGACCCCGATCACCGCCATGAACCTGTTCCTGTGCGGCATCGCTGGTCTGGTTGTCACCGGCCTCATCATCTGGATCACGGAATACTATACCGGCGTTGGCTACCGTCCTGTGCGCTCGATCGCCCAGGCCTCGGTTTCCGGCCACGGCACCAACGTGATCCAGGGTCTCGCCGTCTCGCTTGAAGCCACGGCCATCCCGGCCCTGATCATCATCGCGGGCATCATCTTCACCTACACGCTCGCCGGTCTCATCGGCGTCGGCATCGCCGTCACGACCATGCTGGCCCTCGCCGGCATGGTGGTCGCGCTCGACGCCTTCGGCCCTGTCACCGACAACGCTGGTGGCATCGCCGAAATGTCCGGCCTCGACGACTCGGTCCGTGAAACGACCGACACGCTCGACGCCGTCGGCAACACGAC
>DAIRES010000091.1:0-6096 GCA_036795465.1 Hyphomonadaceae bacterium
GTGATGTCGTACTGGTAATCCATGCCGTCGGTGACGTGCAGGTCGATGTAGAAATCCGGATTGTACTTCCTGATGACGCCCAGAAGCGCCTGCATCTCCGGCGCGTCGGCTTTCATATAGTCGCGATTGAGGTTCAGGTTCTGCGCCGTGTTGCGCCAGCCCATGTTCACCGGGCCACGCTGGTTCGGGCGGCTGTACATTGTGGAACGTTCGTGCCCATCCGCGTTCAGCACGGGAATGAATACGATGTTGACCTTGTCGATCAGCGCGTCCCGACCGCCGAAGCAGATGTCGCGGATCAACATCAGCATGGCGTCCTTGCCGTCGATCTCGCCGGAGTGAATGCCGGCTTGAATCAGGAAGACCGGCTTGGCGGGTTGGAAGTTGGCGCCATCCTTGGAAAGAATGACAGTCACCAACTCCCGCCCTTGGGGCGTCAGGCCGATCGGTTCGATGCGCAGCAGTGCCGACTGTCGATCGACGGTCTTCAGCCAGGCGATGGTTTCATCATAGTTGGGCGTTTCGATGAGACCCGTCTTCTCGGACGGCGTGATCCAGGGATTGCTCGCCTGTGCGATCAGCTTTTCGCTGGCGCCTTTCCATACGGGGGCAGGGGGAAGGAAACTCTCCGGATCGAGCCTGGGCGTCTGTGCGTTCGCCATCGTCATCGCTCCCAGCAGAAAAATAGCGAGCGCACCGCCGACCCGCTTGTGCATGATCATGTCAGACCGCCACTCTGGCCAGTATTGTGGTCTGTTCTACCATGCGCCAAGCATCATCACGCAAGATGCCAAAGGGAAACGTCCTAATGAAAAGCCCGACCAAAGGCCTGTTGCTTGCAACACTGATCGCGGCGGGCTGCACCGTCTCGCCGGCGACGCAAACCAGCGCGCCGATTCCGCACGGCGCTGCGCCTGCCGCCTTGCAGGCGATAGCGGGTGAAGTCAGCGAGGCCGGCTTGCGCGGCTATGTCGAGACGATGGTCGGCTTCGGCACGCGCCACACGCTCTCGGATACGACGTCTCCCTCGCGCGGGATCGGCGCTGCGCGCCGTTGGGTCGAGGCAGAGTTCAAAGCAGTGGCGGCGAAATGTGGAGGCTGTCTGCAGGTGGTCTTGCCGTCCGACGTAGTCACGGGGCCGCGCATTCCAAACCCCACGGAAGTGGTCGATGTGGCGGCCATCCAGCGCGGCGTGAGCGACCCGAACCGGGTCATCATCATTCAGGGTCATCTGGATAGCCGCGTGAATGATGTGATGAACGCGACGGCTGATGCCCCCGGCGCCAATGACGATGCGTCCGGTGTTGCTGCCGTGATGGAGACGGCGCGTATTCTCTCTGGCCGCCGTTTCCCGGCGACTCTGGTTTACGCCGCCTTGTCCGGGGAAGAGCAGGGGCTGGTCGGCGGACGGATCCTGGCCGAGTACGCCAAGGCGCGGGGCTGGGAAGTGCTGGCGGTTCTCAACAACGATATCGTCGGCAACACGCATGGTCTGGCGGGAGTTGTCGAAGATCGCGTCCGCGTGTTTTCGGAAGGCGTTCGGTCGGCGGAGACGGAGGCGCAGGGCAATGCGCGTCGCTCGGTTGGCGGAGAAGTCGATTCCCCGTCCCGCAATCTTGCGCGCTACATCGACGTACTGGCGGATCATTACCTGCCGGTGCTGGACGCCGCGATGGTCTATCGGCGCGATCGCTTTGGCCGAGGCGGCGATCAGGTGCCGATGGTGGAGGCAGGCTTTCCGGCTGTGCGAATTACGGAAGCCGCCGAGAACTATACGCGGCAGCATCAGGATATTCGCTCGGAGAACGGTATCGTCTATGGCGATACAATTGACGGGGTGGACTTCGCTTATCTCGCGCGCGTGACCCGGTTGAACGCAATCACGCTGGCGTCGCTGGCATCCGCGCCAAGGCCGCCACTGGAGATCAAGGTCGAAGGGGCTGTTTCAGCCAACACGAAAGTTACGTGGACAGCTTCGCCGGGTGCGGCGAGCTATATCGTCTGGTGGCGCGACACGACCTCTCCAACATGGCAACACAGTCAGCTCGTCAACGCAGGCGAAACCAGCGTCCTGCTCGAGAAAGTCGTCATCGACGACTGGTTCTTCGGCGTGCAGGCGATCTCTGCGGATGGCTATGTCAGCCCGATCCAGTTCGCGGGCGTCGTGGGCGCGTTTATTCCCGCGCCCACGAAGTAGCGATCAGCGCGCGGCGAGGATATCGTCGATGTACGCGGGCTTGCCGGCTATCCGCTCCAGGCGCGGATAACGGTGGCCGCCGCGATAGTCGATCCGAACCGTTCGGAACGTCTCCCCGAAGCGGATAAGCAGATCGACAACCCCGCCGGTCTTTGTCGCGGCAACTGCTGTCCTGAGGCGGTCTGCCGAGAAGGCCTGACCGTTCACGCCCGTGATCGTCAGGGATGTGTTCAGTCCGGCCTTCCAGGCCGGCCCGTCCCACTGGACCAAAGTGATCTTGCCATTCTGGTCGACGGACAGGCCGATCGAGTAGAGCAGGTTGGCGCCGCGCGACCTCACCTCGCCATCGCGCCATACGGCGTTTGGCGTGTCGCCATAGACCAGTCGATAACCGCCGCGCTCAAGTCCATCTAGCGGCGCTTTCTTCGCGACGTCATCCACGCGCACTTTGAAAAACGCTTCCCAATCATAGGGTTCGATCTTGTTGAGCGTCGCGACCACGTCCTTGCGCGTGTAGGTGAGTGTGCCCCAGTCGCCGTCATTCACTCCGAAGAAGGCCTTGGCGAAATCGTCCAGTGAACGCTTTCCTGCCGATCGCTCGCGGATGAGCGTATCGACGTCCATCCAGATCAGCTGGCCTTCGGAATAATAGTCCTCGCTCCGCTGCCAGTTGTGCCAAGGCAGGGAGCGCCTTGCTGCGATGATCGGGTCCATCGTCGTGTCGATCAGTGGCCGCCACTCCCGGCCCGTCCGCGTATCGTACGTCGCCGCGTTGTTTGCGATCTGATCGAGCGCCTGCTGCTTGCTGACAAAACCCGATCGGGCCGCCAGCACGTTGCCATAATACTGGGTCTGACCTTCATACAGCCAGAGCATGCTGTTGCGCATCGGCGTGTTGAAGTTCGGCGTCCAGAGGTCCGCGCCGCGGCGATACTTGCCGTTCCACGAGTGGTTGTATTCGTGCGCCAGCAGGTCCTTGCTGACAAAGCCGGTATCCCAGTTGCGGAAATACCCGCTACCCACGCCGTTGTCGCTTGAACGCTGGTGCTCGATGCCCGCGCCAGCGAGCTTGTCACTGACCGACAGCAGGAAGTCGTAGTGATTGTAATGGCGTGCGCCATAAAGCTTGTCGGCCTGCACAACGAGGTTGCGGATCGTCTGGATGATCTCGGGCGATGGATCGACCTGGGCGGCTTCGTCGCCCATAGCGTTCAGCGTAACCCGTGAGCGGCCGCCCGGATCAAGATCGAACTTCCGCATGAACTTGCCCGCGAACAGGGGGCTGTCGATCACCGTCTCCCAATCAGCGGTCTTGAACTTCACGACGTTGTTGCTGCTCGACGCCGTCTCAAGCGCGGTCGCGTAATCCCATCCCGCCGGCAACTTCACGCTGACGTCGAAATTCACACGCCGCGCGTAATGGCCCGCCGGATAAAGCGCCGCGATGTACCAGTTGAGACGCAGCATCTCCGGCGTCATCATGATCGGGCCCTGTGCGGACTCGATCGCGCTCAGGAACTGGGCCTCCACCTCGATGGACTTGGCGCCCTGCGGCACGTTGACGTGGAACGCATAAACGTCGCCCGGATCACGCGTCCATGCGAGCGGTTTCCCGTTCGCCGTCATCTTCAGCCCGGAATAGTTGTAGATCGGGCCGCGTGGCGCGTGGTTGCCCATGATCCACTGTGAATACAGAAGCGTCTGTGGGCCTGCGCTGGACACCGGAATGCTTTGCTTGATCCCGAAAATGCGCCGGTCCAGATCGGTGGCGTCGATCTCCAGCTTGAGCGTGCCGGGATAGGCGATGTCGCGCGGGGCGGGGATGCTCGGCTGGGTCGCGACTGGCTGCGGCATGGAACGGATGGCCTGCTGCCCGAACGCTGGCGTAACGGCGAGTACGGTTGCGGCGGCTACGGCAAGCAGATTTTTCAAGGGCGACTCCCGCTATCAACGTCTTCTAGGCCAGAAATAGATCAATCCCGCCGTCGGGCACAACGTCGTGTAGCCCTCTGGCGAAGGGCCCTAAACTGGTGCAGGTCTTCGGAACGACTAAAAAGACGGGCAAGGGAGAGCTGCATGGAAACCGCGACGGGCGAGACGGCCGCAAAGCCGCCGACGCCGCTGCGTACCGTTGTGGTCGCGTCTTCCGCCGGCACCGCTTTCGAATGGTACGATTTCTTCGTCTATGGCTCGCTTACCACAATCTTCGCACGGAAATTCTTCAACGCGGCCGAGATAGGGGAGGCTAACGCCACACTGGCCACTTTGGCTGTGTTTGCAGCCGGCCTCCTGTTCCGTCCGCTTGGCGCGCTGATCTTTGGTCGGATGGGCGATCGCTTCGGCCGCAAGGGCGCCTTCCTCGCCACCGTCATCATGATGGGCGGCGCCACCTTCCTGATCGGTCTGCTGCCTGACTCCAAGGAGCTGGTCGGCCTCAGTGCGATCCTTCTGGTCGCACTTCGCATTCTTCAGGGCATGGCTGTTGGCGGCGAATACGGCGGCGCGGCGATCTATGTGGCCGAGCATTGCCAGTCCCATCACCGCGGACAGTCGACGAGCTGGATTCAGGCCTCGGCGGCGTTTGGTCTCGTCGGCGCGCTGATTGTCGTGCTGGGTACCCGGACCGCGATAGGCGAGGATGCTTTCTTCGCCTGGGGCTGGCGGATCCCGTTCCTGGCCTCGGCTATTCTGGTCGGCATCTCGATCTGGATGCGGTTGCGCCTCAACGAGAGCCCCGAATTCGAGAAAATGAAATCGGAAGGCACAATCAGCCGGGCGCCGTATGCCGAAGTGTTCCTTAAATGGAGCAACATGAAGCTGGTTCTGGTTTCAATCCTGTCATTCTTGATGGCGCAGGGCGCAATCTGGTGGTGCGCCTTCTCGTACACGCAAATCTTCCTCGAACGCTTCATGAAGCTGCCGGGCGTTTGGGCTAACCTGTTCCTTATGGGCGCGACGCTGCTGTCGATCCCGCTCTATGTGTTCTTCGGCTGGCTGTCGGACCGGATTGGCCGCAAGCCCGTGCTGATCCTCGGCATGGTGCTGTCCGTGGTCGCCATGTTCCCGGCGTTCAAGGCGTTCTCGGCCGGATCAAACCCCGATCTTCTGGCGGCACAGGTAAACGCTCCAGTGGAAATCCATGCGGACCCGGCAAGCTGCACGTTCCAGTTCGATCTGCTGGGCGGCAAGAAGTACGAAACGGCTTGCGACATCTCTCGCGCCTATCTCACCAACGCTGGCATCGGTTTTTCGATCAAGCCTGCCGATGACGATTCATCCGCGACGGTTCATGTCGGCGGCGCCATTCATCCCGTGCCTGAAGGCGCCGGCCTGACGGGTGAGCGGCTGGCGGAAAGAACGAACGAGATAAACGGCATTATCAAAACTGCACTCGCCGACGCCAAGTACCCGCCGCCTATTCCCGCTCCGGCGAATGCCGAACAGTTTCAGGCGCAGGCCGGCGACTTTGATTGGCCGCAAATCTTCGTTGGTTTCACCATCCTCGTGATAGGGGCGACTGCGCTCTATGGCCCCATGGCAGCCGCGCTTGTCGAGCTGTTCCCCACGCGCGTGCGCTACACGGCCTTGTCGGTCCCATACCATATCGGGGTCGGCTGGGTTGGCGGCTTCATGCCCATGACGGCGTTCGCCATTGCCACTGCAACCGGTGATGTGTTCGCGGGTCTCTGGTATCCGATCGTCTTCGGCGTGATCGGGATTGTCAGTTGCCTGTTCCTGTTCCCGGAAACAAAGGGCAGGGCGCTGACCTAGGTCGCGCCCTGCATCGCGTCCGGGAGCTTGATCGTGGCGGCAAACCCGCGTGGCGTGCGGTTCTCGAGCGCAAGCGATCCGCCATGCGCCTTGGCAATGGCATCGGCTAGCGTGAGCCCCAACCCGGC
>DAIRES010000091.1:6196-7364 GCA_036795465.1 Hyphomonadaceae bacterium
CCCTGCCGCGCCAGCTCGAGAATGTCTTCCAGAAGCTCGCTCGCTTCCTCGATGGTGCGGATTGCCTTCACGCGTTCGGCCTCGGGCTCCATGTTTTCCAGGCGGATGCGCAGGCTGGCGAGCGGTGTGCGCAGATCGTGGCCCAGCGCGCCAAGCATCACATCCTTCTCGCCCAGCAGATGGCTGACGCGCCGGCTCATGGCGTTGAAGGCCTCCAGCGTCTGACGAACATCGCCCGGACCCTGAACCGTCACTTCCTGCGGTTCACCGGCAGCGCCGACTTTCTGCGCGGCGGCGGTCAGATCCTTCAGCGGCCGCGCCACCCTACTGGCGATCCAGAGCGCTGCTGCAAGCACGAACGCGAAGATGATGAAGGTGCTGGCGCCAAGGAGGAAAACCTCGTCGCTGGTTGCTTCAGGCGCGATCGTGGTGCTGGACAGCCAGCGTCCATCCGGGATCTGGAGAGCCAATATTATCTCACGCGCCTCGCGAGGAGGCCTCATTGCGCTGGCGCCCGGTGGCGGCCCGGCGTCTGGCCGAAAATCATCATTGGGCGGCGTCTGTAAAGGCGGACGCGGCCCGTCATCTGGTGTGCCGAAGCCTCCGCCGCCATCCAGCCGATTGCGTTGCGAAAGAGCGCTGCGCTCGGGCCGCATGATCGTTCTGGCGGAGGCGCGGATCTGGTCGTGTGCGAGGCCGGCATCAGCCAGAGCGGCAATGAGGCGTTGTTCAAGGCCGGTATCACGGGGCAGGGCGCGATTGTCGATCGGGTTTCCCGCAAGCACCTGAAAGCGGCTGGGCCCCTGCCGCATGATTGGAACGGGGCGGCCACGCTCCGGCGGTGAGGCGATCACATCGCGCGCCACATCGACAAACCGCGCCATCGGAAATCCGCTTTGCTCGATGAGCAAGGCGCGTTGGCGCTCGCCAAGCAGCAGGACAAAGTTGACGAGGCTCGCCACAAGCAACGCTCCCGCCATCACCATGGCAAGCTGGCCTGAAAGGCTGCGCGGCGGGAACGACTTCAAAGCTTCCTCACCTCGACAGCGAAGCTGTAGCCGCCACCCCAGACGGTTTTGATATAGCGCGGAGTCTTCGGGTCTTCCTCGATCTTGCGCCGCAGGCGGCTGATCTGGTTGTCGATCGAACGGTCAAAGACGCCTGCTTC
>DAIRES010000091.1:7464-11912 GCA_036795465.1 Hyphomonadaceae bacterium
GCCTCCGATGCGTTGGACGCGGCTTTGACGCGAAACTGGTTGTTCTCGAAATACTTGACCAGGGGCTCGCGGATCGAGGCCTCGTCTTCGACTATCAGGATGCTCTGGCTCATTGTCTTCCATTATCCGAAACAGCGGCAGCCTGCTGCATCGGGTTCATCCGATGCAGCAGGCCACAGCCTCGTCAAGGCAGACTCTCTCGGGGAAACGGGGAGGAATCGAGAGTCTGCCGCTGTCCAATCAGTTCCGGCCAGGCTTCAGGGCCTGGAGTTCCGCAACCGTAATCGTCCCGTCCTTGTTGGCGTCGGCGCGGCTGAAAGCCTCCGCGCCGCGCGCGCTGAACTCGGCGAATGTGACTTTACCGTCTTGATCTGCGTCATGCGGACCCGCATGTTTTGCGCCATCCGGACCACCGATATCCGCGCCGCGCCCGCCATGACCGCCGGGGCCGCCACGGCCACGGGGGCCCTTGTCACCTTCGCGCCCCGGAGCGCCCGCCGCGAACTCGGCCTGACTGAGTTGCCCGCTCTTGTCCTTATCCAGTTCTGTGAAGCGAACTTTGGACATTTCGGCTCGGCGGCCTTCTGCTTCAGCTTTGCGTGCGACCTGGAATTCCTCGCGCGTAGCTGTGCCGTCCTTGTTGGCGTCGATCTTGTTGAAGCGCGCCCGCTGGGCCGCGTCGAATTCTGCTTTTGTCAGCTTGCCGTCGGCATTGGTGTCGAATTCCAGAAGGCCAAAGCCTCCGGGGCCACGGCTTCGCGGCCCGTCTTGACCCGGCGGCTGAGCCGAAGCTGCGCCGGCGAAAAGGGCGAGCGTGGCGGCTGCGATAATACGGTACTTCATGGGGAGGCGTCTCCGTTTCGGCGATCGATACGTCGCCCTGATGAGCCACCATGCTCCCCGCCTGTCGCAGGACTGCGCCCGCCAGCGCGGAAGTTGTCGCAGATTGTCGGGAAAGCAGTCCCGCTTGGGACCTAATGTACGCCGAAGATCGACGAGAACCAGTTCGTGATCCCCGGCAGTGCTCCGATCAACAGCGCCACCAGAAAGTAGGCGGCCACGGACGCGGCCACAGTGACGACCAGCCCCAGCAGCACGATCACTCCATCCCGCTCCACCAGGCCCATGCCGAGAACCGCACAGGCAAGAGCCGGCGGGAAATTGCCTCCGGGAGGCAGGGGGAGGATCAGGATGACCGCCATCACGAGAATGATGATCCCAATCAGCACCGTGGCGGCCTTTCCTGTCAGGAACAGCAGGCGAGGGCGGGCGACCTTTTCCACGAATTCGAGCTGCGGCTTGATCTTCTCGAAGCCGGAGACCAGCGCGGCCCGCGAAAATCCACGTTTTGAAAGGAATTTCGGTAGCCAAAGCTCCTGCCGCCCCGCCACCATCTGGATAGACACGATCAGCAGGGCGATCCCCACCACCGTCGGCACGCCGGGCGGCATGGGGATGACCGAGGGAATCGCGAAAAGCAGGGTCGCCAGCCCAAAGGCGCGATTATCCAGCGCGTCCAGGATCTCGGCTATGGTGACGCGCTCGCTGTCGCCCCTGACGGCCGCCAGCAAAAGGTCAGACGTTCGCGACCCTTCATGAACCGGGGGGGGGCCAGAAACAGGGGAAATATCACTCAATCAGCGGGTATCCTGCAAAATCAACATCTTGCCCTACCCATGGGCCGCACGCTGGTTCCGACTTTTTGGATAGCGTTTTTCAGTCCCAACTGGTAGCGCAGGGACCGATTGGGCGTATCCCGGAAGGGTGCGCGCCTACAACCGTGCAGGCAAGAGACGCTGAATGTGGTGGGATAAACCTGGAACGAAGCCGAAGCCCGAGGGCAAACCGTTTCCGTTCATGAAAATCCGCTGGATTGGCTTCGTGGTCACCAGCCTGATCTTCCTCGTCACCACCGTTTCGCTGGCGACCCAGGGGCTCAACATGGGCCTCGACTTCACGGGTGGCGTCCAGATCGAGGCGACGCGCGACACGCCATTCGACGTCGGCGTCGTCCGCGAGGAAATCCTGAAGGCCGGGTTCGAGGATAGCGTCATCACGACTTCGAACGCCGCCAAGACAGTCATCATCCGCCTGCCGGTCGAAACGGGCGCAGACGAGGTTCCGGCGATCGCGCAGCGGGTCACGCAGATCCTCGGCGAGGGGGTGGCTGTTCAGGTACCCGCAGTTGTTGGTCCGAAGGTGTCCGGCGAGCTGTTCATGAGCGGCGTGCTGGCTGCCGTGCTGGCCGTGCTGGCGATCGGCGCCTACGTCTGGTTCCGTTTCGAGGTGAAGTTCGGCACCGGCGCCTTCGTCACGACCTTCCACGACGTCTATGCGGTCGTGGGTCTGTTCTCGATCACCCAGTTGACCTTCGACCTTACCATTGTCGCGGGCGTGCTGACGGTCGCGGGCTATTCGATCAACGACACGGTCGTCGTTTACGACCGCATTCGTGAGATGCTGAAGAAATACAAGAAGCTGCCGATCCAGGAGGTCATCGATATCTCGATCACCTCGACCCTTTCGCGCACCGTCATGACGTCGCTGGCCACCATGATGGCCGCTGGCGCCATGTGCTTCCTTGGCGGGCCGGTCCTGTTCGGGTTCGCGATCTCGATCATGTTCGGAATCATCATCGGCACGTATTCGTCGATCTTCGTCGCTGCGCCGATGCTGATCCACCTGCCGGGGCGCCTTCCGGGCTACAAGTATCAGAACACGGAAGCCGCCGCCAAAGGCACGCCGTAAAACATCCCTTTGTTCAACGTAAAGGGGGCTGGCGCGCCACGTCGGCCCCATTACTGTGCGTGAACCAGACCATGGCTTTCCCTGGAAACGGGGCATGTGTCTTCGGGGCGGAGGGATAGGTCATGGCCGTAATTGACGCGCCGGCTGAGGGCCAGCGGCGCAAGGGGCCCTTCTATACGCAGCTGTATTTTCAGGTGCTGTTCGCAATCCTGGCGGGCGGCCTGATTGGCGCGTTCTTTCCCCTCTGGCAGACTGCGGCAGTTCTCGATCCTGCAACCGGCCAGCCGGCGATTGACCCTGCCACGCTGGAGCCGCTCACGCGCCAGATCGCCATCGCCGAACATGGGTGGGTTCGCGAATACCTGAAGCCGCTCGGCGACCTCTTCATCAAGGTGGTGAAGATGATCATCGCGCCTGTCGTCTTCCTCACCATCGTGATCGGCATCGCCGGCATGCGCGACCTCGGCAAACTTGGCCGGGTCGTCTTCAAGGCCTTTGCCTACTTCCTGACGTTCTCCACGCTCGCGCTGATCGTCGGTCTGGTTGTCGCCAACGTGTTCCAGCCAGGCGCCGGCATGAACATCGACCCAAACACGCTCGACCCGACAGCGGTCGAACGCGTCCACGGTTATGAAAAGCAATCGCACGACATGACCATACTGGGTTTCATCAGCGATATCGTTCCGACAACATTCGTCGGCGCATTCACTGGCGCGAGCATTCTGCCGGTGCTGTTTCTTGCCGTCGTGTTCGGGATATCGCTGGCTTCCGTGGGTGACCGGGGCCAGCCTGCGGTCGATGTGCTGACTGCGTTCAGCACGGGCGTTTTCAAGATGGTGGCCATCCTGATGCGCGCCGCCCCAATCGGGGCGTTCGGGGCATTTGCGTTCATCATCGCCGACCAGGGCGTCGGCGCCATTGCCCAGCTCGCCAAGCTGATCGGAGCCGTGTGGCTAACCTCGCTCGTGTTCGTGCTGGTCGTGCTTGGCGCTGTTGGCCTGTGGGCCGGGTTCAATATCTTCCGGCTGATCCGGTATCTGAAGGAAGAACTGTTCCTTGTGCTTGGAACGTCCTCGTCAGAGTCCGCGCTTCCCGCTCTCATGGAGAAGATGGAGCGGGCAGGCTGCGCAAGACCAGTCGTGGGGCTTGTCGTGCCAACCGGTTATTCGTTCAATCTGGATGGCACCAACATCTATATGACGCTCGCTGCGCTGTTCATCGCGCAGGCGACCAATACGCCGCTTGGCCTGAACGACCAGATCATTCTGCTGCTGGTTGCGATGCTGAGTTCCAAGGGCGCTGCAGGCGTAACGGGTGCCGGCTTCATCACGCTGGCCGCAACGCTGGCGGTGTTTCCATCCATACCGATCGCCGGGATGGCAATCATTCTTGGCGTCGATCGTTTCCTTTCGGAATGCCGCGCACTCACGAATTTCATCGGCAACGCAGTTGCGACCATCGTGGTCAGCCGTTGGGAGGGCGCGCTTGACCGCGACCGCCTGCGCGCGGCGATGAACGGCGCGCCGCTTCCGTTAGCGGCTGCGCCGATTGAGCGGGACACGGATTAGTCGAACAGCGCTCTCGCGATATCCTCGGTCCACTGGCGGCTTTCGTCGGCTGTCTTGGCGTAGGGTGCTGCGTGCAGTGGTATTGTCGTCCAGCGCGACAACTCGTCGATGAACGGCGCTGCGCGCAATGCT
>DAIRES010000091.1:12012-13437 GCA_036795465.1 Hyphomonadaceae bacterium
CGCCCGGCATCCGACGCCTCCAGCTGATCTGCTGAAAAGCCCGACATGACCGGCTTCAGGGCAAGGGCAGGGCGCCCGGCGCCGTTCAGATATCGCAGGATGGCGGCGGATACGTGGGTCTTGCCGCAGTCAGTTCCAATCGCGGTTACGAAAGCGCCTTTCACTTGGCGATCCCGGCTTCTGCAAGAGTTTCGAGCACAAGGCCGGCAAGGCGGCGCACATCGCCCTCGCTGTGCCTCGCCGAAAAGGTGAACCGCAAACGAGCAGTGCCCGCCGGTACGGTCGGCGGGCGAATGGCGGTGACTAGAAAGCCTTGCCTCGCCAATGATGCTGACGCCTTCATGGCAACATCAGCATCGCCATAGCGAACGGGTACGATCGCGCTTTCAATGTTAGTCTCTCCGATCAACGATCCGAACAGCCGCGCATTCGCCAGCGCCTTCTCCCCAAGAGCAGGCTCTGCCTCCATCACGTCGAGAGATGCCAGCGCTGCGGCCAGAACGCCTGGCGGCAAGCCAGTGGCATACACGAATGTACGCGCGCGGCTGGTCAACAGCTCGATGAAATTGGCTGGACCGGCGATGTATCCGCCGTAAGCGCCCGCCGATTTCGACAGCGTGCCAAGTTGAAGCGGCGCGGGGTTCTTGTGCGTGACGATGCCAAGACCGTGCGCGTCGTCAGTCAGCATCCAAGCGCCCGTGTCTTGCGCCACCACAGCCAGTTCATCCAGCGGCGCCAGATCGCCGTCCATCGAGAACACTGTCTCCGTGAGTAGCAAGGCGTGCGAAGTCACATCGCGCTGCCGCAGATGCTCGGCTGCCGAAGCGACGTTGTTATGGGCGTAGGTCTGGATGCGCGCGCCAGACAGTCTGGCTCCGGCGTGCATCGATGCGTGACAGAGCTCATCCATTACGATCAGGTCGCCTGCGCCGACGAGAGCCGGGATAGCTCCAGCGTTGGCAAGATAGCCCGAACCAAAGACGCGTGCGGCTGGCATGCCCTTGAGTGCGGCAAGACGCGCCTCCAGCCGTTCGTTCAGCGGGTTGTCGCCCGTGACCAGCCTGGCCGCGCCCGATCCGACTCCGTAAAGACGGGTCGCCTCGATCGAGGCGGCGATCACCCGCGGATGAGCGCTCAGCCCGAGATAGTCATTGTCGCTGAACGAGATCATCGGCTTGCCCGCGCGGATGACGCGTCCGTCCGCCATCCGCTCTGTCGGTGACAGGGTGCGACGCAGGCCCTGATCCTGGAGCCGCTTCAGGCGAATGGCCGAAATCGCATCGATATCGAGGAAGTCTTTGGCGGGCATCAGCAACATTCCCTTACGGCTGGAAAAGCCCTATCCGCACGCCGGGCCCGCTTCAATGCAGGGCAGGAGGTATTGATCGCCATGACGGATCCCGCTTGGCTCGATGAAGGGCTTGA
>DAIRES010000092.1:0-13410 GCA_036795465.1 Hyphomonadaceae bacterium
GCCCGCCGCCCGTGATATGCGCCAGCCCCTTGATCCGCTTCAGCCGGACCAGTTGCAGCAGCGACTTCACATAGATCTTCGTCGGCGCCAGCAGCGCCTCGCCAAGCTTCAGCTTCTCGTCGAAAGGCGCGCAGTCATACCAGTTCAGCCCCGTCCGCTCCACGATGCGGCGAACCAGCGAATAGCCATTCGAGTGCGGGCCTGACGAGGGCAGGGCCACCAGCACATCGCCAGCCTTCATCTCGTTGACGCGCGGCAGCACATCAGTCCGCTCGACGGCGCCGACCACGAAGCCCGCAAGATCATAGTGCCCCGCCGAATACATCCCCGGCATCTCGGCGGTCTCGCCGCCCACCAGCGTGCAGCCCGCCTGACGGCAGCCTTCGGCAATGCCCGAGATCACCTTGGCGGCCGTGCCCGTCTCCAGCTTTCCGGTCGCGAAATAGTCGAGGAAGAAAAGCGGCTCCGCGCCCTGCGCCAGAACATCGTTGACGCACATGGCCACAAGATCGATCCCGATCGTCTCATGCCGCCCCGTCGCGAACGCCAGCATCAATTTGGTGCCAACTCCGTCCGTACCCGAAACAAGTACCGGATCCTTGAAGCCCGCGGCCTTCAGGTCGAACAATCCGCCAAAGCCGCCCAGCGCCCCGTCCGCGCCCGCGCGCTTGGTCGAGGCAGCCATCGGCGCGATCGCATCGACCAGCGCTTCGCCCGCGTCGATATCGACGCCCGCGTCGCGATAGGTGAGAGGTTTGTTCGTGTCTGATCCGCTCATGAGGCGGCAGTTAACACGCTAGGGAAGGCCGGGCCAGCGTGACCAAGCATTCATGCACAACCTGCCTTACAAAGGCCGGAACGGGCGGCTAAAGTCCGGTCCCATGAGACAAATCACAAGATTCGCCGCTGTTGTTGCCGCCTCGCTGGCTCTGGCTGGAACGGCTTTTGCGCAATCTCCGGTCTATTCGGTCAAGGACCTGCCGATCGACAAGACCGCCCCCACGGCCGCCGAGGCGACCAATCAGGGCCGCGCCGAAGCGCGCGTGATTGGCGCCCAGCGCCTGATCGAGCGGCTGACGCTGCCCGAAGATCGCTCATCCGCCCGCCAGCCGATCGACGCGGCCACCGTCGCCCGGTCCTATCGCAGCGTGCAGTCGCAGGGTGAGAAATCGTCATCGGTTTCCGGCGGCATCCGCGCGACCGGGTTCGTCACCTGGAGCTACCGCGAAGCCGAAGTCCGCAGCTATCTCGACTCGCTGGGCGTGCCCTATGTCGACAGCCAGGCGGCGCTCGCGATGATCGTTCCCGTCGCCGCCGCTGGTGTTGACCCTGCCCAATGGGGCGGACAGTGGACCACGGCTGCCGGTGGCCAGACGGTCGGCAAGTCGGACGATACCGTCCTTACGCCCTATGTCGGCTCGACCGAGGGCTGGAGCCGCCGTCCGGCCTGGATGGATATTCAGGAAGAACTCACGCGCGTCCGCGCCGATCACGGCGTGATCGCGGAAGCCTATCAGCAGGGCGCGCAATACTATGTTCGCCTCGTCGATATGCGTACCAACATTCCGAACCCGGATATCGGCGTCGCCGGTCCCTTCGTCAGCCTGCAGTCGGCGCAAGCTGGCGCGGTGATGGAGATGCAGCGGGCGTGGAAAGCCGCATCGATCGTGCGCGGCTCCGGCGCGACCAATCTCACGCTGGTTGCCGCGTTCGCCGACATCCAGGAATGGGTGAAGATCCGCAAGGGCCTCGAGACCTCGCGGCTGGTGAAGCAGCTCAACATCGAGTCGCTGTCCACCGCTGGCGCCGACATCAGCTTCGCTTACACTGGCCGTCCCGATCAGCTTGCGGCTGACCTGCGGTCCAAGGGCGTTGACCTCAGCGGTTCGGATGGCAATTGGCTCCTGCGAGTGTCCGGCCCGCAATGACGCCGTCTGGCGGCCAGCTGTTCCTCGACTTTCCGCGAATTGATCCCGACCAGCGCCCGCTGATCGAAACCGGTTCGTACGCGGCTGCGCTCGGCGCATTGCGGCGCTGGAAGCACTGGCCCGGCGGCCAGCTTGCGCTTGTCGGCGAACCCTTCGCAGGCAAGACGCGCGCGCTTCGCCTCTGGGCCTCCGACGCGAACGCTGCGCTGGTCACCGGGCAGGCGCTGGCGGCCGCCGAGATGGACGAGATCGCCCGGCTCTCGGTATCCGCCCTCGCCATCGACGATGCGGACCACCCCGAAGCAGCCCTCGGCCTCCTGGCGGCCCTCAACCTCTGCCGCGACCGGGGCGCTCCGGTCCTCCTGTCCGGCCGGACCCACCCTGCCGGCTGGTTCACGGTCCCGCCCGACCTCCGCTCCCGGCTGGCGGCGATGCCGGTCGCCCAGATCGAGCCTCCGGACGATGAAACCCTGGCCTTCCGTTTGCGGGAGGAATGCGCCCTCCGACACCTGATTTTACCCGATGAATCCGTGGCTTACCTTGCCAACCGGATGGAACGCTCCTGGCTGGCTGTCAGCCAGGTCGCCGACCAGATCGAGCGAACCCCGGGCCGGGCCGAAAGCCTGCGATCCGCCCGGTCGGTCCTTCTGGGCCTGGGGATGGACCCCGGCTAATCCCGACAGACGGCGAAAAAGATCCGTAATATATTGGTGTTATGCAGGTTTTCAGGACCGGCGTCAGACCGGCCAGAACCTTAGGGTGTTGAAGTGGACCAGGCGGATATGGCCGACCGTAGCGAACGCGCGCGCGAAACCTCGCCGAAGGGCAAGGAAGCCGCCGCCGTGACCGCCATCGCGGCCCAACTGGCCCAATCACCCGAGCGCTTCTTCAACCGCGAACTCTCGTGGCTCAAGTTCAACACGCGCGTGCTCGAAGAAGCCGAGAACAAGCGCCACCCGTTGCTGGAGCGCCTGCGCTTCATCTCGATCTCGGCCACCAACCTCGACGAATTCTACTCCGTCCGCGTTGCCGGTCTGCGCCAGCAGGCCCGGACCGGCATCACGCGCGTTTCGCAAGACGGCCTCACTCCGCAGCAACAGCTCGATCGCATCGCCATCGACGCCGGTACGCTGATGGCCGAGCAGCAGCGCATCTGGAACGAAATCCGCATCGAGATGAAGCGGGCAGGGCTTGCTGTTGTCGATGAAGACGATCTCAACGATGGCGACTGCGAATGGCTGCGCGCGCGCTTTCTGGAGCGTGTCTTCCCGGTGCTCACGCCGCTGGCGATCGATCCGTCGCACCCGTTCCCGTTCCTGCCGAACCAGGGCTTCGCAGTCGGCTTTACGCTCAAGCGCACCAGCGATGGCGAAAAGCTGCGCGCGCTGGTGCCGATCCCGAACCATATCGAGCGCTTCATGGAATTGCTGCCCGGCCCGAAAGGCCGCCGGTTCATCGCGCTTGAAGACGTCATCACGCTGTTCCTCGACACGCTGTTCCCGGATTGCGTGTCGAAGGGCCGTTGCGTACTGCGCATCATCCGCGACAGCGACATCGAGATCGAGGAAGAGGCGGAAGACCTCGTTCGCGAGTTCGAGATTCTGCTGAAGCAGCGCCGCCGTGGCCGCATCGTGCGCCTCAAGATCGACCGGGGCGCACCTGAAGACCTCAAGGCTTTCTTCATCGAGGAAATCGGCGCCGAGCCCAGCGATATCGTCGAAATCGATGGCCTCATGGGCCTCGGACAGCTCAAGGAGCTGATTGTCGAGGGACGTCCCGAGCTGGTGTTCAAGCCGTTCGAGTCGCGCTTCCCGGAACGTATCCGCGAGCATCACGGCGATATCTTCGCGGCGATCCGTGTGAAGGACATTCTGGTCCACCACCCTTACGAGTCGTTCGATGTGGTTGCGCAGTTCCTGCGCCAGGCTGCGCGTGACCCGGAAGTGGTCGCCGTGAAGCAGACCTTGTACCGTACCTCGAAGAACTCACCCATCGTCGCTGCGCTGATCGAAGCGGCTGAAGCAGGCAAGAACGTCACGGCTCTGGTCGAACTGAAGGCCCGCTTCGACGAAGAGGCCAACCTCCGCCTTGCGCGCGATCTCGAGCGCGCTGGCGTGCAGGTCGTGTATGGCTTCATCGAGTTGAAGACACACGCGAAGGTCAGCCTCGTCATACGTCGGGAGCAGGGATCGCTGCGCGCGTACACGCACGTCGGTACAGGCAACTACCACCCGATCACCGCGCGCATCTATGACGACCTGTCGCTGTTTACGGCCGACGAGAAGATCGGCCGCGATGCAGGCCGTCTGTTCAACTACGTCACCGGCTATTCGAAGCCGAAAGAGATGGAGGCCATGGCCATCTCGCCGCTGACCATGAAGCCGACCCTGATCGCGCTGATCGAGGATGAGATCGCTCACGCCAAGGCGGGCCGTCCGGCCCAGATCTGGGCCAAGCTCAACGCGCTCGTGGACGAGACGATCATCGATACGCTCTACAAGGCCAGTCAAGCTGGCGTGCAGATCCAGCTGGTCGTGCGCGGCATCTGCTGCCTGCGACCGGGTGTCCCGGGGCTGTCGGACAATATCGAGGTCCGCTCGATCGTTGGCCGGTTCCTCGAGCACTCGCGAATCGTCTGCTTCGGAGCGGGCGCGGGCCTGCCGTCCGACGAAGCCAAGGTTTTCATCGCATCGGCCGACTGGATGCAGCGGAATCTGGACCGGCGCGTTGAAACGCTGACGCCGATCAAGAACCCGACTGTGCATAACCAGGTTCTGGACCAGATCATGCTGGCGAACCTCAACGATCGCGCACAAAGCTGGACGTTGCGCCCTGATGGACGCTATGTGCGTAACGCGCCTACCAAGGGCCGCCAGCCCTTCTCGGCGCACGACTACTTCCTCGAAAACCCCAGCCTGTCTGGCCGGGGTAGCGCGCTGCGGCTCACCACGCCGCCGCAGCTCAAGCCAAGGGGCTGATCCCGCCACAGGGAATGCGCCTCGGGGTGAGTGACCGACCAGAGGCCAGTGCATGACGGCAACCTCAACCACCCGATCCCGGACAAGCGGCAAGCCTGTTCGCTGGAAGCGGATCGGCGTGATGGACGTCGGCTCCAACTCTGTTCGTCTGGTCGTTTACGATGTGCGTGGTCGCGCCATGCAGCCGCGCTTCAACGAGAAAGTTCTCGCGGGGCTGGGCCGAGGGCTCAATTCGACCGGCAAGCTCAACAAGGACGGCGTCGAGATCGCGATCGCGGCGCTCTCGCGCTTTGCCTCCATCACGCGCGCCCAAAAGGTTGAAGCGCTGTTCCCGTTTGCCACCGCCGCTGTCAGGGAAGCGGCTGACGGCAAGGAGTTCGCCGATCGGGTGAAGAAGGAAACCGGCATCACGCTGCGCGTATTGTCGGGTACCGATGAAGCCAAGTTTGCGGCTGAAGGCGTTCTGGCCGGCACGCCAGGCGTTGATGGCGTGGCGGGTGATCTGGGCGGGTCCAGTCTTGAACTCGCTCGTCTCGGCAGTGGCCGCTACGAAGGCGGCTCGACTTATCCGCTTGGCCCGCTCGCGCTCGATACCGGCGGGGCGTTCAACGAGGACAAGGTTCTTGCGAAGGTGAAGGACGTTCTGGCCAACGCGCCAGAGCTGAAGAAGTCCGGCGACACATTCTTTGCCGTAGGCGGCGCCTGGCGCGCGATCGGCACGCTGCACATGGAATTGACGCGCGCCCCGCTGCACATGCTCCAGAACTACGAGATGGATGCGGGCGAGCTTTCCAAACTGCTGGCCGACATTCTCGGCGGCAAGAAGCACACGGAAGTCCTGCTGGAAGTCGCAAAGCGGCGCGCGATCACGATCCCTTATGCGGCGGCGGTTCTCAAGACTGTGCTTGATATAGGCAAGTTCAAGAGTGTGATGATCTCTTCCTATGGCGTTCGTGAAGGCATCATCTTCGACAGCCTCGATCCCGCCGAGCGCCTCGAAGATCCGCTGGATGCAGGCATCGAAGCGCTTATCGCAGACGAGCAGGCCGCCGAATTCGGCCGCGCACTGGCCGAGTGGGCCAGCGAGGCGGCGCCCTATACGCTGAACGCGCGTCTATCATCCGCGGCCTGCAGGCTCGTGGATATCGGCGCGCTGCTGCACCCCGACCACCGCGCCGATCTGGCGTTCGACCTCGTCGCGCGCGCGCCGCTTCCCGGCTTGAGCCATAGGGACCGCGCGGCGCTGGCGCTTGCCGTCGCTTCGCGCTTCAAGAAGGGCGTCCGCAACGATGTCAGCGAAAAGCTGCTGGATGTGCATACCGCAGGAAAGGCGAGGGCGCTTGGCGCTCTCATGCGTCTGGCCGCAGACTTCTCCGGCCGGTCAGCCGACCTGCTGAAGCATGCGCGCCTCACATGCGACGGCGATACGCTGTCGCTGAAAGTCGCTGCGCCTTACCGCGCACTGGTTTCTGAATCGGTCGAGCGCAGGCTTGAGCAAGCTGCCGACGAACTCGACATGGATTACGCGCTGACGTCGTAGAGGCTCAGACCTCGACGATCTTTACGCCCTTGGGGCTGGCCGCCAGCGCGACCTTGCCGCTTTTCAGGCGCAACGCCATCTCGCCGAACACTTCGCGACGCCAGCCTTTCAGCGCGGCGATATCCGGATTGTCCTCGCGTGCGAGCTTTTCCAGATCAGCCGCGTTGGCGATCAGGCGTGTCGCCACGCCGGCATCGTCCGAAACCTGCTTCAGCAGCACCTTGAGCAGTTCGCCAACCGCACCGGGAGGCGGGCCGGCAGACTCGGGCCGTTCCACGTCAGGCGCATACTTGTCAGGATCATCGAGCGCCTGGTTGATCGCGTGGATCAGGCCCTGGCCGTGCTTGGACTTCGCAAAGCCGTTCGGCACGGCGCGCATCCGCTCCAGCGCGTCGGCTGTGCGGGGCTTCTGTTGGGCGATCTCCTGGATCGCGTCATCCTTGAGGATGCGTCCACGCGGCTTGTCGGTTTCCTGCGCAACGCGTTCCCGCCATGCCGATACGTTGGCCAGCACGGCGAGATAGTCGCTCTTGTACTTGCGGATCTTGTGCCGCTTCCACGCCGTCTCCGGGTCGAAGGCATAGATCTCGGGATCGAGCAGGCTGTCGTGCTCGTCCTTGATCCAGTCGGTGCGGTTCTGCTTGGCAAGCTTCTCGCTCAGGATGCGGTAGATCTTGCGGAGGTACACGACGTCCCCGCGCGCATAGCGGAGTTGCTTCTCCGACAGCGGCCGGCGGGCCCAGTCGGTGAACTGGGAAGATTTGTCGACCGTGCCTTTGAGCACCCGGCTGACGAGGTTTTCATAGCTGATGGAATCGCCCAGTCCGCAGGCCATCGCCGCAATCTGCGTGTCGAAAATGGGCTTGGGCGTGTGACCAATCAGGCGGGTGAAGATTTCGAGGTCTTGTCGCGCTGCATGGAACACCTTCACCTTCGACTCATCCGCCAGCAGGTGGAGCAGGGGCGAGAGGTCGATTCCCCGGGCTAGCGGGTCGACCAGCACGTCATAGTCGGCATTCGCTACCTGGATCAGGCAGACCTGTGGCCAGTAGGTGGTTTCGCGATGAAACTCGGTATCGACAGCGAGGAAGTCGCCGTCTGACAAGCGTTTGCAGGCCTCGACCAGCGCCTCGTTGTCGGTGATCAGGCGGATCTCGCCGGTCTCGTCGTCGTTCAAATCCATAGGCTCCCGATTCGACGGCCAGCTGATATTGACAAGCTTGACGGCGACATGCGCTTGTCCGCCCGTTCAATCAAGCCAAATCCCTCGGATTTCGCGGGAAAAGCAGGAGTTTTGCCCCGATGCATGCCTATAGGACGCATACCTGCGGCCAGCTGCGTGCGGAGCACGTCGGAAATACCGTGAAGTTGTCGGGCTGGGTTCACCGCAAGCGCGACCTTGGCGGCCTGCTGTTCATCGACCTGCGCGACCATTACGGCATCACCCAGTGCGTCGTGACGCCGTCTAATCCCCATTTCGGCCGTCTGGAGCGCATCCGCGTCGAGTCCGTGATCTGCCTTACGGGCGAGGTCGTCGCGCGCGACGCCGGCACCGTGAACGCCACGCTGGCTACCGGCCAGATCGACCTCAAGGTGCAAGACCTCGCCGTCCTGTCCGAAGTGGCCGAGGAGCTTCCGCTCCCAGTCTTCGCCGAGCCGGAATACCCGGAAGACGTGCGCCTGAAATACCGCTTCCTCGACCTGCGCCGCGAGACGCTGCACGCCAACATCGTGACGCGCACGAAGGTCATCGCCTCCATGCGCCGCCGCATGACGGATACCGGCTTCACCGAATACTCGACGCCGATCCTCACGGCCTCGTCGCCGGAAGGCGCGCGCGACTTCCTCGTGCCGAGCCGCATTCACCAGGGCAAGTTCTTCGCGCTGCCGCAGGCGCCGCAGCAGTACAAGCAGTTGCTGATGGTCGCCGGCTTCGACCGCTACTTCCAGATCGCGCCGTGCTTCCGCGATGAAGACCCGCGCGCCGACCGCCTGCCGGGCGAGTTCTACCAGCTCGATCTCGAGATGAGCTTCGTCACGCAGGAAGACGTGTGGGACACGATGGAGCCCGTTCTGCGCGGCGTGTTCGAGGAATTCGGCAACGGCAAACCCGTCACACAGAAATTCCCGCGCATCCCGTACGACACGTCGATCCGCAAATACGGCTCCGACAAGCCGGACCTGCGCAACCCGATCGAGATGGACAACGTCTCCGACCATTTCCGTGGTTCGGGCTTCAAGGTCTTCGCGGGCATGCTTGAGAAAGATGCCAAGAACGAAGTCTGGGGCATCCCGGCCAAGGGCGGCGGCAGCCGCGCCTTCTGCGACAAGATGAACTCCTGGGCCCAGCAGCAAGGCCAGCCCGGCCTCGGCTACATCTTCTGGCGTGAGGGCGAAGAGGGCGGGGCGGGCCCCGTCGCCAAGAACATCGGGCCTGAGCGCGCTGAAGCCATTCGCCAGCAGTTCGGCCTCGCGGTCGGCGACGCCATTTTCTTCACGGCTGGCCTGCCGTCAGCGTTCTACAAGTTCGCAGGCGAGGCGCGTAACCGAGTCGGCACGGAGCTGAACCTCACGCAGCCGGATCAGTTCGCGTGCTGCTGGATCGTCGACTTCCCATTCTACGAATGGAACGAGGACGAGAAGCGCGTCGACTTCGCACACAACCCGTTCTCGATGCCGCAAGGCGGTCTTGAGGCGCTCAACGGTGGCGCTGATCCGCTGTCGCTCAAGGCATTCCAGTACGACATGGTCTGCAACGGCTACGAGATTGCGTCCGGCTCGATCCGGAACGCGAGCCCGGAGACGATGGTGCGAGCGTTCGAGATCACCGGCCTCAGCAAGGCCGATGTCGAAGCGCAGTTCGGCGGCATGTATCGCGCGTTCCAGTTCGGCGCCCCGCCTCACGGCGGCATGGCGGCGGGCGTGGACCGCATTGTCATGCTCGTTTGCGGCGTCCAGAACCTTCGCGAGATCACCCTGTTCCCGATGAACCAGCAGGCGCAGGATCTCCTGATGAACGCTCCGAGCGATGCGTCGCTGAAACAGCTGCGCGAGCTGGGCATCCGGATTCACGAGAAGCCGAAAGCCTAAGGCATTCTAGCTTGGGGAGGGGGCTATGCCGGAGCCGACATTCGCTGTGGTGTTTGTCGTCGTCTGGCTTTGTGCGGCGGCCTACGTCTTCTGCGTCTTCAAGTTATCGTTGAGGATACAGCAGTTGAAGCGAGAGGGGCGGGCTGCGGATGCGCCAGCGTTGCAGTTTGGGATCGATCCGGCGCACCCGTTCGAGGTTTTTCGCAGCTTTGGGTGGTTGGTGACCGGGCGTTACGCCAAGCTTGCCGACGTATCGGCCACGCGTTGGGCGAACATCGCTCGCATACTGCTTTTCTTGGTTGCTCCAATGATGGTGGGGATGTTCGCGCTCGTCCTGAGCGGCATAATCGTGCCTTAACAGCAGGAGTCAGGTGGCATCTCGAAGTAAATCTTCGTGGGCGCATCGCGGCGCTAACGATGCTTACGGCGGGTACATAAACCTTGAATCTGCCTACAACCGCAGGCCCTCTCCGGGCCCGCCGCCGCAGGTGCGTTTACGTTCACGCCTCTTAACGCAACCCCGCAAATCGCACGCGTCCCGATAGGCCTGCGCTAAAACGCCTGCCTTCAACCTGCATGGGTTCCAGAGCCGCGCCTTGCGCCTGGCCGGAACACCAGGGCCGGGAGAGGGTGATGACTGAGGGCGTTCGGGTTGTGGTGTTCGCATCCCAGAAGGGCGGGTCCGGCAAGACCACGCTTTCCGGGCACATAGCGGTCGAAGCCGAACGCGCAGGCGACGGGCCGGTCGCGCTGATCGATACCGATCCCCAGGGCTCGCTGGCAAAGTGGTGGAATGCGAGGGCGGCCTCGACGCCCGCTTTTGCGCAAGCCTCGCTGGAAGAGCTGGATGCCTGCCTCGATCACCTCAAGAGCATCGGCTTCAAGCTCATCGTCATCGATACGCCGCCGGCTGTGACGCAGACGATCGCCCACGTCGTGAAGCGCGCCGATCTCGTTGTCGTGCCGACGCGGCCCAGCCCTCACGATCTTCGCGCTGTAGGCCCAACCGTCGATATCGCGGATAGCCTCAACAAGTCGCTGGTGTTCGTCGTCAACTCCGCGACGCCGCGCGCGCGCATCACGTCGGAAACAGCCGTCGCGCTCTCGCAGCATGGCGTCGTCGCCCCGGTCACGCTGCACCACCGCGTCGACTTTGCCGCTTCGATGATCGACGGGCGAACGGTTGGCGATATCCAGCCGGAGTCGAAGTCCGCGCTGGAAGTCTCCGCGCTGTGGCTCTACCTGCGCGGCCGTCTGGCGAAGCTCTATGGTGGCTCGGATGTGCATTGGGGCGAGAAAGCCCGGGCCGATTTCTCGACTGCCGTTCTTACCCCCGAAACGCCCATGCAGGCGCCGCCCACCGCCGTCGATGAAGATGACGAGGATGCGTGGGATATGGATCTGCCGGCCTGGGCGAACATCGCCGTGGCCAACGTTACGGCTGACCGGCGGAAAGCCGGCGGGCCGCCGCGCTCTGCCGCCGCGCCAGGTCAGGCGCCGTTACGCGGCAATCCCCCCGGCGCAGTGCTGGAGGCTGTTCGTCCGGTCGAGGCCAATGCGCTGGACCGTCGCAAGTCTGATCGCGGGCCGCCGGCCGGGCAGCCTGACAGGCGTCAGGCGCGCAGCTTTGGCCGCCGACCGACGCACTGAGGGTCAGGCCCATGTCAGCACCCCAATACGCCTCGCTCAGCGCCGGCCTGCTTGCCCGAAAGGGTGAGGCGAAGCCTTCGCAAGAGCCGTCTTTCGGATCGAAGCCGTGGCAGCCGCCGGTCGTTCCGGTTGCGATCACCTCCCCCCCGGCCAGGTCGCAGGCCGTGCCCCAAGCGCCTGCCACGGCTTCGAACGGCCCCGACATTGCGGCCATGAAGGTGCGTCTCAACGACGTCGCTGCCGTATGGCCGCAGGCAAAGCCGGTTCATTCGCCTGATCTGGAGGGTGGCTGGGTTCCGGCCCGGATGCAGGGCGCAGCTCCTGTGAACCAGGCCCAACCCATCAAGACGACGATCCGCCTGACCCATGCGCAGGCGCGGGCCGTGAAACTGGCGGCCCTGCTTCTGGATAAGCCGCAGCAGGAAATTCTGACGGCGGGATTGCTGGGAAGACTCGAAGCGCTGGCTTGCGCCGATCTTTCGAGTTGTTCGTGCTTCAAGGCGGTCCTTGAAGGCCTGAAGCTGCCGGAAGAGGCAGTCGAGCCGCCGCTGGCTTACTAGCGACGACTAGCCCTTGCAGGCCTGAAGTTTCAGCCCCTTGGGCAGCTTGGTTGAGGCGTCGCCGCAGGCGGTGTTCAACTGCGTTTGCGTAAGCCCCTTGGATGTCTCGAAGTCGGAGCCGGAGAGGTTGGCGTTATCAAGCTTGGCGCCGGTGAAGTCCGATCCGGCAAACCAGCCGCCAACCAGTGTGGCGTCGGCTAGATCGACCTTGGTGAAGTCGGCATTTTCCGCCCGCAGACCGAACGCGTTCACGATCGACATGTTGGCGTCGGCGAATTTCGACTTGTCGAATGTGGAGAGGCTCAGGTCCGCCTGCCGGAGCCGGGCGCCAGAGAGATCCAGTCCGGGCAGTTCCTGGTAAGACAGGTCGACCTGGAACAGATCGCAGCCGGAACAGGCTTTTTCGCCCATGACCAGCCGGTCTGCTGTTGCCTTGCGGGTGGCTTCGTTCTGGTCCGGCGTCTGGGCGAGAGCCGTAAGGCTCATCGCACCGATAACGGCGACGGCGATCAGGACCCGAAGCAGCATGGAGTGTAGTTCGCCCTACGCGAGGACGGAGAGGCTCATCAGGCCGATAGCCACAACCGCGATGAAAATGCGCTGTACCATTAAGTTCGGGGTCCCATATGCAGTTAAGCGGCGGTCGCCGCCGGGTTAGCAACGTTCGCGCCAAGGAAGAGTTCAATCGGGGCGGTTTGCGGGCGGCTTTTTGTGCGTCTGGCGGTGTTTGGATGTGCGTTCGGTAAGAATTAGCGGCGTCGCGTTACCGAAATACCAACAACCCAAGCCTCTGTCGCAGCCCGGACGCATTACATCTTTGTTCGAAATCACGAACGCCAATGACTCGGCATATTTTGCCGGGTCCTGCGTCAGCGAGACGCTGGCGTCGCAGGTGATTGCCTAAGCCGTCTGGACTGTAGCCCCGCATGCTTCGCAGACCGCGATCCCGTCGTCTGGCCGCAAGGTGAAGTGGCCGCATGTAGGGCAGGCATCCGACAGGTATTCCGGAGAACGCTGGGGCGAGATCGACGGCCCTTCCGTTTCCTCCAGCCGTTCGGCGACCCGGCGGGCTGTAAAGGGAACGATGTTGTCCGGCATAACGCCCCGGCTGAAGCCGCGCGAAATCAGCTGTTCCGGTCGAACGGGCGGGGCGGGCGCCGTGGGCTCTTCGCCTTCGTTCGCGCCAGTGCCAAGGCCGTCATGGCTGACGTTGTCGATCTCGGCGAGGTCGTCACGGCCGAGATAAGACACGGCCAGCTCGCGGAAGATGTAGTCGAGGATCGACGTCGCCTTGCGGATCGAGTCGTTGCCGGTGACTTCGCCTGCAGGCTCAAAGCGCGTGAAGATGAAGGCGTCGACATACTCTTCCAGCGGCACGCCGTATTGAAGACCGATCGAGATCGCGATCGCGAAGTTGTTCATCAGCGAGCGGAAGGCGGCGCCTTCCTTGTGCATGTCGATGAAGATCTCGCCGAGCTCGCCATCATCGAATTCACCGGTGTGGAGGTAAACCTTGTGACCGCCGACGGTAGCTTTCTGGATGTAGCCCTTGCGCCGGTCGGGCAGGCGCCTGCGCTCGGCGACATAGACTTCGTCATGCGCGTGATCGTGCGCATGGGTGTGAACGGGCGCGGCAGGTTGCGGCTGACGCTCGAAGGTCGGGG
>DAIRES010000319.1:0-2634 GCA_036795465.1 Hyphomonadaceae bacterium
TACATCTTCACCAACCAGATGCTGAAGAAGCCGACGCAGTCGAAGCCGGTGACGGCGCTGCCGGGAGCGCCGAACGATCCGCTGTTCGGACTGCAATGGCACTTCAAGGACAATGGCGCGGCGGCGGGTCAATCCGGCGGCGGCGCAGGCTTCAACGGGTTCTGGACGAAAACGAAGGACAAGGGTTCGCGCGATGTCGTTGTCGCCGTAGTCGATACCGGCCTGCAGATGAACCACCCGGACATCAAGGGCTCGCCCAACCTCGCACCGGGATACGACATGGTCTCCGACCCGATGATGGGGAATGACGGCGACGGACGCGACAACGACCCGAACGATCCGGGCGACAAGTGCGACGCGGCAAGCACGACAACGTTTGACACGTTCCATGGCACGCACGTGGCGGGGACGATCGGCGTCGCCTCGACCAACAACGCGGCGGGCGTGGCGGGCGGCAACTGGGACGTGACGATCGTTCCGGTGCGGGCGCTGGGCCGTTGCGGCGGCAAGCTGTCGGACATCAACGACGCCATCCGCTGGGCGGCGGGCACGGTGCCGGCGCGCGGCGCAGGCAACACGGAAATCTGGAACTCCAACCCGGCCGACATCATCAACCTGTCGATCGGCCTGTTCGAGCCCTGTCCTGCCTCGATGCAGGCGGCGATCAACGATGCGACGGCGGCCGGCGCGATCGTGGTGGCGGCGGCGGGCAATGCGCGCGTCGACGTGAAGTATTTCGCGCCAGGCGGATGCGACAACGTCGTCTCGGTCGCGGCGAACGATGCGCGCGGCGTGCTGACGCCGTATTCCAACTATGGTGCGAAGGTTGCGATCATGGCGCCCGGCGGCGACATGAGCCGCGACGACGACAAGGACGGCCGGCCTGACGGCGTGCTCTCGACCAAGTTCTCGAAGAACTGCATCGACCCCGCCAAGCCCGGCACGAACGTGGCGCAGTGCTACTATTCGTACGAGAACGGCACCTCGATGGCGGCGCCACACGTATCGGCGGCGCTGGCGCTGCTGAAGGCGAAGTATCCTAGCGCGGTGCCGTCTGACCTGCGTTCGAAGCTGATGCAGTCATCCATGCCGCGCACGGAAATGCAGTGTTCGGGGAAGTGCTCTGCCTATCCGGGCGGTACGCCGATCGCAGGGTCGCCGGACATGTGTTTCAGGCCGTGCGGCGGCAAGATGTTGAATCTTGCGAACGCTCCGGCCCAGTAGGCGTTACACGGACGGGGGGACTTGCTGTTTGATGCAGAGACGTTTGAAAATACGTTGCTTCTGCGCATCCGGCCTGTCCTGAGGAGAGGGAGAATGGCTGTGGTCGATGTTCAGGGAGCCCCGCCGGGGGAAAACCGCTTCAAGGGCGCAGCTCCTGTGGCAGCGGGCGCGCTGGGCATTGTCGCGGCGATCGTCGGCGTCTTTGCGCTGACCGGACCGGAAAGTCCCGGGCCGGCGACGGCTCCATTTGAGACGCCGCTATCCTCACCCGCGCCTGCCGCAGCACCAGAGCCGGGCGGCAGCCTGCCCGGCGTTCAGTTCGACCAGACGCCCGGCGGCGCGGTGAACATGGGGATGGAGATCGTCGTCAAGTTCAAGGACGACAGCAAGGTGAAGGACATCATCGACGCTTTCTGGCGCGATCAGGCTTCGGGGCGCGCCAAGTTCGAGGCATGGAAGGCCGGCCGGCCGGAATTCGACAGCCTGAAGCTGGACCGCGTCACCTATTCGAACGAACTTGTACTGGTGCATACCGGCGCCACCACAGCTGATGCGCGGCTGCCGGCGATGCGAGAGATTGCAAAGAAGCTGGCGGGCGCCGCCGACATTTCCTATGCCGAGCCGAACATGACGGCTCACCCCGGAGGTCAATGATGAGACTTGTGATCCTCGCCAGCCTGGCGGCCCTCGCCGCGGCTTGCACGCAGGAAACGCCCGCTGATCCGGCTGCGGCCAATACCGCGCCCGCCGGTGAGGAAGCGCCTGTGCAGGTCGCATCAGCGCCCGCGACGGAAGGCCAGATCGACTGGGCCAAGGCGCAGGCTGACTTCACGGCCAAGCGCCCGGCTGACGCGCCGGTCCTGCCGCAATCGGTTCAGGACAAGCCGTCGCCCGTGCCGATGCTGCTGCCCTCGGGCATCGTGCAGACGGCAAGCGACCGGCCGACGCCGCCGGTTGTCACCAAGGACGGCTATTTCGCGACCTATCACCTGCCCCGCTACGACGCGATCGTGAACGGCTCGATGAAAGCCTACACGGGCACGGGACAGGCCGCGACAGGCGACAAGGAAGCGATGAAGTTCACGCTCGGCGAGGCGGTGGCTTCGCTGGCCTTCTCGCGTTACGGCGCCGACTATCTGATCGACTTCGAGTGCCGTGAGATAGACGGCCCGACGAGCTGCATCACCGAGGCGGAAGCCAAGGAATTCGCGGAAAGCCTGTTTGTGGCCCAGACGCGCTAGCGCAGGCGGACGCCCCCGCCGAAGGCGGTAGGGTGAAATGTGTGTGGGGAGTTGGCGGGATGAAACGGTCTTCACTACGTCTGGGCGCCGTGTCTGTTCTTGCGGCTTTGACGTTGTCGGCGTGCGACGCCGGCAATGTGCTGCTGTGGCCGTGGGTGGATATCGCCGC
>DAIRES010000093.1:0-3935 GCA_036795465.1 Hyphomonadaceae bacterium
TCTTCGGCGACATCGGTCTCGCCTTCCGCATGACCTTCGTGAACAAGTGCGACGAGCTCGAGCGCCCTGCGGTCGCCGAGTTCTACCAGCGCGCATTCGCGAAAGAGCTGCCCGAAAGCGCGGCGATGGTGAAGGTGGCGTGATCCACGCAGCGGCAGCTGCGCGGTTGATCGCTGATTTGGTTTGCGTGCGGTTGCCTCCGGCCGCGTGACTCGGAAGGTTGATCGCATGGATCTCGTTATCTCTCGCGCAGTCGCCGCCGACGCAGCTGACCTTGGCGTCATCGGGCCAGCGGCCTACGCCGCCGCCTATCACGACGACTGGGACGACGCGGTCGGCTTCTTCCATCAGATCAGGACGTTCGGCCCCGAAGCCATGGCCGCCACGCTCGCACGGGCCGATGCCCACGTGTGGATCGCGCGGCAGGACGGCGCGGGCGTAGGCTTCCTGAACATGTTCGTCGGATCGCTGGAGCCGATCAACCAGCGTCCCGGCGGCGCCGAGATTCCCCGCATCTATCTTCTGCCCGGCGCGCGGCGCGGCGGCATCGGCAGGAAGCTGCTCGATGCGGCGGAAGCGCAGGCGAAGTTGGAAGGCTGCGACTATGTCTGGCTCGATGTGATGGAGCATGCCGAGTGGGCGAGGGCGGCCTATGAGCGCTGGGGTTTCGTCGATATTGGCGGCAAGACCTTCTCCGGCGGCCTGCGCCCCGGCCGCAGCCGCGCCATGCGCGTGCTGGTCAAGGAACTGAAATAGCCTTATCCCGCACAGTGCTGTCAGACAGGGAGGGGCGCCATGGACTGGAAACTGCTACTCGGCGGCGCCCTGATGGCCGTGCTCGGCGGCTTCATCGTCTTCCGGTTCCGCAAGTCGAACTATAACCGCGAACTCGGCGCCGGCTGCCTGATGGCTTTCGGCATGCTGATGTTGCTCACCGGCGTTCTGGCTTCAGGCATCAGCTTCATCGTGCACGTCTGATCCTGTCGGCATTTTAGCGCCGCGGTTTCCTGGCCGGACTTCCGCCCCTATGTTGTCTCACAGACGCAAGCCCTGGAGATCGTGATGACCGGCAGCATGACACGCGTGAAAAGCCGCGACGGCTTCGAGTTCGATGCCTGGCATGTCCAGCCGCAAGGTCCGCGCAAGGGCGGCGTGATCGTCATCCAGGAAATCTTCGGACTCAGCGACCACATCAAGGAAATGGCCGAACGTCTTGGCGCCGCCGGCTACGAAGCCATAGCTCCGTCCATGTACGACCGTGCCGAGCGCGGCTTCATCGTGCAGCCGAAAGATGTGGCCGCCGGCATGACGCGCGGACGCGAACTCGCCATGGGCAACGGCCAGGACAACGCGCTGAACGATATCGGCGGCGTGTTCGATGTGCTGTCGAAGTCCGGTAAAGTCAGCATCACCGGCTACTGCTATGGCGGCACGATGAGCTGGCTGGCTGCTGCCCGCCTCGAAGGGCTCTCTGCCGCCTCCTGCTATTATGGTGGCAACATTCCGCAGATGATCGGCCTCACGCCGAAATGCCCAACCATCTGCCACTTTGGCGCGAAGGATGCGCACATCCCGCTGGTCGGCGCGGTCGACAAGATCCAGGCCGCCCATCCGGACATTCCCGTCTATATCTACGATGCTGGCCACGGCTTCGCGCGCAAGGAATCGACCGACTATGATGCCGCTTCCGACAAGCTGGCGTTCGACCGCACGCTGGAGCTGTTCGGGAAAGCATCTTGAACCTGATCTTCATCTGGGGCCCGGCCGCTTCGGGCAAGCTGACGGTCGGCCAGAAGCTGTCGCAGCTCACCGGCATTCCGCTGTTCCACAATCACCTTGTCGTCGATGCGCTGCTGGAGAAATACGAGTTCGGCGCACCTGAATTCGTCAGGTTGCGCGAAGCGATGTGGATGACTGTGTTCGATACTGCCGCGCGTAGCGGCCAGCCGCTGATCTTCACATTCGCGCCTGAACAGACCGTCGAGGCAGGCTTTCCTGAGCGTGTTGTCAGCGTCGTTGAGGAGGCTGGCGGAAAGGTGAAGTTCGTTCGCCTCGTGCTGTCTCACGACGAGCAGGAACGCCGCATCGCGAACGAAAGTCGAAAAGCGTTCAGAAAACTCGTGTCGCTCGACCTGCTGCGTGAACTGCGTCCCGCGCTGCAGGCGGCCGAAGCTGAAATGCCGCCAGCGGATCTGGTGATCGATTCAGAGATCGATGAACCCGAAACGGCTGCGAGGCGGATAGCGTCGGCATTCGATATGCCTGCCGCCTCCGCCGCGAGTTGAAGGATATCCGCCAGGCCTAGGCCATGGCGCCGCGGAAAGGCGGATATCCGTTCGATCGATACCTAGTTGTGGTCCGCAACCGTGCCGGCAATCGCGCCAGCCGCTGCGCCGATGGCTGCGCCCTGTTCAGCGTCGCCGTTGCCCGTATTGTTGCCGATAGCCGCGCCAGCAGCGCCGCCAACCGCCGCGCCCGCCAGGGTGCCGCAAGCGCCGAGAGATGCTGCGGCGATCATCGCCACGAGAGCCGTTTTCAAGCCAGTCATATGATGCCTCCAAATGCTTCGGGTCTGAAACGCACGGCCGGTTGCCTCGTTCCGGAAAGGGCGGACATGCATCTGAAACATGCTGTAATCGAAGGCGAATCGAGGGATCGCGGCCCTTCCCAGCGCGTCAGTCGCGTTCTAAACGATGGGGGAAGGGACCCATGACCAAAACCGTCGATCGCTCCGATATCTTCAAGTCCGCCCTGTCGGCCGCCACGCGCGCAATCGCGGGACAGGACGAGCTTGCCGTGGAGTTCTCTGTCGATGGCGGCCGCGTTCAGGACGGGCAGGTCACGCTTACATCGCCCCCGAAGGATCTGACGCCCGCCGCCGCCGCGCGTGCGCGTGGTCAGGCCGATTCCCTCGCCTTGCGGGTGGCGCACCATGATGCGCGCAAGCACGCGAAGGCGATGCCGCAGCGTGAAGACGCCCGCCGGCTTTTCGAGGCGGCCGAACGCGCCCGCATCGAGTCGATCGGCTCGGCAGCGATGGATGGCGTCGCGGAGAATCTCGACGCCGTCCTGCAACAGCGCTGCGAGCGGGCCGGCTATACACGCATCACCGACAAGACCCGCGCCCCCATGGACGATGCGCTGGAGTTCGTGCTCCGCGAAGTCCTGACCGGGCGCAAGCTGCCGCCTGCGGCGGAACAGGTGGCCACGATGTGGCGCTCGGAATTGTCCGAAAAGGCTGGCGTGCCGCTGGCGCGTGCGCAGGCCAGCATGCACGATCAGGCCGCGTTCTCGGCGGTGATGCGCGAATTGCTGCGCGATCTCGGCATGGGCGATGAAGTCGCCAACAAGACGGACGACGACGACACCGAAGGCGAAAAAGACGAAGAAGCCGAAGCCAAGACCGAAGCCCCCGAAGAAGGTGAGGGCGAGGGAGAAGGCGAGGGTGAAGCGCAGGATCAGGAATCCGGCGAGGGCGGCGAAGGCGAACCCGGCGACGAGATGGAGGCCACTTCCTCGCTCGACGCCGACACCGAGATGGAAGCGAGCGAGGGCGAGGAAGACGAACCCGCAACGCCTATCCGTCCCAACTATCGCGACAGCGATGCTTTCAAGTCCGAGTACAAGGCATTCACCACTATCCACGACGAAGTCGCCACCGCCGAAACGCTGTGCGACCCGGAAGAGCTGACACGCCTGCGCGCCTATCTCGACGCCCAGCTGCAGGGCCTACAGGGCGCGGTGTCGCGTCTGGCCAACCGGCTGCAGCGCCGCCTGATGGCGCAGCAGAACCGTTCCTGGATGTTCGATCTTGAGGAAGGCGTGCTGGATACCGCGCGCCTCACCCGCGTCATCGTCGACCCCACTGCGCCGCTGTCGTTCAAGATGGAAGACGAGAGCAAGTTCCGCGACACCGTGGTGACGCTGCTGCTCGA
>DAIRES010000093.1:4035-13226 GCA_036795465.1 Hyphomonadaceae bacterium
TCAAGATGGAAGACGAGAGCAAGTTCCGCGACACCGTGGTGACGCTGCTGCTCGATAACTCCGGCTCCATGCGCGGCCGTCCGATCATGGTCGCCGCGCTGTGCGCCGATATTCTCGCACGCACGCTGGAGCGTTGCGGCGTGAAGGTCGAAATCCTCGGCTTCACTACACAGGCGTGGAAGGGCGGCCTCTCCCGCGAGGACTGGATCAAAGCCGGTAAGCCCGCAACGCCGGGCCGCCTCAACGATCTGCGCCACATCATCTACAAGGCCGCCGATGCGCCTTGGCGCCGTGTGCGCCGCAATCTCGGCCTGATGATGCGCGAGGGGCTGCTCAAGGAAAACATCGACGGCGAGGCGCTGCTCTGGGCGCACGATCGCCTGATGGGCCGCGCCGAACAGCGGAAGATCCTGATGGTGATCTCCGACGGCGCCCCGGTCGATGACTCGACCCTGTCCGTCAACGTCGGCAATCCGCTCGAGAAACACCTGCGCGAAGTCATCGCCCACATCGAAGGGCCGGCATCGCCCGTCGAACTGATCGCCATCGGCATCGGGCACGACGTCACCCGCTGGTATCGCCGCGCCGTCACCATCATCGACGCCGAACAACTCGGCGGGGCGATGACAGACAAGCTGGCCGAACTGTTCGGCGAGGAAGAAGCGAAGAAGGCCAAGGCCGCCTCGCAATCATCCGAGCCGCGCCAGCGGCAGCCTGCGCGCTCCGCGGCTGTCGGCGTCGGCCGTGCCGTCAAGAAAACCTCGTTCGGCGAAGTCGCCAAGGGACGGAGGTCCGGCGGGTGAAGCAATGGCTGGCGTCGGCAGTGGCGCTCAGCCTTGCGTCATGCGCGAGCGTGAGCGGAGGCGCGGACTTGGGCATTGACGATATCGCTCGCAGATACGTTGCGCTCGCTCTCGAAATCGATGCGCACGAGAGCGGCTATGTCGACGCGTATTTCGGGCCTGACGAATGGCGCGAAGCCGCACGCCGCAACCCGCGCGAGCGGGGCGATTTGAAAACCGAAGCCGACCGCCTGCAGGACATGCTGCGCCGCTTCAACGCGCCCGATGTCGAGACGGCCCAGCGCGCCAAGGTCCTGCTCGCCAACATCTCAAGCGCCCGGTTCCGGCTCGACATGATCGACGGCAAGCGCGTGCCTTTCGCCGACGAGGCGGAGCAGCTGTTCGCGCTGCGGCCCGAGCTGAAGCCGCTGTCAGCTTATGATGACGCGCTGAAGAAGATCGAAGCGCTCGCCCCGGGCCAGGGGCCGCTCGCCGCCCGCGTCGAGGCTTTCCGCGCACGCTATTCCGTCCCCGAAGACCGCGTCCGCGCTGTGATGGACGCGGCGATTGCAGAATGCCGCAAACGCACGCGCGGGCACATCAATCTGCCCGACAATGAAAGCTTCGGGATGGAGCTGGTGACGGGCAAGAGCTGGGGCGCCTACAATTACTATCAGGGCGAGAACCACTCGAAGATCGAGATCAACACCGACATGCCGATGTCTATCGGCAACGCGCTGATCCTCGCCTGTCACGAAGGCTATCCGGGCCATCACGTGCAGGGCATCTACAACGAGCGGAATTTCCGCACCAAGGGATGGGCGGAGTTTTCGGTCGCGCCGCTCTATGCGCCAGCCTCGCCACTGAACGAGGGCGGGGCGGAGTTCGGCGTCGAACTCGCTTTTCCGGGCGACGAGCAGGTGAAGTTCGAAGCTGACGTCCTCTATCCGCTGGCCGGTCTCGATCCGGATACCGCAATCGCATTCGACAGGATGCGGACAGCAACGGCCGAGCTGGACGGCGCCTTGCTCAAAGTGTCGCAAATGCACCTCGATGGCGAAATAACGCGCGAGCAGGCGATCACGCTGATCGGGAAATACAAACTCGCCCCGCGCGACGTGGCCGAGCAGTCGCTGGCGTTCGACCGAGATTACCGGTCCTACGTGATCAACTACTCGGTCGGCGAAGCGCTGGTCCGTGGCTATGTTGACCGCGTCGGCGGCGCCGACCCCGCCGCCCGCTGGGCTGCCTACGAGCATATCCTCGGAACCCCATCGCTTCCTGCCGATCTGGCCGCCGATCAGGCGAAATGATCCGCTGCGCATGAGTTGGTTGCTTGAGCGCCGCCGCCTCCCGGGGCATGACAGACGCAAGCAGGCTCGGGAGGGCATATAGATGCATGTCGCCCTGATCCGCCGGGCGCTGGTGGCCGGCGCCGCGCTGTTCGCAGCATCCGCCATCGCGCAGCCCCCGCCCGAGCAACCGGCGCCCGAACAGCCCCCCTCCGAGGCCCCCGCGCCCGACCCGATCGGAGACCTGATCGACAGCGCGCCCATCGCGCCACGCCCGCCCGCGGCGGTCAGACCATCGACGCTCGAAGGTTATCTGTCATCCCTCCGCTCCCGCTCATGCCCCGCAGGCATCGAGCCGGTCGAGGCGGAAGCAATCGGTCTGAAGGCGAAGTCCGTGTCCCTGCAGGCGATCAACCCGATGCGCACATCGGTCGGCCGCCTGAGCCTTGTCGCGGGCTATCACCTGACCAGCGACGACAAACGCTTCGGCGGCCTCTCCGGCATCGATAGTCTGGACAATGGCAACCTCATCGCGATCAGCGACATGGGCGACTTCGTCTGGATCGACCTGAAGGATGACGGGCTGACGCCGTCCGCGCTGCGCATCGCGCCAATGCGCGATCGCAAGGGCAAGCCGTTTCCCACCAAGATCGCGGCCGATGCGGAAGGGCTGGCCGTTCGCGATGGCCTGGCGCTCGTGTCGTTCGAAAGCGATCCGCGCGTACTGGCTTACGATATCGGCGCCTGCGGCGCGGCGGCGCGCGGCATCGCGCTCGGCTGGAACATGGACAGCGCATTCGCGAACAGGAAGCTCGCCGTCGCCAACAATCAGGGCGTCGAAGGCCTGGCCATAACCGACGACTGGTATCTGCTCGCCGGCATTGAAACGAAGGTGGGCAAGTCCAGCCCGCTGTCCGCAAGGCCGCTGGAGGCAGGCGCACGCTTCGATCTGGCAATTGGAGAAAATGCGCCGGAGCTGGTCGGCCTCGATGTTGTTCAGGTCGGCGACGAAGCCCACGTCTTCAGCCTGCATCGCTCATCCAAGGCGCTGTCCGGCAACGCAATCACGGTCGTTGAAACCGTGCTCGACCGGAGCTTCAACGAAGCCAGTCTGCCTGCGCGGATGATCGGCGAACTCGAGCGGCGCTCCCGCCAGGAGTTCCAGGTCAAGTCATCGCGCGTGCTTGCGGAGATGAACCTGCTTGTCACGATCGACAATTACGAAGGCATCGCGGCCAGGCGGATGCCCGATGGACGCACGCGGCTGTTCATCGTTTCCGACGACAACTTCTCCGCGTCCCAGAGAACGCTCCTTATGGTGTTCGACGTGAAATGACAGGCCCCGGCTAACGGCCAGGGCCTGCGCACATCAAACCTGGAAGAAGCTCTGAACCTAGTTCAGCGTCGGCGTGTCGTTCGTGCGGTCGACCGTGCAGGTCACGGTGGACACCGTATCGTCCGCATTCTTGACCTTCAGCGTATAGGTCAGCGTCGCATTGCTTGAACGCGTCTTGTCGTCATCCGTGCGAACCGATTTCGGCGCGGGCGTCTGCGCGCGGGCTGCGGTCTCGCAAACCTTCTTGCCCTTGGAGACAGAGGTTCCGGCAATGGCCGGCGCAGAGACCAGCGCGGTTCCGGCAATCAGCAGGGCGATGAGTGAGGAGGATTTCATTGTGGAGGCTCCATTTGGCCGCTTGTTTCTCGGCCATGACTTAATCATGCACATGCATGATTTGGAGCGCAACGAAAAAACGTATATACATAATTGAATGAGTGGATCAGATTTTCTCGACTTTGATTGCCTCGCCTATGCAACGCGCCGCACAGGCCGCGCCGTGACGAACCTGTTCAACAGCCGGCTCACCCATCTCGATCTCAATGTTGCGCAATTCGGGCTGCTGGCGGCTGTCGCGAAGCTGCCTGGATCGACGCTCGCCGCCATCGGCGAGTCGATGCTGCTCGATGAAAGCACGCTGGCCCGTAACTTCATCGTGCTGGAACGCAGGGAGCTGGTCGAGGCGGAGGGAGGCCGTGGCCGGGGCGGAAAGCGATTAGCGCTGACCCGCGCCGGCAAGAAGCTTTACGCGGAAGCCATGTCTATCTGGCTTGAGACAAACAAACTTCTCACCGGCAGGCTGGGCGTCAAGGAAGCCGAGGCCGGCCGGCAGTTTCTTCGCGCGCTCGGAGAATTGTCTGAACGCCTGAAGGAAGAAGACGGGAAAGCGGGCCGCAAGGCGCGGCCCGCCTGAAGTCCCGCTTATTCGCCGGTCTTGACGATCGAGGCGACAGAGTCAGAGCTGCGATCGACGGTGCAGACGACCTTGGCCATCACGTCGGCCGCATCTTTCACCTTGAACGTGTAGATGAACGAAGCGCCGGTCGCTTTGGTCGACGCCTTGTCGACTTTGACCGATTTGGCGTCCGGCTGCTGCTTGTTGATTTCCGACTTGCAGAGGCCTTCAGCGGACTGGACCGACATCTTGGCGAAAGCCGGCGCGGCAAGCGCGATGGCGGCGGCCGAGAGGAGGGCGAGGGAGGAAAGGCGGGTCATTTTGATCTCCGTTGCGGTAGCACAATCGCCGTGCAACCTGCCTCGACTGGACAGTGTCAGGTTGCCGCCGTCAAGTGACGCAGCGTCGCCCTCAGCTAACAGCTGCGTTACAAATGCTTGAGGCCTGACACTTCACGGTTTTGGCATCAAAAGCGCCGGTTACGTCGTTGGCCTTTGGTGTACCCTGCGACCTTTCCGGGAGCCCTCATGAGCCGCTTTGTCCTTTGCGCAGCAACCGCAGCATTTGCCGTCATTTCCGGCTGCAGCGAACCGGCCGCGACCAGCAATGAAGCCGCCGCTCCCGTGGTCGAAACTGCCAGTGCGCCGGCGGTCCCCGAAGCCGTGAATGGCTGGCGCGAATACCCTCTGCGTGATGGGGTCATCTCCATCCAGCCCGAGGGCAAATGGCGGACAGACGTGATCGACGTCCCGGTGAAGGCCGGCGAAGACCTCGAATACAAGCTCACGATGAAAAAGGGGCAGGGCGTCGTCTATAACGTCACCTATGGCGACCTTGAGCATGCCGGCCTGATGGAAGTCGAATTCCATGGCCACACCGAAAAGGATGCCTCCGGCGCCGGCGACCTGATGTTCTACTCGAAAACCGGCGGCTCCCCTGAAAGCGGCGTATTCACCGCGCCATGGGATGGCATCCATGGCTGGTACCTCAAGAATGATGGCGCAAAGGATGTGGTCGTCAGGCTCGAGCTGGCGGGTTTCTACGCGCTCGAGTCGAAATAGCCTTCCTCGCCTGACCCGTTTCCCGCGCCATTCGCGCTTACAGGGCAGGCAAGGCATGTCTGCCGGCGCTCTCCTCAAGCTTGTATCCGCTTGACGGTGCGGGCCGACAAACCCTTGCTTGGGTTCAAGGGGACTGCGCGGTCATCAGGGGAACGCTGCCAATGTCATTCAAACTCATGGTCGGCGCCGCGCTCGGCGCGCTGAGCCTGCAAGGCTGCGCATCGATCGGAAATCTTGGCGCATCCGGCGTCGCCGAAAACATCGAAGGCAACGCGGCCACCCTGAACGACGCCCACACGCGCGCGATGACCGCGATCATCGCCATGAACGTCCTGCGGGCGCGCGACCGCTGGCCCACCAACTACACGACGCTCTCGGGCATCAAGTCGAACCCCACGCTGTCGCTCAACGGTTCGGCCAGCTTCTCGCCGCTCGGCCTTGGCAATGCGAACGCGCCCTTCGTCGGCTCTTCGGCCAACGTCTCGCGCAACGAAAGCGCCAACGCCGAATACTCGGTGAATCCCTTCTCCAACAACGACAAGACGCAAGGCCTGCTCAAGCCGATCCAGCCCGAGCAGCTGGAAAATTACTGGCTCGCCGGCTGGCCCCGCGAAACGCTGATGTGGCTCTTTGTCGATGCCGTGACGTTCGCCGGCGAGTCGCAGCCCTGGTATATCGATGGCGACGAATTCTCCGCATCGCCTTCGCCCTCGGACGCCGCCAACACGCGCCGCTATGGCGAGATCATCGACCGCGCCAAGCGCGGCCAGGTCGATTTCGGCGAACTGCCGGCGCCCAGCCTCGATCAGCGCGCGTGCTCGCCCTACGATCCGGTCTATCTGCGCGAAACCCTCGGCGGCGCAGGCTCGCCCGATGGCGGCGGCAACCGCGGCGCCGGCATGACTGAAACCATCCGCACGGTCGAAAGCCTCACCGGCCGCCAGCTCGTCCTCTCCGAAGATCCCCGCACGCCAGCTGCCGGCGAAGCCGTGATCGCGCCAGACCGTTTCAACCGCCGCCTGCTGCTGTGCGACACCGTTGATACGAAATGGGGCTTCATGGATGCCGCAACCGGCGCGCCGCTGGCCAGCATCCGCACGCGCTCGTTCGACGACATGATCTATTTCCTCGGCGAGACACTGCGCAGCGGCTCGGAGGACAAGCCCACAGTCGCGGGCAATGTCATCCTGTTCCAGACCTACCACGAGCGTGGCGATCGCCCCTTCGCCGTGCGGGTCGAACATGCAGGCCAGGTCTATTTCATCGCGCCGCAGACGCTGGCCGGTGAATCAACCGGACCCAAGGATGTCACGGGCAACGTCCTGTCGCTGCTCAACCAGCTCTACCTGCTGGCGCAATCCGACGAGTTCCTGCGCGCCCCGGAAGCCCGCGTCCGCTAGCAGGCGCTTCGGCTGTCAGGTCGTGTGCTGTTCCTGCAGCCAGCGGGTCATCACGCCGCCCTTCACGCATTGCTCCCACGCCTGCTCGGGCGTTTCGGCAAAGCTGAACAGCGACTCGTCCGGCGCAGAGATGACGCCGTGCCTGACCATCGCGTCGAAATTGATGACTTCATCCCAGAACTTCTGGTCATAGAGCACGATCGGAATCGGCGGCGCCTTGTCCGTCTGGCGCAGCGCCAGCAGTTCGAACAGCTCATCCATCGTCCCCATCCCGCCCGGGAAGACGACAAGCGCGTTGGCGCGCATCGCAAAGTGCATCTTGCGCATCGCGAAATAGTGGAAGCGGAAAGTCAGGTCCGGCGTCGAATACGCATTCGGTTCCTGCTCCATCGGCAGGGTGATGTTGTAGCCGATGCTCGGCGCGCCTGCGTCATGCGCGCCGCGATTGGCGGCTTCCATGATGCCCGGCCCGCCGCCCGTGGCGATGACATTGTCCCGCGGCGTGCGCTCGGAAAGCAGCGCGCCGCCGCGCTCGGAGGCGATCCGCGCAAACTCACGCGCGTCATTGTACCAGCGCCGGTGCTCCGGCCTGCCATGCGGCGAGAAACGCGCCGAGCCGAACACCACCACGGTCGAGCGAACGCCCCAGCGATCGAGCGCCTCTTCCACCTTGGCGTATTCCAGCATGAACCGCACGCCGCGCATGGAATCGCCCAGCAGCCAGTCCTGATCGAGCGCCGCGAGCCGATACGAAGCCGACGCCATCTGCGCGTCATTGTCTCCCTGAGCGTGAGAGAAGGGCGCGATCGTCTTTGGGTCCAGCCTGGGCGCTGGCTTGTTGGCAGGGTTCTGTGGGGGCTTCTTGGCCATGACGTCCCTCGAAAACGGGACGGCCTGTCTAGCCAATCCCGCTTAAGGAAGCGACCGGAAAAACAGCGGAAATTGCAGCAGTTTCCTTATATGTCCGTTCCTTGATGTCGCGCTGGCGCCTGGATTCCCCCACCTGGCGACAGTCCTTAGTGCGCCTCCGCCCACGTCTTCGCGGCGTGCGCCTCCACCACCAGCGGCACGTTCAGCTCCAGCACCGGCATGGTAGCCCGCGCCATCGTGTCGCTCGCCACTTCGATTAGCTTCCTGGCTTCCGCCTCCGGCGCCTCGAACACCAGTTCGTCGTGAACCTGCAACAGCATCTTCGCCTTCAGCCCGGCTGCCTTCAGCGCGCCCGGCATGCGGATCATCGCACGCTTGATGATGTCCGCCGCCGATCCCTGCAGCGGCGCGTTGATCGCCTGCCGCTCGCCGAATGAACGCTCCGCGCCGTTGGGCGATTTGATCTGCGGCAGCCACACCTTCCGTCCGAAGATCGTCTCGACATAGCCATGCTCGCGTCCGAAGGCGCGATACTGTTCCATGTAATCCTGGATGCCGGGGAATTTCTGGAAGTACTTCTTGATGTAGGCCCCCGCTTCCTCGCGCGGGATCGACAGCTGCCGCGCAAGACCGAAGCCGGATATGCCATAGATGATCCCGAAATTGATCGCCTTGGCTTTCCGCCGCACCATCGGGTCCATGCCCTTCACCGGCACGCCGAACATCTCGCTCGCCGTCATGGCGTGAATGTCGATGCCTTCCTTGAACGCCGTCCGCAGGCTCGGAATATCGGCGACGTGCGCCAGCAGCCGCAGCTCGATCTGCGAATAGTCCGCGGACACCAGCACATTCCCCGGCGCTGCAATGAACGCCTCGCGTATCTTGCGGCCTTCCTCCGTGCGGATCGGAATGTTCTGCAGGTTCGGATCGGTGGAGGCGAGGCGCCCCGTTTGCGCACCCGCCAGCGAGTAAGACGTATGCACCCGCCCCGTCGCCGCATCGATCGCATCGCGCAGCGTCTCGGTATAGGTCGAGCGCAGCTTCGACAGCATGCGCCAGTCAAGCAGCACTTTGGGCAACGCGTGCCCATAAGCCGCCAGGTCTTCCAGCGTATCGGCCCCCGTCGCCCACGCGCCTGTCTTGGTTTTTTTCGCGCCCGCCGCTTCAGCCAGCCCCATCTTGTCGAACAGGATTTCGCCGATCTGCTTCGGGCTGCCGAGATTGAACGGCTGCCCCGCCAGCTCCTGCGCTTCCGCCTCCAGCGCACCCATGCGCTGCGCGAACTCGCCAGACAGCTTCGACAGCTTCTCGCGATCCACCAGAACGCCCGCGCGCTCCATGTCCGCCACCACCGGGATCAGCGGCCTGTCCATTGTCTCGTACACAGCGCTCACGCCATCGCGCGCCAGGCGCGGCTTCAGCCGCTCCCACAGGCGCAACGTCACATCCGCATCCTCGGCGGCATAGCGGGTGGCCTTGTCCACCGGCGTCTGATCGAATGTGATCTGCGCCTTGCCTGTTCCGATCAGCTCCTTGATCGGCACAGGCGTATGCC
>DAIRES010000320.1:0-1181 GCA_036795465.1 Hyphomonadaceae bacterium
CCGGCAAGGATGCCGATGACCACTGCGCCAAAGATGGAAACTTCATTCATGACGCTACTCCGTTGCTGTTTGTGCAACGTGATGCGTACCGATCAGTTCCGGCTGGCCTGCGTTATCGGCGGCGCGCCTTGATCCAGGCATAGACCCGCTCGCGATGGCGCAGGGCGTAATAGAAAAGCCCGCCATTCGCTCCGGCGACGGCCAGCACAAAGAGTTCGTAGGCGCTCATTGCCATTCCTTGCGATCTCCCACCACTCCGCGAAGCGTCTCACGGGCTGGAGTCCGGATGCAACTGGCCGGCACACCGCCTGCCCGCGTCATGGAGCCTCACTGCGGCTTCCCTTCCGCCAAACCGGCGCTAATAACGCAAGATCATTGCGTCAGAAAACCGGGGCAGCGTCCCCGATGGCCTAAAATGGCCGAGGAAGAGGAAACACCCAGATGGCCCAGCTGCCCGAAACCCTGTTCGACCTCAAAGGCAAGGTCGCCCTCATCACCGGCTCGACCAAGGGCATCGGCAAGGCCATCGCGGAGCAATACGCCATCCACGGCGCCAAGGTCGTGATCTCATCCCGCAAGCCCGGCCCGTGCGAGGAAGTCGCCGCCGCCATCAACGCGAAGCACGGCGACGGCACGGCGATCGCCTGCCCGGCCAACATTTCGTCCAAGGAAGACCTGACGCGTCTCGTTGCCGAAACGAACGCGGCCTTCGGCAAGATCGACGTCCTTGTCTGCAACGCGGCGTCCAACCCGTATTACGGGCCCATGTCCGGCATCACCGACGAGGCGTTCGCCAAGATCCTGTCCAACAACATCATCTCGAACAACACGCTGGCCACGCTGGTCGCCCCGCAGATGAAAGAGCGGAAAGACGGCGCGATCATCATCATCTCCTCGATCGGCGGCCTGCGCGCCTCGACGGTGATCGGCGCCTACTGCGTCTCCAAGGCGGCTGACGTTCAGCTGGCCCGCAACCTCGCAGCGGAACTCGGCCCCCACAATATCCGCGTGAACTGCATCTCGCCGGGCCTCGTGAAGACCGACTTCGCCAAGGCCCTCTGGGAAGATCCGGACACCAAGGAACAGCGCGAAGAACAGACACCGCTGCGTCGCCTCGGCGAGCCGAACGACATCGCCGGCGCCGCCGTATTCCTCGGCTCGCGCGCAGGCGGCTGGCTGAC
>DAIRES010000320.1:1281-2626 GCA_036795465.1 Hyphomonadaceae bacterium
CCCGTTGTCCGTACCGATGAAGAATGGCGCAAACGCCTGACGCCCGAGCAATACGCAGTGATGCGCAATCATGGCACGGAACGGCCCGGATCCTGCGCCCTGCTTTACGAAAAGCGCCCAGGCGTCTTCGCCTGCGCGGGCTGCGACACGCCGCTGTTCAACAACACGGTCAAATTTGAGAGCGGCACCGGCTGGCCCAGCTTCACCACGCCCATCGCCGGCGCGCTGGACGAAACCGTCGACCGCAGCCACGGCATGGTCCGCACAGAAGTGCATTGTGCCACCTGCGGCAGCCACATGGGACACGTCTTCCCGGATGGCCCGCCGCCGACCGGCCTGCGTTACTGCATCAACGGCGTGGCGCTGAACTTCGAGCCGGCAGCCTAGGTCAGCCCGCCCAGCTGAGCACCTTGCCCGGGGCGCCCTTCATGGCGGCGTTTCGTGTTGCCACGGCCATGTCGTACTCAGCCGGCGGCATGCACGTTGTCTTCACTTTGGACGCGCTGGTCTTCTCGATCTCGACCTTGAAAGCGAATGCCTTGCGCTCGGCCTCCCAGGCGCCGGCTGCAAAGAACGCCGAGTAAAAGTACGCCTTTTCGGCGGGGGCTTCGGTCCAGGCCGTGCACCACATGTACATGCCGCCCTGCTGGGCCCGGGCGGGCGCGGCGGCGAATGCGGACGCGGCAAGCAGGATGGCGCTGGCAGCAATAAACAGGCGCATGGATGTCCCCCTCTTTGCAGCTCGTGTCATTCGAGCCTGCTCTTCCGGGTAACCGCATTCCCCGCTAACGACCATAGCCTGAAGCATACGACGGAACCGACCACATGAGCTTTGACGGCTTCCCTACCTTGCCGCCGCACGTGAATGCGCGCTTTGCCCGGTTCATGTCTGGCGACCTTCCGCCAGCTCACCGGAACATGGGCATCCGGCCTGATCTCTGGTGCAAGGAGGCCGAGGTTGGGCGCGTGCTGTTCCATTGGCCCAATGACGGTTCGCGCGACATCTACGAAGGCCGCGTCTTTGGCGGCTGGATCGCCGCGTTGTCCGACAACATCGTTTCGCTCTGCATGGTGACGGCGCTGGAGGAAGGCGAAGGCTTCACGACGCAGGATCTGCAGGTGAAGATCTTCCGTCCCGTCTCCGGCCCGCTGATCAAGATCGAGGCGCGGCTGGTTAATCGCTCGAAGACCACCGGCTATGTCGAAGCCGACTGGCGCCTGCCGAACGGCAAAATCGCGGCCAGGGTGCTGGCCTGGAAGGCTATCCGCCAGGCGGAGTCCTTTGCCACCCGGGACTGATCGCGCCACACGCGAAAGCTGAACTGCGTTTACCGTCTCGCCTTGG
>DAIRES010000321.1:0-2615 GCA_036795465.1 Hyphomonadaceae bacterium
AAGGTCGGCGGCGAATTGTCGGCGAAAGGCTATGGCCTCACGCTTGGCGTTCACTCGCGGCTCGAAGGCTTCGCGGAAAAAGTGAAAGCAGCGGTGCGCGCGGGCAACGTCTATGTGAACCGCTCGATCATCGGGGCGGTCGTCGGCGTGCAACCCTTCGGCGGCTCGGGCCTGTCAGGTACCGGCCCGAAGGCCGGTGGCCCGCATTATCTCGCACGCTTCGCCACCGAGCGGACAGTCACGGTCAACATCGCTGCACAGGGCGGCGATCCGACATTGCTCAACCTCTAGAGCTGCGGGCGCCTACTGCTTGTAAACCTTCCCGCCCTTCATCACGAAGTCGACGGATTCGAGTTCGCGCACATTGGCCAGCGGGTCGCCGTTCACGGCGATGATGTCTGCCGCTTTGCCTGCTGCGATAGAGCCGATCTCTGACGACAGGCCGAAATGGTCGGCGGCGCTGACTGTCGCTGCCTGGATGGTTTGCATCGGCGTCATGCCGGCCTTTACCATCAGTGCGAACTCCTGCGCGTTGTCGCCGTGGGCGGAGACGCCGGTGTCGGTGCCGAAGGCGATCTTCACGCCGGCCTGATGCATGCGGCGCAGCATGTCGATCATCTTCGGGCCGGCCTCGCGCGCCTTCGCGATCTGCGCGGGTTGCAGGAATGTACCGGGGCGATCTGCCTCCCGCACCACGAAATCTCCCGCGAGCAGGGTGGGCACGAGGTAAGCGCCATTCTGCTTGTAGAGCTGTGCCGACTCCGCGTCCGAGAATGTGCCGTGCTCGATCGAGTCGCCGCCTGCCTTCAGGAAGGAGTTGATGCCATCCACGCCATGGGCGTGCGCCGTCACCTTGCGGCCCATCGCATGCGCCGCCTGCACGATGGCTTTCAGCTCTGCGTCGGTGAACTGCTGGTTGAGGCCAGCAGCGGTGTTGGAGAGAACACCGCCCGTCGCGGTGATCTTGATGATGTCGGCCCCATCGCGCACGCGCTCACGTACGGCGCGCGCGCAATCATCCGCGCCCGAGCATACGCCGGGCGGACGCAGGATCAGCGCCATCGCACGCGGCATTCCGTTCGCATCGCCATGGCCACCATGCACGCTGATCGCGCCCGCTGACGCGATGATGCGAGGGCCTGGAATGATGCCGGTCGCAATGCCTCTGCGCAGCGCGAGGATCGCATCTGCATCGGCGCCGAGGTCGGCGATTGTCGTAAAACCCGCATTGAGCGTCTTCAACGCGTATCCCGCGCCGTCGATTGCTACGTCGGCGCTGGTCTTGATGAACTCGTCGACGCGGCTGTCTGGCCCCTGTTCGCCGGTGATGTGGACATGGCTGTCGATCAGGCCGGGCAGGACGAAGCTGCTCTTGAGGTCGACGACTTTCGCGCCGTTTGAAGGCGTCGAATAACCGGGCGTCACGCTGACGATGCGGCCGCCGCGCACAAGGATCGACTGCTCAGTCAGCACGCGCCCGCTTGCCGGATCGGCCAGTACACGGCCGGCGTGGATGAGCGTGTCGACAGCGGCGGCGGCGGGCTGTTGGGGCGCAGGCGCTGCGACGGCGATCAGTGCAGGCAGGCCTGCGAATGTGGCCGCCAGTGCGATCGCGCTGATGATGATTGTCCGCTTCTTGTTGACGCTCATGTCCGTCCTCCGGTGTCGTGCCGACAAAGCTATCGGGCTTGCCCCAACGTCCGGCAAGCCAAACGTCCGGCGAGACTGCCGCGCGACATTGACAGGGCTGGGTGGCAGAGGCCTCCTCGATTTTCACGCAGGGAGGATGCGTCTCATGATGTTGAAGTCTCTGGCCTTGGCCGTGGCGCTTCTGGCCGCGCCTGTTGTGATGACGCCCCAATCGTTCGCGCAGGGACCGAACAACGAGGCCCGCATGTCGGCGCAGCGCGAGGCGATGAAGGCGCTGGCCATGCTGGATGGCGAATGGCGCGGGCCGGCGAAGTCGCTGCGCTACGATGGCAACTGGCATCCAATGTTGCAGGCCGAGCGGGTCGGCACGATGCTCGATGGCACGGTGCGCGTGCTGGAGGGCAGGGGGTATGAGGAAAGCGGCGAGCTCAGCTTCGGCGCCTTTGCGGTGATCTCGTACAATCCGGATACACAGGCCTACGCTATGCGCTCGTACTCGGGCGGGCGCGTGGGCGACTTTCCGATCGTGCCGACGGCGACCGGGTTCACCTGGGAAATCCAGGCGGGCCCCGACATGAAAATCGCTTACGAGGCGATCGTGAAAGACGGCGTCTGGACCGAGACGGGCACGCGGATTCCAAAGAGCGGCGAGCCGGTGAAGTTCATCGAATTCTCGGTGACGAGGCTTCGCGACACAGCCTGGCCGGCGGCCGGCGCGGTGCAGCCGAAGGACTGAGCCGCTTGTGTCGGGCTCGGATCGACCGGAATCCTGAGCCTGTGGAAGCGGGCTTCCAGGAGGTCCCGGATGTCCGAGTCGACCAGAGAGCGGGGCGTATGCCGCGCCAATGGTTAACGGCGATTAAATCCCCTAATTTATCTGCGGTGGATAAGCGAAAAGATTCCCGCCTCTGGTGTGTTGACGGTCCATTAGGGATGTGGCGACACTATATGTAGCGTCGGGGCTG
>DAIRES010000322.1:0-2600 GCA_036795465.1 Hyphomonadaceae bacterium
TTTTCGGCAGCCGACATCATGATGTGGTTCCCGAGCGATTATGCCGATCGCATCAAGGTGGCGGACATGAGCCTCTATCCGCATCTTGCCGCGTGGCAGGATCGCATGGAGGCGCGGCCTGCATTCCAGCGCATGCTGAAAGTGGCGCGTCCCGATGGCCGCGTCGGCAGCTCGCCTGCGCTGAAGGACAGTTAAGCGCTTACGGCGCCCAGAAGGCGTGGACGGGGACTTTCTTCTGCGCCAGCAGGTCCTTGATCGGTGAGGCGCCGCGGCCTTCCTTGGCCTCGTTGAAGACGTTGAGTTTGTCCTGTCCCATGAACAGAAGGACGATGCGGCGTGAGGCTAGGATTCCGGGCACGGTGAGCGTCATGCGCTCAGGCGCGCCGGCGGCGCCCGGTGCGTGAATGCCGGCGAGCTTGCGCGTGCCGGCCGCATCGACGGCGGCATCAAAGCCATCGGCGCCGGGGATCAGCGACGCGATGTGACCGTCAGGCCCCATGCCGAGCAGGCAGATGTCGAACGGCATGATCGGCGCGATGCGCTTTTCAGCGGTGGCGGCGCCACCCGATGCCTTTGCGTGGTTGGTCTTGAACGGCACGAAGGTGGCGACGGCAGCGCGACGCCGCATCAGCGTGTCGCGGATCAGGAATTCGTTCGAGGCCGGATCTTCCGGATGCACCCACCGTTCGTCGGTGAGGGTGAGCGAGACCTTCTCCCAGTTGATCGGCACGTTGGAGAGCGCGTCATAGAGCGGACCCGGCGTCGTGCCGCCCGCAAGCGCCATCGAGGCCTTGCGGCGCTTCTTGATGATGTCGGCCAGCCGGTCGGCGAAATCCTGGCAGACGCCGGCATACAATCGCCTGCGATCAGGGAAGAAGGTTTCCTCGTGCGTGACAGTCGCGCTCATTCTTCCCAGCCCGTTATTCGTACCAGCTATGGCCATTGCGTTCAGTAAGGGCGAAAGCGCCCGCCGGACCCCAGCTTCCGGATTGATAGGGCATCGGCTTCATGCCGGTGCGTGCCCAGCCTTCGATGATGCGGTCGATCCACACCCAGGCGGCTTCGGCTTCGTCGCGGCGAACAAAGAGCGTCGAGTTGTCGGAGATCGCTTCGAGCAACAGCCGCTCATAGGCGATGCGGCGACGCTTCTCGCCCTTGAAGGCGTCGAGCAGGGAGAGGTTGAGCGTCAGCGGTTGCAGTTCGTATCCGCCCTGCGTGAGCGAGGGCGTCTTGTTCATGATGGTGAGCGCGATCGACTCTTCCGGTTGCAGCGTGATGGTGAGCCGGTTGGCCATCAGCGGGCTGCCGTTGAAGATCGAGTGCGGCACATCACGGAACTGGATGACGATCTGCGAGGTGCGCGTCGGCAGGCGCTTGCCTGTGCGAAGGTAAAACGGCACGCCAGCCCAGCGCCAGTTGTCGACATGAGCGCAGAGAGCGACGAAGGTTTCCGTGTCGGACGGTTTGCCGCCGTCTTCCTCAACGTAACCGGGAACGCTCTTTCCGTCGGTGACGCCGCGCGCGTATTGGCCGCGCACGGTCTTCTCGCGCAGTTCGGAATCGCGGATGGGGCGCAGCGAGCGGAGGACTTTCACTTTTTCACCGCGCACCGATTCAGGGCGGAGGTTGGACGGCGGCTCCATCGCGATGAGGCAGAGCAGCTGGAGGATATGGTTCTGCACCATGTCCCGCGTTGCGCCGTACTCGTCGTAATAGCCGAAGCGACCCTCGACGCCGAGCGTCTCGGCGACAGTGATCTGGACGTGGTCGATGGTGTGGCGGTTCCACAGCGGCTCGAACAGCGCGTTGCCGAAGCGGAGCGCGATGAGGTTCTGGACCGTTTCCTTGCCGAGATAGTGGTCGATGCGGAAGGTGCGGTTCTCGCTGAAATGCTCAGCGATGGCGGAGTTGATCTGCTCGCAGGTCGCCCAGCTCTTGCCGATCGGCTTCTCGACGATGACGCGGTTCGGATCGTTGGTGAGGTTCTCTGCCGCGAGGCCTTTTACGATCGGGATGTAGAGGGCGGGGGAGGTCGACAGGTAGAACAGCGCGCCGCCTTGTGTGCCCTCGAGGCGTTGTTTGAGGGTGGCGTAGCTTTTCGGGTCTGTGGCGTCGCCCGGGGCGTAAACCAGTCGCCTGGCGAACGAATCCCAGGCCTCCTGCGAGAAGAAGGCGCCGGCGCGCTCGCGCACCCAGCCTTCGACATCCTTGCGGAATTCAGCGTCTGTGTGGTTCGACCTGGCCGCCCCGACAATCCTGAGGCCGCTGGGCAAAAGCCCGTCCGCATCAAGGAAGTACAGGGACGGGAACAGCATCCGGCGGGCAAGATCGCCCGTCGCGCCAAAGATGACGAAAGCCCCCGGATCAGACATTTCAGAACCTCAGAGCCTCGTTACCCGCCGGGTCAAGCGGAATTGCGTGGAGGCCATATCAATACAACCAAACGACGAGACGATACGGGCTGTTTCGCTTTTCCGTCCGCAGAATTACTTGCAACTTAGTCGCAAATGCGCCAATTTGCGTGCCAGTGGTTGGAAGATGCAGTAAGGGCCTTTCGGGTGGCGGGTGTAGCTCAATGGTAGAGCAGAAGCTTCCCAAGC
>DAIRES010000323.1:0-2587 GCA_036795465.1 Hyphomonadaceae bacterium
ATCACGGCGAAGAGCCTGATGAAGCGCGAGCGAAACTAGATCTTCAATCCCAGATGCCCCGCAACGGCGAAGATGTCCTTATCGCCGCGGCCGCACATGTTCATGATGATCAGGCCGTCCTTGCCCAGCTCCTTGGCGACATCGCCCACGCGCGCCAGCGCATGCGCCGGCTCAAGCGCCGGGATGATGCCCTCTAGGCGCGTGCAGAGCTGGAAAGCCTCAAGCGCTTCCTTGTCGGTGCAGGTGCGATACTCCGCGCGACCCGTCTCGTGCAGGAATGCATGCTCCGGACCGATGCCCGGATAGTCGAGCCCCGCCGAGATCGAGTGCGCGTCGATGATCTGGCCTTCCTTGTCTTGCAGCAGATACGTGCGGTTGCCATGGAGGATGCCAGGCTGTCCGCCCGTCAGCGAAGCCGCGTGCATCGGCGTGTCGACGCCATGTCCGCCAGCTTCGACACCGATCATTTTCACGCCCTCATCCTCGATGAAGGGATGGAACAGGCCGATCGCGTTTGACCCGCCCCCAATCGCCGCGACGAGCGCATCCGGCAGACGGCCTTCCTGTTTCAGGATCTGCGCTCTTGCTTCCTTGCCGATGATCGACTGGAAGTCGCGCACTAGCTCCGGATAGGGGTGCGGCCCGGCCGCGGTGCCGATGACGTAGAATGTGTTCGAAACATTCGTCACCCAGTCACGCAGCGCTTCGTTCATCGCATCCTTCAGCGTGCCCGTGCCCGAGGAGACCGGAACGATCTCGGCGCCGAGCAGGCGCATGCGGAATACGTTGGGCTTCTGCCGCTCCACATCGGTCTCGCCCATGAACACCACGCACGGCAGGCCGAAGCGTGCGCAGATCGTGGCCGTCGCAACGCCGTGCTGCCCCGCGCCCGTCTCCGCGATGATGCGCGTCTTGCCCATGCGCCGCGCGAGCAGAACCTGCCCGATGCAATTGTTGATCTTGTGCGCGCCGGTATGGTTCAGCTCGTCGCGCTTGAGATAGATTTTCGCGCCGCCGTAATGCTTGGTCAGCCGCTCCGCATAGTATAGCGGGCTGGGCCGGCCGACATAGTGCTCCAGCAACCAGTCGAACTCTTCCTGGAATTTCGGGTCGGCTTTTGCCTTCCGGTACTCCCGCTCCAGATCGAGCACGAGCGGCATCAGCGTTTCGGCCACATACCGACCGCCAAATTCGCCAAAACGCCCATTGGCGTCAGGCCATTGCGACCAGCTGTTGGACGGGGGGGGCGCGGCGTTTGTCATGGCTTTCCGATAGACCGGCTTTTGGCTCCATCCAAGGGTCCCGTTTTATTCAGCGCGGCCATGATGACGCGGGCTGCCGTGAGGCGTAGGCTTTGCCCTTCAGGGTGGAGATAGGACATGGGCTATAAAGGCGAGTGTTTCTGCGGCTCCGTTAAACTTGAAGTCACGGGCGAACCCGAAGGCATGGGCTACTGCCATTGCGCGTCTTGCCGATCCTGGTCAGGTGGCCCGGTCAACGCCTTCACGCTCTGGAAGCCCGAAAACGTGAGGATAACGGCGGGCGCCGATTCAGTCGCCACTTACAACAAGACGCCCGGCAGCTCGCGGAAGTACTGCTCGAAATGCGGCGGCCACCTCATGACGGATCACCCGGGCCTAGGTGTCGTCGACGTCTTCGCGGCCACGCTGCCCGGGCTTCCCTACAAGGCCGGACTGCACATCAACTACGCAGAGACAGTCCTGCCGATGAAGGACGGCCTGCCGAAGTTCAAGGATTTCCCGGGCCCGTTCGGTGGAAGCAACGAAACAATGGCAGAATAGCCTCGGCCATTCGGGGCGACGCGCCTTAAAGCGCTTCAGATCGGATATGCAGCAGGACGGACCAACGTCCGACAGGCCCTGACGCCCCTGCCGCAGACAGTCCGAGTCGTTGGCGAGCGCCGCTATTCGTCCTCGTCTTCCTCGTCGCCATCATCCTCGTCTTCGTCATCTTCTTCGTCGTCTTCGTCTTCTTCCTCGTCCTCATCGCCCTCTTCGTCCTCGTCATCTTCAGGCATGGCGAGAAGAGCGCCGGAGTGGCGTTGGCCCAGCAGCTGGTTAGTGGCTTGGACCGATAGCAGGCTTTCAGGATCGAGGGACACGAGGCCTCCTTCAGGTGACATTACGAATCGGCATGAGCATTACATGCCTAGTTAGATCACATGTGACAGGAAGAAAGCGTCGCCCGCCAGCCCGCCGACGTAAGCCTGCCCGGTCCGGAGGAGCATGCCCGTCCCACCGCGCAGGCCGCCATGCGAATGTCGGCGGGCAGCCCCGGGACGAATACCACCCTGTCACGGATAGGTCGCGACGCGCGGCATGCAGCCACGGCCTGCATCAAAGCACCTTGGCTGAACCCCCAATCGGAGCCAAACTGCCTTCAAACAATAATGCCTTGAGAACTGGGAGGCCCACCATGACCCTTCGACGCTGCGCTGTAATCACAGCCCTTGCCGTCCTGACCGCGACGCCCGCACTGGCCCAAACGCCGCCCAAGGCGCCTCCGCCGCCGCCGCGCACCTATCTCGATGAAGCGCTGGCCACCGGCGAGAAAACGGGCGTCGGCT
>DAIRES010000094.1:0-12935 GCA_036795465.1 Hyphomonadaceae bacterium
TCATCGTCCTTCAGCAGCTTGGGATCGCAGCTCCAGCGGATCTCGGCTGCGCGGCTGAGATAGGCTTTCGAGCGCGCCATCGCGAACAGGCGCGATGGGCGGAAGTGCAGCTTGTCGCCAAAGATTTCCGGATCGGGATGAAAGGCGATCTGCGTGCCGCGACGGTTCGGCGCCGCGCCGACTGCCGTCAGCTTCGATGTCGGTTTCCCGCGCGAATATGTCTGGCGATACAGCTTCCGGTCGCGCGCGACCTCGACAACCATCTCGTCCGACAGGGCGTTCACCACCGAGATGCCGACGCCGTGCAGGCCGCCCGCCGTCTGGTAAGCCTTGTTCGAGAATTTGCCGCCCGAGTGCAGCATCGTCATGATGACTTCGAGCGCCGACTTCGTCTTGAATTTCGGGTGCGCGTCGATCGGAATGCCGCGGCCATCGTCGCGCACGGTCAGCATGCCGTCCGCATCCAGGCTCACATCGATCCGGCTGGCGTGGCCGGCGACGGCTTCATCGACGCAGTTGTCCAGCACTTCGGCGAAGAGGTGGTGATAGGCGCGCTCGTCCGTGCCGCCGATATACATGCCCGGGCGCTTCCGGACCGGCTCCAGCCCCTCGAGGACTTCAATGTCCTTTGCCGAGTAGCCCGAAGAGTCGGACTTCCCGCCATCGAACAGCTTCGCCTGGTTGTTCTTCGCCATGGTTTTCCTGAAGACCGAATCAACGCCGGAATCTAGACCTCGGACCTAGCCCGAAGCCTGTGACATGGACAATTCCGGCGATTAAGAAACCCTTGTAATCCCCCTATCCACCCACCTCAAAGCGCTTCGCGCAGCGGGTGATCCACAGGGATGGGGGCCGTATGGTGCGTATCTGCCGCGCTTGCGGAACCGGCGCCACCGGAACAGGTTGGCGGCGGGGCATGGGAGCAGGGCGCATGACGCAGTGGTGGTTTTACCTCGTCGCCATTCCGGCTGTCGCTTTCCTCGTCAACGGCATCCCGCACTATGTGCATGGCATAGCTGGCAAGCGGTTCCCGACGCCATTCTCCGGCGGAGCAGGCACGCTCGACAGCCCGGTGCGCAACGTCCTTTGGGGCGGCGGCAACCTGATCGTCGGCGGCGTATTATTGTGGCTTATCTGGCCCGGCCTCGGCGACTTGCCGCTCGTGATCGAGCTTGTTGCGCTTGCGGTTGTACTCGGCTGTCTGCTCGGTACGGCGTTGTCGCGCGAGAAGAAGCCGAAGTCCTAGAACAGACCCAGGAACTTCTGCGGCTTCAGCGCATCGCACGTGCTGATCTGGCTTTCATAGCGCGCCGCCTGCTGCGCCACACGGCCCGCCACCTCGACCAGCCAGCCCTTGCTCTTCCATGTGCCCTTCAGATAGCCCGTCGCGCCTTCGTGGTAGGCAAGATAGTGCTCCCGGTAATCGTACTGGCCCAGGCCCGTGCGCTTGCCGGTCGTATTGTAATACCAACCGATGAAATCCGAAGAGTCCCGGAAGTCATGCCGGTTCGCGCCGCTCTTACCGGTCTCGCGCTTGTACATTTCCCACGTGCCATCCAGCGCCTGGCTGTATCCGGCGGCCGATGAAACGCGTTTGCCTTCGACCAGCCCGAACCATTCGCGCTCGCCACGCGGGGCGAGGGCGCTACTGTCGAAGCTGCTCTCCTGCTTGATGACGGCGAGCTGGAAGCCCATCGGGGCGCCCCATCTGCGGGCCGTCTCGCGCATCACATCATGCCACGGCCGGTTTTCCTTCAGCAGCAGGCACGCGTCCGCGATTTCCGCGTTCGACGGCTGAGGCGCGCTGGCGCAGGCAGTGGCTCCAAGCGCGGCCACGAGCGATATGGCAAGGTTCCGACCCATCGGCGGTCTTATAACCGATCACGGTTAAAGCCGCTTCAACCGCACGCAGTACCCATGTTCAGTTCGTTTCCGAAATCTGAACGAGCGCCGCATCCATAGCCGCAATCGCCGATCCTGCCTGCGATGGACGGTCGTTGGCGTAGGCCGAGAAAATCAGCACCTGTCCGCTCTTTGTCAGCATGAACCCGGACAGGGCATTCACCGCCGTCAGCGTGCCCGTCTTGGCGAAGACGCGCCCCTCCAGCGAGGTCCCGGCAAACCGCCTGCGCAGCGTGCCGTCCACACCTCCGACCGGCAGCGTCGCCCGGAAAGCCTCCGCCCAGGCCTGTCGCGATGTCCAAAGCAGCAGCCTCGCGACGGTGCGTGGCGTGACCCGGTTATAGATCGACATGCCGGACCCATCGGAAAAATCCCAGCCCGCACGGTCCGCGCCAACATCGCCCAGCATCTGCTCGATGATCGCCACCCCATCCTCGATCGACCCGCCGCCTTCGATAAGGCCGAGCCTGCGCAGCAGCAGTTCCGCATGCAGGTTCTGGCTCTGCTTCATGATAAGCGCCACGTCCTCGATCAATGGCGGCGGAAGAAGCCGCGCGATCTCCACGCCCTCGCGATGAGGCGACGGCGGCGCGGCGCCTTTCCGCAACTCCGGATCATCCACAAGCACAACCGGACGGTGCGCCGTAGCCGCGTCCCCCTCGATCGTGACGCCACGCTCCTTCAGCAGGTACTCCATCCGCCACGCGGCAGAGCCTGCGGGGCTCGTCACCGCCACGGGAATTGTCCGCGGCGTCGAGCCAATAACCACTTGTCCATAAGCTCGTACAGTGGATGACGTGCCCAGCCGCTCCACGCCGAAGAGATCTTCATCGTCCGCGTCCGCTGCGACCGTCACCACATCGTTGCGCAGGTCATAGGGATACCCGCCGCCGAGCACGTCGCTTGCGCGCCACGTCACATCCGCCGGCTCTCCCGCAGCCACGCCGGGCTTCACCACCAGCGCCACTTCGTTGCTGTTTACGGTCAGCGCAGACGTCGCTGCGCCGGAGCGGGTGACAAGGTCCTCCCAGCTCCATCCCGGCGCCCATGGCTGTTCGGGATAGAGCCGATCGTCGCCGATCACGTCATTGATCCGCGTAACGCCGTTCGCCACGACCATGTCCGCCAGCGACGACAGGCAGTCGCGCTCGCAATCCGCCGCGTCGATCAGCATCGCATCGCCGCCGCCGACAAGCACAAGGTCAGGCGGCCCCTCGGCACGTGGAACGATCCTCACCGACGTCCCCATCGAAGGGTCCGGCATGGTAAGGTCACCGAGACGATGAAACGCCGCCGCCGCCGTGAACAGCTTGGTGTTGGAAGCCGGGGTAAACCGTTCGTCCGGCCGGATCGCGATCAGCTCGCGCCCGTCCATTGTCATCACGACAAGACCCCACCGCGTACCCTCCAGTCCGGGCGCGTGCAGCGCTTCGCTGGTCCGGTCGCCCAGCGTGCTGCAGGCCGAAAGAGTGATCGCAAACAGGGTGGTGAGAAAGACTCGCATCGCCAAACCCTAGCGCCGCATTCCCAAACGGAAAGCTGCTTCGTGCGGGAAGGACATGACCACGTCATGTGAACCCGCTAGCTTGCCGCCATGACACAGCTTGATCGCCGCCGCCTTCTCGCCCTCGGAGCCGCAGCCCTGACGCTGCCGCCCGCTATCCAGAAAGCCTGGGCCATCGACGCCAAGGTGACGACCGGCACGATCAAGGACGTCGATCACATCGTCATCCTGATGCAGGAGAACCGCTCCTTCGACCACTACTTCGGCACGATGAACGGCGTGCGCGGCTTCGGGGATCGCTTCCCGATCCCGCTGCCGCAGGGCCGCACTGTCTGGCAACAAAGCTACACAAAGGCTGCTCCCTCGGTCATCGCGCCTTTCCCGCTCAACACGGCCCAGACCTTCGCGCACATGCGCGTCGAGGGCACGCCGCACAACTGGCCAGACGCGCAATACGCCTGGGATCAGGGCCGCATGACGCATTGGCCCGATCACAAGCAACCCCACGCCATGGGCTATTTCGAGAAGGCCGACATCCCGTTCCAGTGGGCGCTCGCCGATGCCTTCACGATCTGCGACGCCTATTACTGTTCATTCCAGGGCGGCACGAACACCAACCGTCTCTTCCACTGGACCGGCGGCAATGATGGAGAGGGCAAGGCTGGCGGCCCCTCGATCTCCAACTCGCACGACACTCTCCCCGCCAAAGCGCCGCTCGCAAAAGAGCCCTACACGTGGACGACCTATCCCGAACGTCTCGAAGCTGCCGGGGTGAGCTGGAAAATCTACGAGGACATGGCCGACAATTTCGGCGACAACCCGCTCGTCGGCTTCAAGGCGTTCCGCGACAGCATCGACAAGGTGAGCGGCGCCAATCCCGCGCTCGCTGCGAAGGGCCACTCCACTCAGCATCTCGATGTGCTGCGCGCCGACGTCATGGCCGACAAACTGCCGTCAGTCTCCTGGATCATCGCGCCATCAAAGGACTCGGAACACCCCGGGCCGTCGAGCCCGGCGCAGGGCGCAGACTATGTCGCGCGCGTTCTCGATGCCCTGACATCGAACCCGGATGTGTGGGCGCGCACCGCCCTGCTGGTCAATTACGACGAGAATGACGGCTTCTTTGATCACGTCCCGCCGCCTGCGCCTCCATCACGCAACGCCGACGGGAAAATGCACGGCGCGTCCAGCGTCGACCTCGCAGGCGAATATCATCTCGTGAATTCCGCCAGCGAGAAAACATCGGAGCGTGCGGATCTCATGGGCCGCCCGTACGGGGCGGGCCCCCGCGTCCCCATGTTCGTCATCTCGCCCTTCGCGCGGGGCGGATACGTCAACTCCGAACTCTTCGACCACACCTCCGTCATCCGCTTCTGCGAAGCGCGTTTCGGGGTGACGGAGCCGAACATATCTGCATGGCGCCGCACCGTGTTCGGCGACCTGACCAGCTGTTTCGATTTCAAGACGCCAAACGGCGAGGTGGCGGCCCTTCCTGCTACGACCGAACTCGCCGCCCGCGCCGCCGCGCTGCCGGGCCGCACCAAGCCTCCGACGCCCGATCAGCCGCTCACCCTGGTGCAGACTGCGGGCGCGCGCCGGTCGCGTCCGCTGCCCTATCACATCGACGTCGTGGAGTTGGATGGCGGCGAGCAACTCAAGCTGCGTTTCCAGAACCGGGGCAGGGCAGGCGTGGTGTTTCACGTTTACGATTGCATGCGCCTCGATGCGCCGCCGCGCCGCTACACGGTGGAGGCCCAGAAGTCGCTGGAGGATGTGTGGCCCGAAGGCGCGTACAACGTGCAGGTGTTCGGACCCAGCGGGTTCTTCAGGCGGTACGCTGGTGGCCCTGCGATCGCCTGGGCGCCGCGGGTCAATACGCGCATCGAGCCGATGATCGGCGGGCCGATCAACTTCACGCTTGGTTTCGAGATCGCAGCGCGTGGGGGGAAGAGTCCCATCCGCGCGACGCCGGGCGCTTATGCGGACGTGTTCGAGATGAAGATGCTGACGCCGGTTGAGGTGGGCAAGCCGCCCGTCGTCGAGCACCGGTGGAGTCTGATGCGTTCCGGCGGCTGGTATGACTTCGTGCTGAGGCGCGACACCGATCTCGCCTGGGAGCGTCGCTTTGCGGGAAGGCACGAGATCGGCGTCGGGTCGCTCACCAGCGATCCCGCCATGGCTGGCGCTGCCGTGATGACCTGGGTCTGATGCACAAAAGAGAACGGCGTCGGATTGCTCCGACGCCGTTACCTTGCCCCCCGGCAAACCTGGCGGCGAACCGCTAGGCTGAAGGTCGATTACGACTTGTAGTACATGTCGAATTCGACCGGGTGGGGGTGCGTTTCCATGCGGAGAACGTCTTCCATCTTCAGGTCGATGTAGGCGTCGATGAAATCGTCGTCCATCACGCCGCCGGCCTTGAGGAAGTCGCGGTCGGCGTCGAGGCTCGACAGAGCTTCGCGGAGCGAGCCGCAGACGGTCGGGATGTTCTTCAGCTCTTCCGGCGGCAGCGAGTAGAGGTCCTTGTCCATTGACGGACCCGGCTCGATCTTCTTCGCGATGCCGTCGAGACCGGCCATCATGAGGGCAGTGAAGGTCAGGTACGGGTTCGAAGCCGGATCGGGGAAGCGCACTTCGATACGCTTGCCTTTCGGGTTCGGGGTCCATGGAATACGGACCGAGGCCGAGCGGTTGCGGGCCGAGTAGGCCAGCAGCACAGGCGCTTCATAGCCCGGGACAAGGCGCTTGTACGAGTTCGTCGTCGCGTTCGAGAACGCGTTGATCGCCTTGGCGTGCTTGATGATGCCGCCGATGTACCAGAGGCAGGTCTGCGAAAGCTCGGCGTACTTGTCGCCGGCGAACAGCGGGTTGCCGTCTTTCCAGATCGACTGGTGGACGTGCATGCCCGAGCCGTTGTCCTTGTAGTACGGCTTCGGCATGAAGGTGGCCGTCTTGCCGTACGAGTGCGCAACGTTGTGCACGATGTATTTGTACAGCTGCATGTTGTCAGCCATCTGCACCAGCGTGTTGAAGCGCATGCCGAGCTCGTGCTGGGCGGGCGCAACTTCGTGGTGGTGCTTCTCCGGCTGCAGGCCGAGTTCGGCCATCAGCGTGAGCATTTCCGAGCGCATGTCCTGCAGCGAGTCCACCGGCGGAACGGGGAAGTAGCCGCCCTTCGGTCCCGGACGATGGCCCATGTTGCCGCCTTCATACTGGCGGCCCGTGTTGTACGGCAGTTCGCGGTCGTCGAACGAATAGCCCGTGTTGTTCGGGTCGGTGTTCCAGCGCACGTCGTCGAACACGAAGAACTCGGCCTCTGGGCCGAAGTAGGCGGTGTCGCCGAAGCCGCCGGATTTCAGGTACATCTCGGCTTTTTTCGCCATCATCCGCGGGTCGCGGTTGTACGGCGTGTTGTCGTTCGGGTTGAGGATGTCGCACATGATGGCGAGCGTCGTGTTCTGGAAGAACGGGTCGATGCGCGCCGACGAGGGGTCCGGCATCAGCAGCATGTCGGACTCGTTGATGGCTTTCCAGCCCGCGATCGACGAACCGTCGAACATCGTGCCGTCGACGAACAGCGACTTGTCGACCATCGACAGGTCGAATGTGACGTGCTGCATCTTGCCGCGCATGTCAGTGAAGCGCAGGTCCACGTACTGGACGTCTTTTTCCTTGATGGTCTTGAAGATAGCGTCGGACACCTAGTGTCTCCCTCGTTTCACCCCGGGTCCCGGCGGACCCGATCCTAATGAAAATTCTCGAACAATCAGATCGCCTGATCGCCCGTCTCGCCTGTCCTGATGCGGATGACTTCCGAAATCTCGGACACGAATATCTTCCCGTCGCCGATCTTGCCAGTGTGTGCGGCTTTTGTGATCGCGGCGAGTGCAGCCTCGAGCTGCGTATCTGAAACGACGACCTCGATTTTCAGCTTCGGCAGGAAGTCGACGATGTATTCTGCTCCGCGATAAAGTTCGGTGTGACCGCGCTGGCGGCCGAAGCCCTTGGCTTCGAGAACCGTCATGCCCTGAAGGCCGACGCCGTGAAGGGCTTCCTTCACCTCGTCCAGCTTGAACGGCTTGATGATTGCCTCGATCTTTTTCATCGCGGTGTTCCTGAAAGGCGCCATTGCGGCGTCGGGGAGCGCCCGGTCTCCATGCACGATGAGTCCGGGCGGGAGATAGGTCAGGCGCCTGAAGATCGTGCGTCCAGATAGTAGCTGCCTGAAAACTGTGCATTGGCGCCGAAAAATAGGGCGCCTCGATTTCGGCTTATCCACAGACCCGGCGTTCGCCGAACCGTGCTACAATCCCAAAATCACAGCAGTCACGGGCTTTTTTGCGAATGATCTACCTCATCAGGCATGGTGAACCCGCCGGCAGCTATGGCGCCCATCCCAACCCCGGCCTTACGGAACTCGGGGCCCGGCAGGCGGCCGCCGCCGCCGAATCCCTCGCCGAATCCGGCGCCAAACGGGCGATAACCTCTCCATTGGCCCGCAGCCGGGAAACGGCGGCGCCGTTCGAAAAGCTGATGGAAACCCACGCCCGCATTGAAACCGGCGTCGGTGAGATCGTGACGCCGCCCGGTCTGGAAGATCGGGTCACCTGGCTCAGGGGCGTCATGACCGGAACCTGGACCGACGCCGGACCGGACCTTCTGGCCTGGCGTCAGAACGTGCTCGCCTCCGTCGAGAAGTTGCCGGATGAAACTGCGGTCTTCTCCCACTTCGTCGCCATCAACGCGCTCGTCAGCCTGCTCACCAGCGACGACCGCGTCGTCGTCTTCAAGCCCGGCCACGCTTCCATCACCAAGCTTGATCGCCGGGGTGGCAAGCTTGTGGTCGCTGAACTCGGTCCTGAAGCTGCAACCATCGTGACCTGACATGACCCTCGCCATCCTCACCTGTGACGAAGTCCGCACCGCGGAGCAGCGCGCAGTCGAGGCCGGCATCTCTCTCTGGGCGCTGATGCAGAAAGCGGGGCAGGCCTGCGCCGACGTGTTGCACGCCGAATTTCCCGAAGGCCGCGTCGTCGTGCTGGCAGGTCCCGGCAACAATGGCGGCGATGCCTTCGTGGCCGCCCAACGCCTCCGCGATCTTGGTCGCAATGTCTGGCTCTACGATCTCGCGCCAACAAGACAACGCACACCCGAAGGCGCCAACGCCCTCAACGCCCTGACAGGCGCGCGCCAGCCGCTCGAAGACATGCGTCTCGCAGCAGACGACATCGTGCTCGACGGACTGTTCGGCGCTGGCCTGTCGCGCCCGCTGGAAGGTGAAGCCGCCTTCGCCGCCGAGCAAGTGAACGCCTCCGGCGCCAAAGTGGTCGCAATCGACGTCCCTTCCGGCATCAATGGCGATACCTGCGCCATAAACGGCCCAGCCATCCGCGCTGACGTGACCGTCACCTTCTGCGCCAAGAAGCCGGCCCACCTTCTCCAGCCCGCCGCCTCTCTATGCGGCGAAGTCATCCCCGCCGAGATCGGCTTCGGGCGTTTCATCAACGACACAACTCACGACCTCCATGAAAACGCGTCCGCCCTTTGGACGAACGCCCTGCGCTGGCCCACGGCAACCTCGCACAAGCATCAGCGCGGGCGTCTCGCTGTCGTCTCGGGCGGTCTCGCCAACACAGGCGCTGCGCGTCTCGCCGCACAATCCGGCCTCCGCGTCGGCTCTGGCCTTGTCACGCTGCTTTGCCCGCCCGGCGCGCTCATGGTTGTCGCCGCCTCGGTCAAGGCGGTGATGACCGCCAGCTTTGCCAGCGCTGAAGACCTCGTCGCCCAGACCGAAAAATCTTCCGCCATCGTCATCGGCCCCGCCGCCGGCGTCACGGACGCCACCCGCGCGAATGTCGAAGCGCTTGCGCGGGCAGGGCGCAGCCTCATCCTCGACGCCGACGCGCTGACAGTGTTCGCGGGACAGGCCGAATACCTCCGCTCCATCCTCCATGCGCCAGCCATTCTCACCCCTCACACTGGCGAATTCGAACGCCTGTTCCCCGGCCTGCTGGCCAGCCACTCCAACCGCATCGACGCCGTCCGCAGCGCCGCCGCCCAATCGAACGCAGTCATCCTCCTGAAAGGCGCCGACACGGTCATCGCCGCGCCGGATGGCCGCGCCGTCATCAACGCTCACGCGACACCATTCCTCGCCACCGCAGGCTCCGGCGATGTTCTCGCCGGCATCATCGGTGGTCTGCTCGCCCAAGGCCTCGCCCCCTTCGATGCCGCCTGCGCCGCAGCCTGGCTCCACGGCGACGCCGGCCTCCGCGCAGGGCCGGGCCTCACCGCCGAAGATCTGGACGCGGCGCTACACGATGCCCTCCGGCAACTCCACGACCGTAGTCACGCGACTGTTATATAGAAGGGGCATTCAGGTCCCACACACTCGGGAGAGGTTCATGCGCAAACTGTTCGCGTCGCTTCTGGTTCTTGCGGCTCTCGCACCAGCGCCGGCTGTCGCCCACGACGGTCCCGCCATCGCCGCCGCGCGCAAGATCGCATTCCCCAAACTGAAGGACGGCCGCTCCGTCCTAGCTGTCGACCTTCACACCCACAGCGTCTTCTCCGACGGCTCGGTCTGGCCCGACGTCCGCGTGGAGGAAGCCAAGCGCGATGGCCTGTTCGCCATGGCCGTTTCCGAACACCTCGAATACCAGCCCAAGGCCGCCGACATCCCGCACCCGGATCGCAACCGCTCCTACGAGCTCGCCACCAAGGCCGCCGAAGTGAAGCCGGACTCCATCGGCGCCAACAAGAACCCGCTGATGGTCATCAACGGCTCGGAGATCACCAAGATCGCCATGCCCGCAGGCCACATCAACGCGGTCTTCATCACCGACGCCAATCCGCTGAAAACAGGCGATGCGCTGGCGCAGCTCACCGCCGCCAACGCGCAGGGCGCCTTCACGTTCTGGAACCACCCCTACTGGCACGCGCAAACGCCTGATGGCGTCGCCCGCATGACGCCCGTGCACGCCGACTTCATCAAGCGTGGCCTCCTGCACGGCATCGAAGTCGCCAACGGCCTCGACATGTCCGACGAGGCGTTCAAGCTGGCGCTCGACAACAACCTCACCATCCTCGGCACGTCAGACATTCATGGCCTGATCGACTGGGAGTTCGATCTCGCCGGCGGCGGCCACCGCACCGCGACGCTCGTGCTCACCAAGTCCGAAACACCCGATGGCCTCAAAGCCGCCCTGAAGGCAGGCGACACCGTCGCGATCTTCAAGGACAACCTGGTTGGCCGCAAAGCAAACGTCGAAGCCGTCGTCCGCTCAACCCTGAAGATCGAAGTCGATACGCCGCTCCCGCGCACCACGGTCACGCCCGTCAGCATCGTCAACGACAGCCCGGTCGATTACATACTCGAAAACACCGGCCCCGAAGGCGCCTACGACGAAGCCCACGTCTTCACCGTGAAGGCCGGCTCCACCTTCACCCTGCTCATCAAGAACGTGCCGGACCCGTCGAAGCTGAGCCTCACCTTCAAGGCGCTCAACACCTACATCGCCCCGCGCGAACACCTGGTGCTGACCGTGAAAGACGAGACGCCTTAGCGCGTCCCGTCCGCCGCATATCAATCCCCAGCGGTCGCGCGCAGCGCAACATCCAGCACCGCATTCGCCGACAGGCGCATGCAATCGGCATGCGTGAGATCAACCTTCCGCCGGTTCTCCAGCTTGCCATCAACATGCACGGGGAGCTGGTGAACAGTGCCCTTGTTCAGGCCTCGCGCGCTGGTCGAAATCTCACCGATGGCAGACCATTGCCCCCAGCCCTTGCCCTCATCGGTCAACCGCACGCCTGCGACTCCATCCGGCGCCGGCAACAGCAGATACGCCCAGCCAAGCTGTAGCTGTGAGGTCAGGGGAGCGAGATCGAGCGAGACTGGATTGCCGCCCAGCAGATCAAGCCGCTGGCCCGTCGCATCCGGCCCCGTCAGAAGCTGTACGGAAAGCCACCGCTGCGCCGGCGCTGCGAAGTTCTTCTCCGCCTTACCCGTTGCCTGATCTCCCGAAACGCCTGTGCCAACCGTGTCTCTGACGCGTGCAAATCCAAGCGAAGGATTGAACCCGCCCTCGACGAACTGCCCCGTCAGCGTCCACGCGCCGCCAACGGCAGTCCACGCCGGCCGGGTCCGCTCGACCTGCGCGTGGAGCGGAGCGTCGCCACGGATGCACGCAACCGCCGCGCTTCGCCAGTCAACCGGATCGTTCGTTCGCGAATAGGCGGGCGAAGTCGCCTGCGCGAGCGGTATCGCTGCCGCCAGCAGGATTGCGATCCGCTTCGCCAGCGGTCCGGTGGCCAGCGACATCATGGTCCATCCCAACATGATGAACGGGTATAGGAAATAGCGCGGACCAGCGCCGAACGCGTCGACTCCATCGAGTGGCACGCGCGCAATCGAAGCCCCTATCGATAGTCCAAAGCAGACGAACAGCGCGGCAGGCGTCACGCGCCGCTCGGAAACAAATGCCCAGATGCAAAGCCCGGCCACGATCAGCAGCGCGGCTGCTCCAATGCCAAACGAAACCCAGTTGTCGGTGTTGAGAAAATAATCACCGACGAACTTCTCGATGATGATCGGCGTGTCCTGCACGCTGAGGCGTTCGGCGCTTCCGCCAGCCAGCGTGTCTCGGCCTGCAACGAGCCAAACCTGCCATGCGGCCGGCACAAGCGCCGCGACGGCGGTAATGATGTCCGGAATCTTCCGCGTCCACACCGCTCGCCCGATCATCAGCGGTACGGTCAATACTCCCAATGGCGAGGACAGCGCTCCGATCGCCGCATAGCCGTAGCGGAGCCAATAACTGCGAGCGTCGCTCCGCCAGATAAGCGCGACAATTGAAAGCAGGCCCACGAACCAGAACGTGTATTCCCCGACCGCCATGGGTTCCGGGTCGATCGCCACCAGAAACGGAACCAGCGCTGCCGCCAGCCTGAAAGGCACGTTGATAGGCGCCGTGGCGATCGCCACCGCAACAAGACCGCTGACGATCAGCGTGAAAACCATCGTCCAAAGCGGCAGGTCCGCAAAGCTGACGTGGAATGCCGCCAGCTGCACCAGCTTGGATGGAACGATCAGATACCCGTTCACGGGCTCGAATATGTAGAGCCATCCCTTCTCCAGGTACTGGGGAATGAACGCCCATCCCTCCTCGACCCAGAGTGCAGGGTGCAGCACCTGATCCCATCGCCGGAAAGCCAGCAGGCCGATCGCAAGTGGAAAGGCCAACCAGAGATAAGCGCTCGCCCGTCGGGGTGGAGACGCTGTCGCTTCCACCCGGGCGACCGTCCCATCCAGACCTTCGGCTTCTGTCCCTGACCCCATGGCATTTGATAACCCGGACCAGCCCTCGCTTGTCTATCGTTTCGGCGTTTCGCCCAAACGGCTGGCGCTTTCCGCTGGATCGCCCTATCAGACGCCGGCCTCACGCGGGTGTGGCGGAATTGGTAGACGCACTGGATTTAGGTTCCAGCGGGGCAACCCGTGGGGGTTCGAGTCCCTCCACCCGCACCA
>DAIRES010000324.1:0-2560 GCA_036795465.1 Hyphomonadaceae bacterium
ATGAAGGCGGGAAACAGCTTGTCCGCCACCTTCATCGGTCCGTACGTCGCCGCCTGCGTCCATGCATTGGATCGGTGGAACACGCCCATGTTGGAGCGCGCGCTGTTCAGCACGCGCGAGGTGCGCGGCTTGCGCAGCTTCTCGTACTTGCGCAGCGATTCCTCGGAGACGCCTTCCGCCTGCAGGCACTTTGCCAGCACGATCGAATCCTCGATCGCCATCGCCGCGCCCTGCGCCTGGAAGGGCGGCATCGCATGGCAAGCATCCCCCAACAGCGTCACGCGATGATCCGACCAGCGCGGCAGCGGATCGCGATCGAACAGCGCCCACACATGGCACGTGCTCGCCGCCGCGAGGATATCGGGAATGGGCTGCGCCCATCCGCCAAAATCACCGGCCAGATCGCCCGGATCACCCATCTGGTCCCAGCTCTCGCCGCGCCATTGATCGGTTTCAACGACGCCAACGAAGTTGATCAGCTCGCCGCGCCTGATGCGATAGGTCACGGCATGCTTGCCCGCCCCCGCCCACACCACCGCCGAATGCGGCAGGTCCGGCGCGACATCGGCCGCGACGGTGATCCGCCACGCAACGGCGCCTGTGTAGCGCGCCTGATCCTCGCCCAGCATCTGCTTGCGCACGGTCGAGCGTGATCCATCCGCGCCGACAAGCAGATCCGCCGGAACGATGTCGCCCGTGTCGAGCCCGATGCGCAGACCCGTATCCTCCCGCACATAAGCGGCCACGCGCGCATTGAGACGCAGGGTGACGCCCGCGAACTCCGCAGCGCGCCGCAATATCTCGATCAGGTCGGCGCGATGAATGTGGATGTACGGCGCGCCGTATCGCTTGCGTGCATCCTGCGCGATCGGGATGGAGAACACCTTCTCGCCCGTCTTGCCGATCCGCATCTCAAGCGTCTGCGGCTGGGACGAAACCGCCAGCACCGCCTCGGCCACGCCCAGCCCGGCCAGCCCCTTCACGGCATTGGGCGAAAGCTGGATCCCCGCGCCCACCTCGGTCAGCGCAGGCGCACGCTCGATCACCTCGACCTCGAACCCCACTTTCGTGAGTGCGATGGCGGCGCAAAGTCCACCTATCCCTGCCCCGGCGACGACAACTTTCATGGGAGGCGAAATAGACCGCGCCGCGCCCGGCGTCACGCCACGAACGAACAAAATGGGTAGCCGCAGCTATCGGGCAGCGATCCAGGCCCCCGTCTCCTTCAGGATTTCATCGGCAAACTCGGGATCGTCGACCGAGCGGGCCAGAATCACCGCCCCCACCATGGCCGACCAGCTCCCGATAGCCGCCCTGCGCCTCGCCGCTGCGCGCTTGCCTTCCATCTTGCCGCTCAGCCTGTCGATGTGGCCGCGCTGAGCCGATGCCATGGCTTCACGCGCCGCCGCTGATTGCTGGCGCGTGTCCGCCGCAAGCGCCGCAGTCGGGCACCCGGTCGCCGCGTTGTCGCGATGCTCAGCGGATAGATACCGCGCAACGAACGGCTTCAGGTCGAAGTCACGACTCGCCCGCTCCAGGAGGTGGGCGAGTGTCTGCGCGATCAGATCATCCTTCGAGCTGAAGTGTCCGTAAAATCCGCCATGCGTCAGGCCCGCAGCGTTCATGACCTCCGCCACACTTACCGTGTCGAAGCCTTTTTCACGGAACAGCTGGCCGGCGGCCTTGAGGATCGCCTCGCGATTCTCCGCCACCTGTTCGCGACTGACCTTCATTTCACGTCTCCGGCATCGTGTTGACTAAACATGATGGTCGACATCAATAGGCTTATTGATGTCGCTTGTAATGAATACAGCGGGCTCGCCGCAAGAGATACGGGAGATGAAATGGCCACGCACATCCTGCGGTCGCTTCTGGCGGCTGCCTCGTTCGCTGCCCTCGCCGCCTGCGGCCACGACGCATCCGACATGCCGGGCGGGCAGCCGCTGGCTGACGCGAGGTCATATGATAACCCTGCATGGCCGGCCGCCGCCATTGCCGACCCCGCCAGACTTGGCTTCACGGCCGAAGGTCTTCAGGCGCTCGACGCCCGCATGAAGCAGGCCGTCGACAGCAAGGAAATCGCCGGCATCAGCTACGCGCTGGTCAAGGATGGCGAGGTTGCCGCTTTCAAAGCCGTCGGCAGCCAGATTCTCGGCGGCGCCCCGATGACGGACGACACCCTCTTCCGCGTCCGCTCGACTGGAAAGACAATCACCGCCGTCGCGATGATGCAGCTGTGGGAACAGGGCAAGTGGAAGCCCGAAGATCCGATCACCAAGTTCATACCGGAGTTTGCCAGCCTCAAGGTCGCAACCTCGACCGACAATCTGAGCAACCTCGCGCCCGTTTCGCACATCCCGACGATGCACGAGGTCATGACGCACACGGCTGGATTCAGCTACGGACTGCGTACCGACATCGCCGCCGATCGCGCTTACAGGGATGCAGACGTCCTGCGCGCCAAAGACATGAAGACGTTCGTCGATGAAGTGGCGCGGCTTCCGCTGGCGAACCAGCCCGGCGAACGCTGGTATTACTCGGTCACATACGACCTGCAGGG
>DAIRES010000095.1:0-12915 GCA_036795465.1 Hyphomonadaceae bacterium
AGGCCGCCTGACAGGGTCCAGTCCTCGTGATCGTTCACGCGAAAACCTTTGAGGATCGACCAGTCGAATGTGCGACCATGCCCGCCCTCGCGGTCCGCTCCCTGCGGCGGCTTTGCGTCGAACAGGAAAGCGTCAGCCGCCTCGAAGTTCTCGGCGTCCTGCAGGTCGCGCTTGCCCGCTACACCCATCGCCTTGATCACCGGCACGAGCGGATGCTTCTTCACGAATGACGCCACCTGGGCCGGGCTTTCCTTGCCATGCAGCTGCACGGCGCCGATCTCGGGAATCTCCGTGACCAGCTCATCCAGCCAGGGCACGGCCAGGGTCGCCACCACCCAAGGCTCCGCACCCAGTTCGGCCGCTCGACGGATCAACTTCTGCGCTTTTTCCCTCAGCACATAACGCGGGCTCGTTTCGACGAGTACGAAGCCAACAATGTCGGCCCCGGCCTCGACGACCATTTCCAGGTCCGATTCGCTGGTAATTCCGCAGATTTTTACGCTGATCATCTTCGCCATCCGGCGGCATTGGCCTTGGTTTTACAGCGTTTTTCTGGCCCAGAAAAACAGAAAGGGCGGCGCTCAGGCCGCCCCTTCCTTACGCTACTGAACTCTACTCAGGCAGCCCGGATACCTCAGCGGCCCTTGGCAAGCAAGTCCCTGATCTCGGCAAGAAGCTTCTCCTGCGGCGGCGTTTCCGGCGTGGGGGCCGGCGCGGCTTCCTGCTTACGTTTCATCGAGTTCATGCCTTTGACCACCATGAACATCGCAAAGGCGACGATCAGGAAGGTGATGCAGAAGTTGATGAACTTGCCGTAGTTGATCGCGACGGCGGCGATTTCCTTGCCATCCGGTCCGATGCTCGCTGGCTTCAGTTCATAGGCCAGCTTGGAGAAATCCATCCCGCCCGTGATGAGCCCGATCACCGGCATGATGATGTCCGTCACCAGCGAGGTGACGATCGCGCCGAACGCGGCGCCGATGATCACACCGACAGCCAGATCGACAACGTTGCCCCGCATCGCGAATTCGCGAAATTCCTTGAACACCCGATATCCCCTCTGAAGCCGACGCTTTCACGCGCCCGTTACCAGTGTCTCACATGGGACGGATGCGTCCAGCCTGAATCGGGCAAGCCGGATATTCCCTCTCGCGTGAAGGGGTTAGTCCCGATCTTCGGGATCGTGGCCGTTGTTGAGCCGCGAGCGCAGCTCCTTGCCAGCCTTGAAGAACGGCACATGCTTGGCGTCGACGGACACCGCATTGCCGGTGCGCGGATTGCGCCCCGTCCGCGCTTCGCGCTTGCGCACGGAGAACGCGCCAAACCCGCGCAGCTCCACACGGTCGCCGCGCTCCAGGGCGGCGGCAATCTCGTCGAAGATGATGTCGACGATCCTCTCGACCTCACGCGCTTTTAGCGTGGGGTTCTCTTCGGCCAGTCGGGCGATGAGTTCTGAACGCAGCATGGGGGGGAAATTCGCGCTAACCCGAACCAAAGACAAGAGTTTTTCGCAAAGTTCCTGTCGCGAGACGGATCGTTCCTGTGTCGGATCGAAACAAGGGCGCGTCGAATCCGGGGATTTCCCTTGCCGCGAAAGCAAAACGCCCTCCCGGCAGAACCGGAAGGGCGCTTCACAACTTCTACTGCGGAAGAACGACTACTCGTCCTTCTTGCCCTTCGCGAGGGCGGCGCCGAGGATGTCGCCCAGCGAGGCGCCCGAGTCGGCCGAGCCGTACTGTTCAACCGCTTCCTTCTCGTCGCGGATTTCCATCGCCTTGATCGACAGCGAGACCTTGCGGCCCGCCTTGTCGAACGCCGTCACCAGCGCGTCGACCTTTTCGCCAACAGCGTAGCGTTCCGGACGTTGCTCCGAACGATCGCGCGAGAGGTCGCCCTTGCGGATGAAGGCCTTCATCGCGCCGTCTGCGATGGAGACTTCGATGCCGCCAGTGGTGACTTCGACAACCGTGCCGGTGACGATCGAGTTCTTGCGAAGATCGATCGACTCCGTCGGATCAACCGAGAGCTGCTTGATGCCGAGCGAGATACGCTCTTTCTCGATATCCACGTCGAGGACGCGCGCCTGCACGGCGTCGCCCTTGGTGTACTTCTTGATGGCTTCTTCGCCCGGAACGTTCCAGTCGATGTCGTTGATGTGGACCATGCCGTCCAGATCGGGGCCGAGGCCGACGAACAGACCGAACTCGGTGATGCCGCGAACTTCGCCTTCGATGTTCGTGCCAACCGGGTGTTCAGCCATGAAGGCTTCCCACGGGTTGTTCATCACCTGCTTGAGGCCCAGCGAGATGCGGCGCTTCTCGGCGTCGACATCCAGAACCATCACGTCGACTTCCTGCGAAGACGAAATGATCTTGCCCGGGTGAACGTTCTTCTTGGTCCACGACATTTCGGAGACGTGGATCAGGCCTTCAACGCCATCTTCCAGTTCAACGAATGCACCGTAGTCCGTGATGTTGGTCACGCGGCCCGACAGCTTGGCGCCGACCGGGTACTTGGCCGACACGCCATCCCACGGATCCGTGGCCAGCTGCTTCATACCAAGCGAAATACGCTGGGTTTCCGGGTTGATCTTGATGATCTGGACTTCGACTTCCTGGCCGACTTCCACAACTTGGCTCGGGTGCGAAACGCGCTTCCAGCTCATGTCGGTGACGTGCAGCAGGCCATCGATGCCGCCCAGGTCCACGAACGCGCCGTAATCGGTGATGTTCTTGACGACGCCCTTGCGCTTCTCGCCCTCGGCCATGTTGCCGACGATCTCTGCGCGCTGTTCCGCACGCGACTCTTCGAGCACGGCGCGACGCGAGACGACGATGTTGCCGCGCGGACGGTCCATCTTGAGGATGGCGAACGGCTGCATCTGACCCATGAGCGGGCCGACGTCGCGGATCGGACGGATATCCACTTGCGAACCCGGCAGGAAGGCGTTGACGCCGCCGAGGTCGACGGTGAAGCCGCCTTTGACACGGCCAACGATGGCGCCTTTGACGGTTTCTTTCTTCTCGTGAACGCGCTCGAGGCGGGTCCAGGCTTCTTCGCGCTTCGCCTTATCGCGCGACAGCACTGCGTCACCGAGCGCGTTCTCGATGCGCTCAAGGTACACTTCAACGACTTCGCCGACCTTCGGCTGTTTCTCGTCGCCGAAAAATTCTTTGGTGGGGATGCGGCCTTCGGTCTTCAGACCGACGTCAACAGTGATGAAGTCGCTTCCAACCGATGTGACCGTGGCGGCGACAACGCGGCCTTCGATCATGTTGGAGCCAGAGAAGCTCTCTTCGAAAAGAGCGGCAAAATCATCGGTGGTGGGATTCATCGTAGCTGCGGCAGGCATCAAGGCTCCAAAAGGGTTAGTCGTTATAGGCCAACCGGCTCATCCGGCGGACTGGCCGCACAATGCGGCGTTGTCGAGAAGTCAGCGGGCAGGCTTCTTATGGGAAAGCCCCCGTGCCGCCGGACCATTCCTTGTCGGAAATGCCGCGAAAGCCGGGTTGTCCACAGACGGCGGCTTAATGGGCGTCCGGCCCCCGAAAGTCAAGCTTGGGGGGCGCCCATTGGCTGGGCCTGCCCCCTATATAGGAAGGACTGAGGGACTCGGGAGAACTTCATGAAATCCATCGTCGTCACAGGCGCGTCCACCGGCATCGGCTGGGGTTGCGTCAAGGTCCTGACGGGCAAGGGCTTCCATGTCTTCGGCAGCGTCCGCAAACAGGCCGATTCCGATCGCCTGCAACAAGAGTTTGGCGCGGCCTTCACCCCCCTGATCTTCGACGTCACCGACGAGGCAGCCGTGGCAGCCGGCGCACGGACCGTGGCCGAAAAACTCAACGGCCAACCGCTCTTCGGCCTGGTAAACAATGCCGGCATCGCCAATCCCGGCCCCCTGCTCCACCTCGACATCGCGGCCTTCCGCCAGCAGATGGAGGTCAACGTCACCGGCCAGCTTATCGTCACGCAGGCCTTCGCCCCGCTGCTGGGCGCAGCGCCGGGCGCGAAGACAAAGTCGCCGGGCCGCATCTGCATGATGAGTTCCGTTGGCGGGAAAGTCGCCTCGCCCTTCCTCGGCCCCTACAGCGCCTCCAAGTTCGCGCTCGAAGGCCTGTCGGAATCCCTGCGCCGCGAGCTGATGATCTACGGCGTCGACGTCATCATCATCGCCCCCGGCGCCATCGCCACGCCTATCTGGGACAAGGCCGACGCCATCGACGTCTCGCGCTACGCCGACACGCCCTACAAGCCGTCACTCGACCTCGTGAAGAAATACATGGTCGGCCTCGGCCAGAAAGGCCTGCCACCCGAACGCATCGGCGAGACGGTTCACACCGCCCTCACCGCCTCTGCGCCGAAAACCCGCTACATCGTCACCCCGGAGCCCCTGACCAACTGGCTCGGCAACCACCTTCCCAAGCGCATGCTCGACGCCACCATCGCAAAGCGGCTCGGCCTGACACGACAATCATAGCGGGAATACGCGCCGCTCTTGAACCACAGGCCAACGCGGCCCTATCGTCTGCCCCATGACAAACCTCGCACAACGCATCGACGCCGCCGTTCAATCCGCTCTCGACCAGAAGCGCGTCGTCGGGGCGGTCATTGCCGTCATGCAGGATGGCGACCTCGCCCACCTCAAGGCCTATGGCCTGGCGAACCGGGAAGCCGGCGTCCCGATGAAGACCGACGCCCTGTTCCGCCTCGCCTCGATCACCAAGCCGATCGTCACCGCCGCCGCAATGCGGATGATCGAACTCGGCAGGCTCTCGCTCGACGCCGCCGTCACCGACTTCTTCCCGGACTTCAAGCCCAGGGGCCCGGACGGCTCGCCCCCCACAATCACCATCCGCCACCTGCTCACCCACACCGCCGGCCTGTCCTACGACTTCCTCCAGCCCGAGAGCGGCCCTTACAACACGCTGAAGGTCTCCGCCGGTATCGACGGCGACATCACGATGGAAGAGAACCTTGGCCGCATGGTGCAGGCCGGGCTCACCTTCCTGCCCGGCGCTGCCTGGCTCTATTCGGTCGCCATCGACGTGCTCGGCGCCGTCATCATGAAGATCGAAGGCACGGATCTCGAAGGCGCCGTGAGGAAGTACGTCACCGGTCCGCTCGACATGGCCGATACGTCCTTTTTCGTCACCGACGCCGCGCGCCTCGTGCAGCCCTATTCCAACGCTTTGCCTGAACCCACGCCCATCGGCGACAACTTCAAGCAGTATTTCGTCCCCGGCTGCGCACCGATCAATCTGGGCACATCCCGCGCTTTCAACCGCAACGCCTTTCAGGGCGGCGGCGGCTGCATGAACGGCACGGCGACCGATATTGTCCGCTTCCTCGACACAGTCCGCGCTGGCGGCGATCCGATCCTCTCGAAAGAGACCACACAGGCGATGATGTCGAACCAGATCGGCCCGCTGCGCGTCATTTTCGACCCCACCGGCAACACCGCCTTCGGCTTCGGCGGCTCGATCCTGCTCGACCCAGCAAAGTCCGGCTCATTCCTGTCGCCGGGCACGTGGCAGTGGGGCGGAGTCTGGGGCCACTCCTGGCATGTCGATCCGACACGCAAACTCACCATCGTGAACCTGACCAACACCACGCTCGAAGGCATGGTCGGCCAACTCGTCCGCGATGTTCAGCAGGCGGCGGTGGGAAGCTAAAGTAGGCAGCTCTCGGCGCTCATCCCGATCGAGAAAACGGCAAGATACCCGATCACAACCAGCGCGGCCGCAAGCACTGGAAGCAGAGCCAGCGCTAACTTGTGATTTCCTCTGCGCCACAACGCAGCGGGCATCATTCCGAAAATTGCGGCCATCAGCAGCACGATCACCACGATCGTCCAAAGCTGCAACTCGACCAGAAGCTTGCCGCCGCCGTCCCGACACGTCCAGGTCGTATTCAGAGTTGCGAAGTACAGCACCACATCTATGGTCGTCACTGCTAGCAGACCAACGAGAAGGATCGCTGCGAGCCTCCCCGGGCGTTTGATCGCTGGCCACAGTCCGAGCGCGAAACCAGAGGCAAGAGCTACAGCGGCCAGCCATCCTCCAGCCCGCCAACTCTCAAGAAAAATCCCCAACACTCCTCCCCTCCCTCAGGTTTGAAGGTCAGCCTTTCGGCTTCTTCGCCACAGCCTTTGCGGCCGCTTTCTTCGCCGCAGGCTTCGGCTTGCCGCGATGTTCTTCGATGATAGTCACCGCCTTGGCGAAAGTCTCATCCGGCGTCATCGCTGTCGTGTCGACCCACACCGCATCATCCGCAGGCTTCATCGGCGCATCGGTCCGCCCCGCATCGCGCGCGTCGCGCTCCTTCAGCTGTTCCAGAACGCCGTGCTGGGTCACGTCTTCCTTCATGCCCGACAGTTCGAGAAAGCGCCGCCGCGCCCGCTCCTCCACGGAAGCGTCCACCCAAAGCTTCACATCAGCGTCCGGCGCGATCACCGTGCCGATGTCCCGCCCGTCCAGAACCGCCCCGCCCGCCTGCTGAGCAAACTTGCGCTGCAGGTCGAACAGAGCCCGCCGAACGGCTCCAAGCGACGCAACAACTGACGCCGCCGCGCCAACGCCCGCCCCGCGCAGCTCGCGTTCTTCGAACTCCGAAGGATCAACGTGCGCAGCCAGCAGTGCGCATTCGCGCTCGTCGCGGAAATCGATCCCCTTGTTGATGGCCGACGCCGCAACCGCACGGTACAGCAGGCCGGTATCCAGATGCGGCAGCCCATAGTGAGCCGCCAGCCGCTTCGCGAGCGTGCCCTTGCCGGAAGAGGTTGTTCCGTCGATCGCGATGATCATGACGTCACCACGTCCGCTCCCAGCGCAGCCATGTGGTCGAAGAATTCAGGATACGATGTGGCGATCATGGCAATATCGTCTACCGCCACTGCATCCTTTGCAGCCGACCCCATCACCAGCGCCGACATGGCGATGCGGTGATCGTGACGCGCTTCAACAGTTCCGCCGCCCGCAACCCCGCCGGCGCCGCGTCCCGTCACAATGAAGCCATCCGGCAGCTCTTCCACCTCGACGCCGTTCACGGTCAGCATGGCGCAGATCGCCTTGATGCGATCGCTTTCCTTCACGCGCAGCTCCGCCGCGCCTGTGACTTTCGTCTTGCCGTCAGCAAAAGCTGCCAGCACGGCAAAGATCGGCAGCTCGTCGATCATCGACGGCACCAGCGCCGGGTCCAGCGACACGCCGCGCAGGCGCGACGGCGTCGCGATCACGCGCACGGTGTCCTCGCCTGTCGCCTGTCCGTCTTCTTCCGTGCGCAGATCCGCGCCCATGGCCTTGGCTGCATCAATGAAGCCGGTGCGCGTGCGGTTATCCAGCATGCCCGTCACGCTCGCCCCGCCCTCGCCGGCGATCAGCGCCATGGCGAGCGCGAACGCTGCCGATGACGGGTCGCCTGCCACTTCGGCCTTCAACGCTTTCAACATCTGCCCGCCGCGCACCGAAACCACCGGCCCGCCAGCGCTACGCTCTTCAACACCAACCTCGACGCCGAAGGCGCGCAGCATCCGCTCGGTATGATCGCGCGTCGCTTCTTTTTCTTCCACAACGGTCTCGCCATCAGCACGCAGACCCGCAAGCATGATTGCCGACTTTACCTGGGCCGAAGCCTCGGGCGGGGCATACCGGATCGCTTTCAGATTCCCGCCACGGATGATCGCAGGCAGCCGTCCGCCCGGCGCGGTGTCGGCCGTCACACCCATCTCGCGCAACGGCTTCAGCACCCGCTCCATCGGCCGTGACGACAGCGAGGCGTCGCCCACGAACCGGGCGCTCACATCGTGGCCGCCAACCAGCCCCATCATCAGCCGCGCGCCCGTGCCCGAATTGCCGAAGTCGAGGTCGCCCGTCGGGGTAGAGAACCCTTTGGTTCCCACGCCTTCGATCGTCCACGCGCCAGGCCCAGTCCGCTCGACGCCCGCGCCCAGCGCCCTAACGGCCTTGGCGGTGTTGAGCACATCTTCGCCTTCCAGCAGCCCGGTGACTGTCGATTTACCTTGTGCAACAGCCGCCATCATGACAGCGCGGTGTGAGCAGGATTTGTCGCCCGGCGCCCTGACCGATCCCGCAATCCGGCTGACAGGTCTTGAGATCGCACGCATCGTTTTCAAAAGCGCCTTTTTCGGGCCTGTGGGCAGCCTCACCGAAGCCACTGGACTCCGAGAAACATGGGCGCTTTACAGGTTCGCACAGACATGGCAAGCGCCCGACCCAAGCATGGGGAAATGACCTTGGCTAATACCGATCTTGGCGAAAAGCATAACTGCCCGGAATGCGGGTCCAAATTCTATGACCTCGGGAAGAACCCGCCGGTCTGTCCTAAGTGCAAGACCGTTCTCGAACCGTCTGCCGAACCGGCCAAGCCCAAGAAGGCTGCCGCCGCGAAGCCCAAACCCGCTCCGGCGAAGAAGGCCGCCCCCGTCGAGGACGACGAGGATGATGAAGACGACGACGAGGATGACGACGAGGACGAAGACGACGACGAGGATGATGAAGACGAGGACGACGACGATATCGACCTTGAGGACGATGAGGACGAGGTCGTAGAGCCCGACGACGAGGAAGAAGACACAGGCGTTGCACCCGCCAAGGGTAAGGCCAAAGCCAAAACCAGCCTGGCTCGCGGCGGCGCCGGTGATGACGACGATGTCGATGACGACCTCGAAGATGACGATGAAGACGACGATCTGACGGTCATCGATGAAGATGACGAGTTCGAGGACGACGACATCGAGGATCCGGCGGCGGAAGAGGAAGAGCCCTGATCCCCGCCTACAGTTCAAAGCAAAGCGGCCCGCGATCACCTCGCGGGCCGTTTTCGTTTGGACAGCGCCGAGCCTCAGCGGCCGGCTTTCTGCTTGTCAGAAAAAGGAGAGGGAAATGGTGGAGCCAGACGGAATCGAACCGACGACCTCTTGCATGCCATGCAAGCGCTCTCCCAACTGAGCTATGGCCCCACTTCCGTGGACCGGGCTCCGGCCCGAGAAGGCCAGCCCCGATTTGGGAGCGCGTTGCTTATACTGCAGCCACGCGCTGATCAAGCGGGGAAAAGCAAGGAAGACGAATGGCTGGAATACTGACCTTTTTACCCGGAACGATGTGCGATCAGCGCATCTGGGCGCCGGTCCGGCAAAGGCTGGAGCCCCGGTTTTCCACTGATTATGTGCCGATCGAATCCGAAGCGACGCGAGCGGGCATGCTCGGACTGATCCATTCGGCCGCTTCCACGGGCGACCCGCTTCATCTCGTCGCGTTTTCGATGGGCGGCTATCTGGCGCTCGAATATGCGCTGGATAACCCCGGCCGGGTGGCGTCCCTGGTTACGGTGGCCTCGTCAGCCTTTGGGCTGACCGAAGCGGAAGCTGCCGAACGTGTAAGAGCGCTCGATCTGCTGGCTAAGCACGACTACCGGGGCATTCCTCCGGCCCGGATCAATCAGTTCGTCCATCCATCCCACCAGCACGACCCGGTTGTTGTGGACGTCATCCGGGCGATGGACCGCGATCTTGGCAAGCCGGTGCTGATGGCGCAGCTCAAGGAAACCAGCACGCGAACCTCACTGGCCCCACGCCTTGCCGAACTCGACATCCCTGTGCTGCTCATCGGCGCGGACAGCGATCCGTTCGTGCCATTCCAGTCAATCGACAGAATGGTCGGGCTCATCCGCAACGCGACGCCGATCAAAGCCCGCGACGCCGGCCACATGATTCCGCTGGAACAGCCGGACTGGCTGGCTGCCCGGATAGCGGATTTCCACGCTCGCAGGTGAGACTCAGGCCGCGTTGATCGTCCTGTCGGGCGACAGGATCGCGAGCACGGCTTCCTCGGTCTGCGCCTGGCGCAGGGCGGCGCGAATACGCTCCTGCCGGAATACACGCGCTGCGCGAGCCAGCGCCCGCAGATGGTCCGCACCGGCGTCCGTAGGCGCCAGCAGCATGAACACCAGATCGGCAGGGCGCTCGTCAATGGCTTCGAAGTCAGCCGCTTCCTGCAAGCGGGCGAAACCGCCCACCGGCCGCGACAGCGTCTCGATGCGAGCATGGGGAATAGCGACCCCCTCGCCCACGCCGGTTGACCCAAGGCGCTCGCGCTCCAGAACCGCCTCGTGAACGTCACGCTGCTTGAGGCCAAGCGCCTGCGCCATCACGCCCGACATCTCTGACAGGACTTGCTTGCGGCCTTTCCATCGGGCGCGAGGAACAACAGCATTTGGAAGAAGAAGATCGCCCAGGCTGGTGATTGGGGGACCGTTCATGAACGGTCCTCGCCAAACAGATGAGAACGATATGCCATAACTCTACCGTACCCCTCCCGAGGGGACGCCCCGATGCCCATTGAAGATGACCATATCGCACTAACTCGCGAGATCGCCATCTGGTGTGCAGCCCAGTGGAAAAACATCTGCAAATATTCAGCCGCGATGAATCAGCTGTCCTTGCCGGGGTCAACCCAGCCGACATTACCGTCGTGACGCCGATAGACCATGTTCAAGCGGCCATGTGCTGCATTCCGGAACAGCAATGCCGGAGAATCGGCCAGTTCCAGCTGCATGACCGCCATGGAAACGGTCATCGTGCGGATTTTCATGTCTGATTCCGCGACAATGGCAGGGGAATCCCCAGCCGCAGCATCGAGCCCGGCTTCCTCGTCCGGTTCATTCGTCTCATCGCGCGGCAGGATGATGCGCTCGGAGACGATCTCCGCAGCTACGCCTGTACCGTTGCTGGCCCGGTGGTCACGCAGGCGGTTCTTGTAACGGCGAACGCGCTTCTCGATCTTGTCGAGCGCCATCTCGAAAGCCTGGTACCCATCGTCGCCCTCGCCGTGCGCCTGCAATGTAACGCCGGATGGAAGGTGGATCGAGCAATCGACATTGAAAGCCCAACCCGGCTTGGACACCGTGACGAACGCTTCGCCCGTACGATTGAAATACTTGGAGACCCTGTTCTCCAGACCGAACGATATTCGTTCCTGTAGCGCGGCGCCGACTTCGATTTTCTTGCCTGCGATCTGGACTTGCAAAAGGAAGCTCCTTTTCTGAACCCGCACGAGAAACGCGTGAGCTACACCCGACCACTCCTATGTAAGTCTGAGACTGCCGGACACGAAGGTCAACGGCAGGAAACGTGATCAGCTCAGGCGCCGATCGCAAATATGCGTCGACGTTCCACTGACGAGGGAATGCGCAGCGACTCCCGGTACTTGGCGACCGTCCGACGAGCGATATCTATCCCAAAGGCGCGCAACCGCTCGACGATCTGGTCGTCCGACAGCACAGCGTCCTTGTTTTCCGCATCGATCATTTCCTTGATGCGGTGCCGCACAGCTTCGGCGGAGTGGGATTCTCCTCCCTGCACGGACGGAATCGAGGCCGAGAAGAAGTATTTCAGCTCGAAAACGCCACGCGGCGTTGCAACATACTTGTTCGACGTAACCCGGCTTACAGTCGACTCGTGCATCTCGACGGCGTCAGCCACCGTCTTGAGATTGAGAGGACGAAGCGCTCGCACGCCAGAGACGAAGAAGCCGTCCTGCTGACGCACGATTTCGGACGCGACCTTCAAAATGGTGCGAGCGCGCTGGTCGAGCGATTTGATCAGCCAGTTTGCGTTGGCCTGGCATTCTGAGATGAATGTCTTTTCTTCGTCGGTCTTCGAGAGGCTCGAAACCTCGTTGTAGTATGTACGGTCGAGCAGGACACGCGGCAGCGTATCGGCGTTGAGTTCGACTGCAAACGTGCCGTTCGGCATTTCGCGCACGAACACATCAGGGGTAATCGCGGGTGCGGCATCGCCAGCAAACGCAGCGCCGGGACGCGGCGTCAGCGTGCGCAACTCGGCCAGCATGTCGACCACGTCTTCCTGATCAACACCGCAGAGTTCCGCGAGACGCTTGAAATCACGGCGCGCGGCAATCTCGAGATTTTCGATCAGCTTCTGCATCGCCGGATCGAAGCGATCGCGCTCGCGCAATTGCATCGCCATGCATTCCTGGAGATTGCGCGCCATCACGCCGGTGGGCTCGAAGCCCTGGCATGTGTGCAGCACCGCCTCGACATCTTCGACCTCCACACCGAGCGCGGTGGCGATCTCCATGACATCGCCGCGCATGTAGCCGGCTTCGTCCGTCTCCTCGATCAGGCGCGAGGCGATCAGGCGATCGCTTTCGATGAGGCCTGTGATCTGGAGCTGTTCGTCGAGATGGTCACGGAGGCTCTTCTCCTCCGATGTGATCGATTCAAGATCGAAGTCTTCCGAGCGCTGCTTGCCCGATCCGGCCTTCGACCAGTCCAGCTGCGCCGAGGGGCCGCCTTCGCTGCCTGCGCCTGCGCCTTCGGACGGGCTGTCATTTTCATAGACATCGTCGGAGCGCGCATCGAGATCGCTGCTGGCCTTGGCGGCGCCGTCGGCTTCGTCCAGCCGCATCTCTTCGCGTTTGTCGGACACCTTCTCCGGCGCATCGCCATCCGCCCCGCCCTCGTTCTCGGCGCGGGCGAGCAGCGGATTCCGCTCGATCTCGGTCTCGACGTATTCCTGCAATTCGACGTTGGAGAGCTGGAGCAGCTTGATCGCCTGCTGCAGCTGCGGCGTCATGACGAGGGATTGCCCCTGTCTCAGCTGCAGACGATGCGCAAGCGCCACAAGAACCTCCCAGAGCCCGATCCGGGTTACCCCGACCGGCTGACCCATCCGACTGGGGTCACATTAACCGAGCGGTATTAAAATTGCATAATCGGCAACGTTAGAACCTTCGGCAAACCCCGTCACTGGGCGGTGAATCTTGCTCCAAGGTAAACGCGCCGGACGTCCTCGTTAGTAAGTACCTCCGACGGAGTGCCTTCGAATAGCACCTTTCCGTCGTAGATGATCGAGGCCCTATCAACGATTTCGAG
>DAIRES010000325.1:0-2536 GCA_036795465.1 Hyphomonadaceae bacterium
GCGGCGGGCTGGACCTGATCTTCCCGCACCACGAGAACGAGATCGCGCAGAGCGAGTGCGCCCATGGCGCGCCGATGGCGCGGTACTGGATGCACAACGGCTTCCTGTCGATGGACTCGGAGAAGATGTCCAAGTCGCTGGGCAATGTGAAGCTGATCCACGACCTGCTGAAGCACTTCGACGGCGAGACGATGCGGTTTGCGCTGATGTCGGCGCATTACCGCCAGCCGCTCGACTGGACGGAGTCGCTGCTCGACCAGAGCAAGGCGACGCTGGACAGGCTGTATAATGCGCTGCGGCGGATGAAGGATGCGGAGGCTGCGGATACGGGCGCGCCGGACGGCGTGTTGAACGCGCTGTGCGATGACCTCAACACGCCGCTGGCGCTGGCGGAACTGTCCGCGCTCGTGACCGAGGCGAACAAGGCCGAGCCGCAGGACTGGCCGCGCTTCAAGGGGCTGTTGCTGGCGGCGGGGCAGTTGCTGGGCCTGTTGCAGCGCGATCCGGATGACTGGGCGCGAGGCGATGCGGGCGACGCGGCGCGGATCGACGGGCTGGTTGCCGGTCGTGTGGCGGCGCGCAAGGCGAAGGACTTCGCCGAGGCTGACCGCATCCGCAAGGAACTGGCGGCCGAAGGGATCGAGATCATGGACGGGCCGGATGGCTCGACCTGGCGCAAGGTATAGCGGGCGTTGGGTTCAGGGCCGCTCGTCTGATCTGTTTATGACACTCGCCGCGGCGCCAACGCCCTTTGACCGGGCGGTGGCGTAGCCTATGCTTGTTGCGCTTGGGGCGGGTCCAGGAAGGGCATGTCATGAGACTGATGTTGGGGATTGCTGCGGCGCTGGCCGTGGCTGCGTGTGCTTCGACCAATCCGATCGAGGGCGGGCCGCGTCCGCCACAGGGGCCGGGGCCGGGCGGGACCGAATTCGGTTTCTGGGATCGTGACGCCGAAGGCGCCGTGGATGCGGATTTTCGCAGCTTCGTGACGCGGGCTTACAGCACGGGCGACGAGATCAAGGCGCGCAAGACGCTTGAGGTCGATGGCTTCAATTGCAGGGATGGCAATCGCCCCGATGGCCGTCCTGTGCCCAAGCTGGAATGTGAGCGCATCTATTCGTTCAATGACGATGTGCATGCCTGGACGGTCGAGTTCTGGCCCAACGAAAGCAGGCCGCGCGCGCATTACTCGCGCACCCACATTCGCGACACGACCAAGTACTACAAGGAAAAGCGGGGGTGACGGGCTGATGAGTTTCTTCCTCGCACCGCATGAGACGCCCGGCGTCGGGCTGACCCGCGCCATTCAAGAGCAGGTCGCCAAGCTGTCGGCGGAATGCATCGACGCCACGCAGGATGCTTCTGCGTTCGCGCACAAGGCGCGCGTGCGGTGCAAGCGCGTGCGGGCAGCATTGCGGCTGGCCAGGCCGCTGATGGGCGAGAAGGCTTTCGGCAAGGAGAACCGCTGGTGGCGGGATCAGGCGCGGTTGCTGTCCGAGCTGCGCGATGCCGGCGCGCGGCTGGAGGCGCTGGAGTCGCTGCGGCCCTTCCTGGCGGCGCGGATCGGCACGGCGATGACGCGCAAGCTGGGCGAGCGGTTCGATCAGGAGCGACAGACGGTCGAGGGCGGCGAGGCGGTTAGCTTGTTCATCGAGCGGATGAACAAGCGGAGCGAGACGCTGATACCGAACCTGCCGGCGGGCAGCAGCCGGGACATGATGGACGCGCTGGGCGAAACCTATCGCCTTGGCCGGGTCGCGATGAAGGCTGCGTTGAAGGACGAGGAGCCGGAGCTGCTGCACGAGTGGCGCAAGCAGGCGAAGTATCATGCTTTGCAGGCGCGGCTGATGCGGCTGCAGTTTCCCGATGTGCTGGATCAGCGGGTGGCGGCGGTGCGCGATCTCGCGGGGCTGCTGGGCGAGGTGCAGGACATCGAGGTGGTGGCTGCGGGCGCGAAGGGCTGGAGCGAGGGGCCGAAAGGTTTCTTCGACGTGCTGGAGGCGCGGCGCAGCTCGCTGGTGACGGGCGCACGGGCTACGGGCGCGGCGCTGTTCGCGGAAAAGCCGAAGGCATGGGCGCGGCAATTGGCGCCGCCGGTGCTGGCGGAGTAGGCGGCGCCTTGATCTCCCACGCGTTCGGGCCGATCTAGGGCGCATGTTTGGCGAGCTTTATCACAACCGGGTTCTGGAGCTGGCGGCGGATATTCCGCATGTCGGCCAGCTGGAAGGCGCGCAGGGGTCTTCGCTGAAGGTCTCGCGCGTGTGCGGATCGACCGTGCAGGTGGATGTCCAGCTTGACGCAGAGGGGCGGATCGCGGCGATCGCGGTTGATCCCAAGGCATGCGCGCTGGGGCAGGCGGCGACGTCGATACTGGCGCGGCATGCGATCGGGCGTTCGCTGGATGAAATCATCGCGGTGCGCGATGCGCTGAAGGCGATGCTGAAGGACGGCGCGGAGCCGCCCTCGGGTGAGTTCTGGGAACTGCGTCACCTGCAGCCCGTGCGGGAATACCCGCCGCGGCACACGTCCACCTTGC
>DAIRES010000326.1:0-2533 GCA_036795465.1 Hyphomonadaceae bacterium
ACCATCGTCTTCTGCAGCAGGATCAGCTCCGGCCGCAGATGCATCCCGAACTGCCGCGTGATGTCGAACAGCTGCAACAGCACGCGCGCCATCGAAACTTCGGTCGCGTCCTTGCCAAAGATCGGCTCGCCCACCGAACGCAGCGCCTGCGCGAAATCATCCATCGAATGATTGGCCGGCACATAGCCCGCCTCGAAGTGAACTTCCGACACGCGCTTGTAATCGCGCTCCAGGAAGCCCTTCAGGATTTCCGCGAGGAAGATCCGCTCCGCCATCCCGATCCGGCCCATGATGCCGAAATCGACCAGCACCAGCCGTCCATCCGGCGCGAGGATCATGTTTCCCTCGTGCAGGTCGGCATGGAAAAATCCATGGTCCAGCGCGCACGCCAGAAACCCGCGCGTGATCCGGTTCGCCAGGTCGATCCGCTCCTCCGGCCCCATCGGGCCCGGATTGGTCAGCGACCGCCCCTCGATCCATTCCGTCACCAGCACACGCTGGCTCGTCCGCTCCCAGTCGACGGCGGGCGCGTAAACATAATTGTCGATCGCCGCGATCTCGCCGAACTCGGAAGCCGCCCCCGCCTCGAACCGCAAATCCATCTCGCGCGTCAGCGACCGCGCCATCGTGTCGATGAACGCCGCCGGCTCCATGCGTTTCACTTCGGCGGGGCCGTTCTTCTGCGCGGAGTAGGCGATGCGCTTCATCGCGCGCAGCTCCAGCTCCATCGTCCGCTCAATGCCCGGCCGCAGGATTTTCACCGCCCGCGCGCCCTTCGGCGTCTCCATGCGATGCACCTGCGCCACCGAAGCCGCCGCGATCGGATCGCTCAGGTTCGGGAACAACCGGTCCGCATCCGCGCCGAACTGCTCGCGCAATGTTTTGACGGCCTGCGATTTCGGAAACGGCGGTACTGAATCCTTCAGCCGCGATAGATCGTTCGCCGCTTCAACGCCGATCACATCCGGCCGCGTCGCCATGAACTGGCCAAGCTTGATCCACGCCGGCCCCAGCTTCTCCAGCGCCTTGGCAAAACGCTGCCCCGGCCGCCCCTTGCCCCCGCCGCCCGGCAACACGCGCAGGATGCCGCCCGCCACTTTCGCGGCCCACGGCATGCGCGAGCGATAAGCATCGGGAATGACAACGTCGTTCCGCAGCATGACGGCGCCCGCGCGGGCGAGGCGCATATAGTCGGAAAGCGCTTCGAACATCGCCTAGACCGCCCATCCGGTGTGAAGCGCAGCGATACCGCCGGAATAGTTCTGATAGCCAACCTGGCTGAAACCGGCCGCCTTGATGCGCGCCGCGAAATCATCCTGGTTCGGGAAACGCCGGATGCTCTCGATCAGATACTGATAGCTCGCGCGGTCACCCGTCACCATCTCGCCCAGCTTCGGGATCACCGAGAACGAGTACTTGTCATACGCATCCTGCAGCATCCGGTGCGTCATGTGCGAGAACTCAAGGCAGGCAAACCGCCCGCCCGGCTTCAACACGCGCCGGAATTCCGAAAGCGCCTTGTCGATCTCCACCACATTGCGGATGCCGAAGGAAATCGTCACGGCGTCGGCGCTGCGATCGGGGAAGGGCAACGCCGCCGCATCGCAGGCCGCGCGCGGCATGTTCCGGTCTGTCGTCTTGATGCCGGCCACCAGCATGGCCTCGTTGATGTCGGTAACGAACGTCATCGTCTCCGCATCCGAACTGCGGCGGCGGGCAACATCGTTCGCGCGTTTCTGGAAGGCCCGCGCCACGTCGCCCGTGCCCCCGGCAACGTCGATCAGCGTCTCGCCCGGTTGCGGGTTCAGCCACGCAATCATGTTGGCTTTCCAGACGCGGTGAACGCCGGCCGACATAAGGTCGTTCATCAGGTCGTATTTGCCGGCCACAGACGCGAATACGCCTTTGACACGGCGGGATTTTTCGTCCCGGCTGACGTCCTCGAACCCGAAAGAGACCTTGTCTTCGTCCATCACTGTCCAGACATAGGCGAAGGACCTTACCGGGGCTATACGCGATCCATGCCAGAATTGCCCGAAGTCGAGACTGTTCGTCGCGGATTGGCCCCGGCGATGGAAGGTAAACGCATCCTTCGCGTGGAGACGCGCCGGAAAAACCTGCGTTTCCCGTTCCCGGAGAACTTTAACCAACGCATCGAAGGCGCCCGGATCAGGCATCTCGGCCGCCGGGCAAAATACCTCGTCGGCGAACTGTCCAGCGGCGAAGCCCTGATCATGCACCTCGGCATGACCGGCCGCTTCACGGTCGAGGGCAAGAAACCCGGAAAATTCCACCACGAAGCCGGCGACAGCGACAAGCACGACCATGTCGTCTTCGGCATGCAGGGCGGGGCGACCATCACGTTCAACGATGCCCGCCGTTTCGGCTTCATGGACCTCTGGCCGCTCGAAGACATCGACCGCTATCCGCCCTTCGACGGCATGGGCCCCGAACCGATCTCGAACCAGTTTTCCGGCGCCTATCTGGCCGAAGCGTTCAAGGACAAGAAAACGCCGGTGAAGTCCGCGCTGCT
>DAIRES010000327.1:0-2529 GCA_036795465.1 Hyphomonadaceae bacterium
CGGGGCTGTGGGCGTCGATGATCTGTCTGGCGGACACGATGGACAGCGGGGCTGTGGTCGAGGTGGGGCTGCATCGCTACACGAGCGTGCGGCCGACGGACTTTGTGATGCCGGAGGGCGGCCTGGGCATCCGCATTGGCGATACGCCGCTGGGCAAAGAGGCGCGGCTGCGGCAGTTCAAGATACCGGCGGCGCAGGCGTTTGTGCGGGCCAACGGGCTCGACCGCGCGCTGCTGACGGGCAAGCAGAAGAAGCTGGGCGTTGTGGTGGCCGGGCAGGCGGCGCGCGATGTCTATGAGGCGCTGGGCGCGATGGGCGTGTCGCCGAGCCAGGCGGCGGAGCTGGGCGTGTCGATCTTCAAGGTCGCGATGGTGTGGCCGCTGGAGCCGACGGCGATCCGCGAGTTCTGCCGCGGGTTCGAGCGCGTGCTGGTGATCGAGCACAAGCGGTCGGTGATCGAGCAGCAGCTGAAGGATGTGCTGTATCACCTGCCGGACAGCGAGCGGCCGATTGTCGAGGGCAAGCGGGATCGCGATGGTGCGCCGTTGCTGTCGGATATTGCATCGCTGGCGACGGCGGATATCGCGGCGGCGCTGGTGGGGCGGATGCCGGATGGGCCGCATCGGGCGCGGGCGGATGCTTACTTCGCGAAGGTGCGTGGCGCGCAGCAGGCTGTTGCGGGCATGAACCAGATCAACACGCGCAAGCCGCACTTCTGCTCGGGCTGTCCGCACAACACGTCGACGACGCTGCCGGAAGGGTCGCGGGCGCTGGCGGGGATCGGCTGTCACTACATGGCGACGTTCACGCCGGAGCGGCGGACGGACATGCACACGCAGATGGGCGGCGAGGGCACGCCGTGGATCGGGCAGAGCCCGTTCACCGACGAGAAGCATGTCTTCGTGAACCTGGGCGACGGCACCTATTCGCACTCGGGCTCGCTGGCCATTCGGGCGGCGATCTCGGGCAAGGTGAATGCGACCTACAAGATCCTCTACAATGATGCCGTCGCCATGACGGGCGGGCAGCAGGTGGAGAGCGGGCAGACCGTGCCGCAGATCGCGCGGCAGGTTGAAGCCGAGGGCGTGAAGACGATCGTGATCGTTGCCGACGATCCGACACGCTATGCGAGCGTGACGGACCTGCCGGAAGGTACGCGGATCTTTGACCGCAAGAAGCTGGAAGAGGTTCAGATCGAGTTGCGCGAGACGCAGGGCGTTTCGGTGCTGATCTATGACCAGGTGTGTGCGACGGAGAAACGCCGCCGGATCAAGCGCGGGAAGATGGAAGCGCCGACCAAGCGCGTGTTCATCAACCAGTCGGTTTGCGAAGGCTGCGGCGATTGTTCGGTGAAGTCGAACTGCCTGTCGGTTGAGCCGGTCGAGACGGAGTACGGCCGCAAGCGGCAGATCAACCAGTCGACCTGCAACACGGATTATTCGTGCATCGAGGGCTTCTGCCCGAGCTTCGTGACGGTGACGGGCGGCGATCGCAAGTCGGATGCGGAGCGGTCTCCGGCGGCGTTCGATGTATCGGGCCTGCCGCAGCCAAAGCTGCCGGAGCTGACGCATGAGGCGTGGAACGTGGTGTTCACGGGCGTGGGCGGCACGGGCGTGACGACGGTGGCGGCGGTGCTGGCCATGGCGGCGCACGTGGATGGCAAGGCTTCGCAGACGCTGGACATGACGGGCCTGGCGCAGAAGGGCGGGCCGGTGCTGAGCCACGTTCGCTTTGCGCTTGATCCCGATGACATCAAGGCGGGCAAGACGCCACCGGCTTCGGCTGACGTTATCATTGCCTGCGACCTCGTCGTGGCGTCGTCGGGCGATGCGCTGGTTATGTTCGACAAGCAGCGCACGAGCGTGGTGGCGAACCATGACGTGACGCCGACGAAGGAGATCATCGAGAACCGGAACATCCGTTTCGATCCGGACCTGCTGACGGCGCGGGTGCGGGCGCGGGCCAAAGCGTTTGCGGCGACCAATGCTGAAGCGCTGGCCGAGCATCATTTTGGTGATGCGATCTACACGAACATGATTATGCTGGGCATGGCGTTCCAGAACGGCCTGATCCCGATCTCGGAAGCGGCGATCAAGGAAGCCAACCGACTGAACAAGGTAAAGGTGAAGGAGAACGCTGCTGCGTTCGACCTTGGCAGGATTGCGGCGGTGAACCCGGATGCGGTTCAGGCTGCTGCGCCGAAGCGGCCGGAGATCGAGCCGCTGAAGCTGGACGAGCTGATTGCGCGGCGCGCGGAGATGCTGAAGGCGTATCAGAACGCGGCTTACGCGGACCTCTATGAAGCGCGCGTTGCACGTGTGCGAGCGGCGGAGAGCAATCTGGGCCTGGGCGAGCAGCTGACCATGGCGGCGGCCACGTATCTGGCGAAGCTGATGGCCTACAAGGACGAGTACGAAGTGGCGCGGCTCTATACGCGGCCGGAATACAAGCAGGCTGTGGAAGAGCAGTTCGGCAAGGGCACGAAGCTGACCTTCCTGATGGCGCCGCCGATGATCTCGAAGAAGAACC
>DAIRES010000328.1:0-2525 GCA_036795465.1 Hyphomonadaceae bacterium
GACGCGTATGCCGCGCTGATCGATACCAAGCCCCACAACGCCTATTACGATCGCCCCGCCGTCATCTCGCTCTGGCACGATGTGAAGAACCGCGAGGTGCTCGACGCAGGCTGCGGTCCGGGCGTCTATGCCGAAGAGCTGGTGAAGCGCGGCGCGCGTGTCACCGCCGGCGACATCGCTCCGCGTATGCGCGAGATCGCCAAGCAGCGCCTCGGCGCCACTGCCCGCGTCGTCGAACTCGATCTCTCCGAACGCCTGCCGTTCGAGGATGCGGCATTCGATGTCGTCAACGCACCGCTCTGCCTCGATTACATCCGCGACTGGGATCACGCCTTCACTGAGTTCAAGCGCGTGCTGAAGCGCGGCGGCTATATCGTCATGTCCGCGATGCATCCATCATTCGACGCCGAATATTACCGCTCCGAACGCTATTTCGAGATCGAAGCCGTGAGCGGGCCATGGAAGGGCTTCGGCGAGACCTTCGTCATGAACAGCTATCGCCGCCCGATGGCCGAGTTCATCAACGCGCCGTTGCGGGCAGGGCTGACGCTCGACAAGCTGCTTGAGCCATTGCCCACTGCGGAGTTCCGCGACGCTGACCCCCGCCGCTACGCGGAACTGATGCGGCGCCCGGCTTTCCTGATGATGCGCCTGCGGAAGGTCTAGAAAAATCGGCGGATGCAAACGTAGGGTTTCGCAGGTCTGCCGCGCCCTCCAGGCCGGCGAGAAGTTGCAGTTCGCCTCTGGTTGCGTTCCCGCACGGGTGTAGAACAGCCCATCCGCAACGGAGGCCACCATGTTCGACGCCAAGAAGCTGCTCAACGAAATGCTCGGCGCTGGAGGGGCGAACAATCCGCTCGGCAAGATCGGCGGTATGCTCGGCGGGCTTCTGAACGACAGCGTTTCCGGCATGAAGGATGGCGCAGCCGCGGTCGAGCAGAAGACTGGCATCGGCGCCAAGACAGACGCGGCGCTCAAGGGCGCGACGGGCAAATCCGGCGGCGATCTGATCGAACAGGCAAAGGCCTTTGCAAGCCAGAACAAGGCCGTGACCGGAGCTGCGCTCGGCGGGCTCGGCTTATTGCTGCTCGGCACGCGTGGCGGGCGCGGCCTCGTCGGCAGCGCAGCGACAGTTGGAGGCCTCGCGATGGTCGGCGGCCTTGCCTACAAGGCCTGGCAAAATCATCAGGCGGGAAAAGCCCCGGAAGCGCCGGCCCAGATCGAGGCAGCGCCGGATGCCAGCCCGTTCGGTGAGACCGGAAATCCTGAGCAGGACAATGAAACGTCGATGCTGGTGCTGCGCGCCATGATCGCCGCCGCGGCCTGCGATGGCGTGATCGACAATGCGGAACGTTCGCGCATCATCGGTTCGCTGGAGCAGGCAGGCATGGATGTCCACGCCGCGAAATTTCTCGATGCTGAGTTCGCAAAGCCCGCGACGATCGCCGAACTCGCCGCCGCTGCGAATACGCCTGCTCTGGCCGCACAGGCCTACACCGCTGCGCGCATCGCGATCGAGCCGGATGGCATGAAGGAAAAGGCGTTCCTGATGAACCTCGCCGTGGCGCTTGGCCTCGACGAAGGCCTCGTCGCCCAGATCGACGCGGGCGCTTCCGGCGCGAAGGCCTAGAGCGGCTTCAGCAGCTTGCTGCCTGTGGCCGGCTTCTTCAGCTTGCCTTCGACCAGTTCCACGATCTTTGGCGTAAGGCTGGTGTTGGCCGCGACGAATGAGCCTTTGGTTGCGTCCTTCTTGTCGAGGCCGGTCACCATGCCGCCTGCTTCCTGCATCAGCACGAAGCCAGCCGCGATGTCCCAGAGCGACAAGCCGCGCTCCCAGAAGCCGTCGAAGCGGCCAGCGGCGACCCACGCGAGATCAAGCGCTGCCGAGCCAAAGCGGCGCACGGCAGCAACTTCGGTACGCACACGCGCCAGCTCGTCGAGGAAAAGCTCGCCGCCATTCACGCCCAGCTGCGGAATGCCCGTGGTGACGACGGCGTCGGAAAGCTTGCGGCGTGAGGCAACGCGCATGCGCTTGTTGTCGAGCCACGCGCCCAGGCCCTCTTCAGCCCAGAACGTCTCGTTGCGCATCGGATCGTGGATCACGCCGGCGCGCAGCTTGCCATCGCGCTCAAGGCCGATCGACACAGCGAAGTGCGGGATGCCGTGCAGGAAATTCAGCGTGCCATCCAGCGGGTCGATGATGAAGCGGTGCGTCTTGTCCGATCCTTGAACCTCACCGCCTTCTTCCAGCAGGAAGCCATAGCCGGGGCGCGTCTTCTCCAGGCTCTTGCGGATGATCTCTTCGGCCTTCTGGTCGGCGGCGGAAACGAAATCAGCAGGTCCCTTCTTGGAGACCTGCAGGTTTTCGACTTCGCCAAAATCACGGATCAGCCGGCGGCCAGCAGCGCGCGCAGCATCCATCATCACGGTGACGGTGGGGGAGGGACGGGACATGTCAAACAGCCTTCAATTGGCGGTTCAGATAGCGGCCAGAGCCCAAAGCGCAAGCTTTGTTCGCGTGTTCG
>DAIRES010000329.1:0-2482 GCA_036795465.1 Hyphomonadaceae bacterium
GCGCGAACCGGAACCTGAATGCCCGCCAGCTTCTCGATGGCGAGGCAGTAGGCATGCTCTTGGTTCATCGGCGCGACGTAATCGAGACGGTCGAAATACGGCAGCGCCTGCAGGAATGTCTTGTACTCGATCAGCTTCTCTGTGCCGCGATGCAGCAGCCCGATGTGCGGATCGACGCGATCAACAATCTCGCCATCCAGATCCAGCACAAGGCGCAGCACGCCGTGCGCCGCCGGGTGTTGAGGGCCGAAGTTGATGGTGAACTTGCGATCGTCCATCTCTTCCATGAGGGCGGACTTAGACTGATCGATGTGTTGCTCGGCCATGACTATTTCTGGCCCCCGGCTTTTTCATCACCCGGGATAATGGCTTGCATGCCTTCCCAGGGAGAGAGGAAGTCGAAGTTTCGGTATTCCTGAACAAGCCGAACCGGCTCGTTGATCACGCGCTTCTGGGCTTCGTCGTAGCGAACCTGCACGCGGCCGGTCAGCGGGAAATCCTTGCGCAGCGGATAACCTTCGAACCCGTAGTCGGTGAGAATACGGCGCAGGTCCGGGTGACCCGAGAAGATGATGCCGTACATGTCGAACGCTTCGCGCTCGTACCAGTTGGCTACCGGAAACACGTTCGCGACGCTCGGCGCCGGCGTGGCTTCATCCGTACGCACCTTCACGCGAATGCGCTGGTTCAGGCGCATCGACAGCAGGTGATAGACGATCTCGAACCGCTCCGGTTCGGTCGGGAAATCGCAACCGCACAAATCGACCAGCGTCTCGAAGCGGCACTGACTGTCATCGCGCAGGAATTCCAGCAGTTTCGCGATGCTGTCGCGCTGCGCCATCACCGTGATCTCGCCGAGCGTGACGGTGATCGACTTGATCGCCTTCGCCTGCACGCTTTCCAGGTGCAGCTTGAGCTCGGCAATCATCGAAGCGGGAGAAGGAACGCTCATCGTTCGATGCTCCCCTCACGACGAATCTTCTTCTGCAACTGCAGCAGGCCGTAGATCAGCGCTTCAGCCGTCGGCGGGCAGCCCGGAATGTAGATGTCGACCGGCACGATGCGGTCACAGCCGCGCACTACCGCGTATGAGTAATGGTAATACCCGCCGCCATTCGCGCACGATCCCATCGAGATCACGTAACGCGGCTCCGGCATCTGGTCGTAAACCTTGCGGAGCGCGGGAGCCATCTTGTTGGTGAGGGTGCCCGCGACGATCATCACGTCCGACTGGCGCGGCGAGGCGCGAGGCGCGGCGCCGAAGCGTTCCATGTCATAACGCGGCATAGACGCCTGCATCATCTCGACCGCACAGCAGGCAAGGCCGAACGTCATCCACATCAGCGAGCCGGTGCGCGCCCATGTGATCAGGTCATCGACAGCGGCAACAACAAAACCCTTGTCCGCCAGCTCATCCGAGAGCCCGGCGAAATACGGATCATTTGGCTTCACGAGCGCGCCGCCCGAGGGCGCAGCAGTAGCTACCTTCGCCTCGGCCATTACTGCCACTCCAGCGCGCCACGGCGCCATTCATAGACGAAGCCGACTGTCAGCACGCCGAGGAAGGCCATCATCGACCAGAAGGCAAACACATTGCCCTCGGCCACCTGGAACACCCACGGAAACAGGAAGGCCACTTCAAGGTCGAAGATGATGAAGAGGATGGAGACCAGATAGAATCGCACGTCGAATTTCATCCGCGCATCGTCGAATGCGTTGAAGCCGCACTCGTAAGCGGACAACTTTTCCGGATCCGGTTTACGCGGCGCCAGAAGCGTCGACGCAACGATGAAAAGAAGGCTGATCGCGATCGCCAGGACAAGAAAAATCACGACCGGCAGATATTCGACGACGAGCGTCTGCGCGTCTTCCATTATACCCTCGGCTAGTCTTTTGCCGACGGCCTATGCCGCTTTGACGCGAGAGGCAATAGAGCCTCCAGACGCATCGGGGATTCTTGGCTCACCGGCGACTTTCCAGCCATAAATCCGGGTTGTGGAGAGCATCTGCTCTGCGTTGGAACGTCGCAACCGCCCATCAGACGATAGGCTGCAAGCGATCGCACGGCGCGCCCTCAAACGCGGAGCCAAAACGGGCCGACCGCTGGGCTGAACACCAATGTCGATAAGACGAACCGACCTCCAACCATGCGATCCGCAATCGGGAGCTGGAGAGGGGCGCACAGATCGTTCGGAGACGGGAAGAGCCCACTTGAAAACCATCCACAGGCTTCGCGCGGCCACCGGCGCACCACAGCGCGATTCCGCCTGGCTGGAACCCGGTAGGGAGAAAACCGCATCCGTCGCGGATGCGATCCCGAAACAACGCAGACAGCTTCAACCGTTCACGAAACACGACAAACGAGCCGATTTCGAAAACGTCTGACGATTTTTGGGGGAAAGCCGGAAAAACACCGGAAATTCAATTCGATACCTGGCGCGAGTGACGGGGCTCGAACCCGCGACCTCCGGCGTGACAGGCC
>DAIRES010000008.1:0-6624 GCA_036795465.1 Hyphomonadaceae bacterium
TGCGCGGTGCGCGCGTTCAGGCTGTGGTGTCCGAACTCGGCGGCGAGAAGATCGACATCATCCCGTGGTCTGGGGACGATGCGACGTTCATCGTCAACGCGTTGCAGCCAGCGGAAGTCTCGAAGGTTGTCATCGACGAGGAAGAAGGCCGCGTGGAAGTTGTGGTGGAAGAGAGCCAGTTCCCGCTGGCGATCGGTCGTCGCGGTCAGAACGTGCGTCTCGCCTCGCAGCTTACGGGCTGGCAGATCGACCTGATGACGGAATCCGCTGACAGCGAGCGCCGTCAGCGCGAATTCAAGGAGCGCACCGACCTGTTCCAGAAGGCTCTGGATGCCGACGAAACGCTGGCCCAGCTGCTGGCGTCCGAAGGCTTCGAGACGGTGGAAGAGATTGCCTATGTCGAGATCGATGGTCTCGCCACGATCGAAGGCTTCGACGAAGAGGTTGCGGGCGAACTGCAGGAGCGCGCGCGTGAGTATCTTGAAAAGCTGACGGCCGAACTGGTCGCCAAGCGCAAGGAACTCGGCGTCGTCGATGAAGTTGCAGACATGGAAGGCGTCACGCCGCAGATGGCCGTCAAGTTCGGCGAGAACGGCGTTAAGACGATCGACGACCTCGCTGGCCTTGTGCCGGACGATCTCGTTGGCTGGAAAGAGCCTGGTCCGGACGGCAAGCCCAAAATGATGCCCGGCCTTCTTACAAAGGGCGAGATGACCCGCGACGACGCGGAACTGTTCATCCTCAAGGCACGCGTCGCGGCCGGCTGGGTCGAACCGCAGGCGCTCGAAGAGGCTCTGGCGGCTCGTGCAGCGGCGCTGGATGCGGAAGAAGCCGAGCTGGATGCGGCCGGCGGTGAAACTCCCGGCAGCACGGCGCGCAGCCGTGGCGATGAACTTTTCAATCTGAAGGGGGCGAATGCCTCAAGCGACCAGTGATGGCGAACTGAGCGGCATTCCAGATGCTGAAACCGACGCGGGTCCGCCCCGCGCCGGCAAGGCAGGTGCGCGTGACCCTGAGCGTCGTTGCATCGTCACGATGGAGCGGCGCCAACAGGCTGAATTGATCCGTTTTGTCCTGTCGCCTGACAATCAAGTAACTCCGGACCTTGCGGCCAAGCTGCCGGGCAGAGGCGCTTGGGTGACGGCTTCAGGCGAAGCGATCGGACTTGCCGTTAAGAAGGGCGCCTTCCATCGGGCGTTCAAGAAGCAGGTGAAAGTGGCGACTGATCTGGCCCAGCAGGTGGAAGCCTTGCTGGCCAAGCGAATTCTTGACCAGCTCGGCATGGTAAAACGCGCCGGCGATCTCATATTGGGGTTTGAGCAGGTCCGGGAGGAGATCCGCAAAGCGGCTCCAGCCTTCCTGATCGAAGCCTCCGACGGGTCAGAGGATCAGCGGGGCAAGGTTCTCGCGCTGACGCGTGGGCTCCATACGCCGGAGCCGGACGAAACTGGTAAAAGCGCCGGAAACCTTGAACTTCCGCCTGTCATCAGCTGTTTTTCGGCCGATGAATTGGGCATGGCCTTGGGGCGTGAGCGTGTGATACACGCTTGCGTCAAATATGGCCGTATAGCGCACGCTTGGAGGGGAGAGCTGGCAAGGCTTTCCGGGTTCCGGCGCGTCTGGCTGCCGGGCTGGCAACCGAGTGGCGCTACAGGGCGACAGAATAGAGACGACACCCAGGCCCATGTTTCCGGGGGCAATCCTCCGGAGCCGTTGGCTTCAACCGAACTGCCTGCAACTGAAGTGAGTGAATGAGCGATACCAAGGACACGGACAACACTGGACGCCGGCCGCTGACTCTCAAGCGGGCGGACGCGGGCACCGTGAAGCAAAGCTTCTCGCACGGCCGCTCCAAGCAGGTTGTCGTCGAGACAAAGAAAAAACGCGTAGTGGTGACGCCTGGCGAAAAGCCGAAGGTCGTGCGCCCCGCAGAGCCCGAGAAAAAGCCGGCCGCCGCCGCTGCTGCGGCCGCTCCGCCGACGGCCGCGCAAGAGGCCGTGCAGAAATCCAACTTCTCTGAAGCCGAGCTGAAAGCGCGTCAGGCAGCACTCGCCCAGCGCCGCGTGGACGAAGAACGCCGCCGCGCCGAGCAGGAGGCGATCGACGAAGCCAACCGTCGTCGTGCCGAAGAGGCGCGCAGACTGGCTGATGAAGAAAAACGCCGGGCCGAAGCAGCGGCCCGTGGCGAGGTCGCGCCTGTCGTCGTCCCGGATGAAGACGATGGCGAACGTGGCAGCCGTGCTGGCCGCGGCGGTGGAGATCGCGAAGGCTTCCGTCGTGACGCGCGTGGCGCTCCGCCGCGCACCGGCGCAACAAGCTTCAGCGGCGATCGTGCTGCGCCTCCGCGTGGACCGGGCGGTGCCGTGCGCGTGCGTCCCGATGGCGATCGTCCGCGTGGCCCGGGCGCTCCGCGCCCCGGCGGCCCAGGTGCTGGCGCCCCGCGCCCAGGTGGTTTCAGTGGCGACCGTGGCCCGCCGCGTCCGGGTGGTCCGGGCGGCGCTGGCCGTGGTCCGGGTGGTCCCGGCGGTCCTGGTCGTCCCGGTGGTCCGCGTCCGCTTGCTCCACTTGATCCGGATGAACTGACGCCGCTGTCCGAACTGGGCGGACGCGTCAAACGCGTGAAGTCGTCCGGCGACGAGCCGACCGGCGAAGCCCGCGCTGTACGCAAGGATGAACCCAAGCGTCGCCAGGGCAGGCTGACCGTTTCGGCTGCGCTCGGTGACGACGACGAGAAACAGCGTTCCTACGCCGCCGTGAAACGCGCTCGCGAACGCGAGCGTGAACGTCGCCTGAAAATGGCTGGCGGTGGAGCCGAAAAGGTTTCGCGTGAAGTCGTGCTTCCGGAGTCGATCACGGTGGCCGATCTTGCGAACCGCATGAGCGAGCGTCAGGCCGACGTCGTGAAATTCATGATGCAGCAAGGCGAACTCGTTCGCTCGACGGATGTGCTCGACGCGGATACCGCGCAGCTCATTGTCGAGGAATTCGGCCACACCGTTAAACGCGTGGCGGAATCAGACGTCGAGATTGGCCTCGAAGGCGTTGACGATCATGACGATCACCTCGAGGGCCGTCCCCCGGTCGTGACCGTCATGGGTCACGTCGACCACGGCAAGACCTCGCTGCTCGACGCGCTGCGCCAGACCGACGTTGTGTCGGGCGAAGCCGGCGGCATCACGCAGCATATCGGCGCCTATCAGGTTCAGCTGAAATCCGGCGAGAAGATCACCTTCCTCGACACGCCGGGCCACGCGGCCTTCTCGTCCATGCGCGCCCGCGGCGCGAACGCCACCGACATCGTCATCCTCGTGGTGGCGGCGGACGATGGCGTGATGCCGCAGACGATCGAGGCGATCCAGCATGCGAAAGCGGCGGGTGCGCCGATCATCGTTGCGGTCAACAAGATCGACAAGCACGACGCCAAGCCGGAAAACGTGCTGACGCAGCTCCTGCAATACGACGTGCAGGTTGAGGCCATGGGCGGTCAGACGCCGGCCGTGTTCGTTTCAGCGCTCAAGAAAACCGGTCTGGACGAGCTGACCGACAACATCTCGGCGCTCGCTGAGATCCTGGAGCTTAAGGCAAACCCAGATCGCGACGCCGACGGCGTGGTCATCGAATCCAAGCTCGACAAGGGCCGTGGTTCGGTTGCGACCGTGCTGGTGAACCGTGGTACGCTACGCAAGGGCGATATTATCGTTGCTGGTGCGCAGTGGGGTCGGGTGAAAGCGCTCAACAACGAGCGCGGCCAAACTCTCGAAACCGCTGGTCCTGCTACGCCGGTTGAAATCCTCGGCCTCGATGGTTCGCCCGATCCGGGTGACGCGTTCGTAGTCGTCGACAGCGAAGCGCGCGCACGCGAGATCATCGATTACCGCGTTCGCACCAAGCGTAACAAGTCGGGCGCGGGCATGCGCACGTCGCTCGACCAGATGTTGGCTCGCCTCAAGGAAGGCGGCACGGCCGCGGGTGGACAGACCAAGGAAGCTGCATTCATCCTCAAGGGTGACGTGCAGGGTTCGGTCGAAGCGATCACGCAGGCTCTCGAGAAGCTGTCAACGGATGAGGTCCGCGCACGCGTCGTCCTCGGCGCCGTTGGCGGGATTTCGGAAAGCGACGTGCAGCTTGCGGCTGGCGCCAATGCTCCGATCATCGCGTTCAACGTCCGCGCCAACAAGCAGGCGCGTGATCTGGCCGAGCGCGAAGGCGTGGAAATCCGGTACTACTCGATCATCTACAACCTGATCGACGACGTGAAAGGCGTGCTCTCGGGCATGCTGGCGCCGGAACGCCGCGAGACGTTCCTTGGCTATGCGGAAATCCTGCAGGTCTTCTCGATCTCGAAAGCGGGCAAGGTTGCCGGCTGCCGTGTTTCCGAGGGCATCGTGCGTCGTGGTTCGGGCGTCCGCCTGCTGCGCGACAACGTGGTGATCCACGAGGGTACGCTGTCCACCCTGAAACGCTTCAAGGACGAAGTCCCAGAAGTGAAGCAGGGGATGGAGTGCGGCATGGCCTTCCTGAACTATCAGGACATCCGTGAAGGCGACCAGATCGAATGCTTCCAGGTGGAACTCATCGAGCGGAAGCTGGATTGAGGCCTGCTCAGGCAAGAAGAAACATGAACCCCTGGGGCGCTGCCCCGGGGGTTTTTGTTTATGCGATGACTGCTTTTGGCGGGGCGGTGGGTGAAATTTCATGGATCGGCTGAACCGGATCTTCACCACGGGTTGGCATGGTTGGGTGTGTAGTAACCCTCGCAGGGGCGGGGATCACGCGGAGGCCGACATGCATCAGGCTTCGATCCTTTTTACCGCCGCCGTCATGGCGATGGCGGGCGCATGGTATGCGATGCAGGACATGTCGCGCAGCGACGTGGAGACGCCAGCGGCGGAGCAGGTTGCAAGCGTATCCCAGCCGGGAATGCTCTCCGAATAGTATCGACCGCGCACTGCCACCCGTGCCGTACCCTGCCTGAACTCTCCAAGTCATTGATTTCGCTTGGCCAACGGCTTCGCGATCCATGTGGTGGCGGTCCGGATTTCGCGCGACTTTCGCGCCGGGGCCGGTAAAATCTTCCTCAACGGACAGCAGTTCCGGCGGGAGAGAAGCAATGATCAAACTCAGGGTGCGTGCGCTTGCGGGATGCGCCGCGGCTGCGATGGCTGTGGTGTCGCTTGTAGCGGCACCTGCGCTGTCGCAATCGGCAGCGCCGGCGGTTCAGGGAAAGATCGACATCAAGGTTTTGTCGTCTCGCTACGATCTCGTGTCGGGCGGCGATGCGCTTATCGAGATCAAGGCAAGCGAAGGCGCGAAGGCGAGCGAGCTGAAGGTTTCGCTCAATGGCCGGCAGCTGGAATCCCCGCTGAAGTTCGACCAGCCAGCCAACACGTTGCGGGGCGTGATCTCCGGGCTCGATAATGGCGGCAACTGGCTGCAGGTGCGCGGGCCGACCGGCTATTCGGTCAGCCAACCGCTGGTGAATTATCCGATCACGGGCCCGATCCTCTCCGGTCCGCATATGACGCCGTATGAGTGCCGTACGAAGGAGTCGGGTCTGGGTGAGCCTACCGACGCCAACTGCTCTGCGCCGACGCGCTATGACTGGTTCTACAAGCCGGCGGACGGCGGCGCTTACAAGGCATTCGATCCGAAAGGGCCGAAGCCTGCTGACGTCGCCATGACGACCACGATCGAGGGCAAGACGGTTCCATTCATCGTGCGCGTGGAAAGTGGCGTAATCGATCGGTCGATCTATCGCATCGGCGTTCTCGATGATCCCGCCACGGCGGGTTTTTCCGCCAGCGAAGGTTGGAACGGGCGTCTTGGTTTCACCTTCGGGGGCGGAGCGGGCACGCAGTACAATCAAGGCGTGAACCAGCCGGCGGCCGTGCTGTCTGATCTCTATCTGGGGCGCGGCTTTGCCTATGTCGCCTCGACCGAGCTGGTGAACCAGCAACATGGCAACGCGGTGCTGCAGGGCGAGCACCTCATGATGCTTAAGGAGCATTTCATCGAGGCTTACGGTGTTCCCAAATGGACGGTCGGCACAGGCGGGTCCGGCGGGTCGATCCAGCAGATGGTGATCACGCAGATGTATCCGGGGCTGTTGGACGGGCTGCAGCCCTCCCTGAGCTTCCCCGATTCCACAATGAACACGGCAGATTGCGGACTTCTCCAGCAATTCTGGAAGTCGCCCGCTGGCAAGGCGTGGAGCCAGGACAAGAAGACTGCGGTTGAAGGGTATAGCGCAGGCACGTGCGGATCTTGGGAGCGCTCGTTCGTGCCGGTAATGACCGCGACGAATGCGCCGGGATGTGCGCTGAACGACAAGAGCCTGATCTACGATCCCAAGAAAAACCCGAAGGGCGCTCGCTGCACGATCACGGACATGCGCGTGAATATCTACGGTAGGGACCCGAAGACGGGTTTTGCGCGCAAGCCTCAGGACAATGTGGGGCTTCAGTACGGCCTGAAGGGGCTCAACGACGGGAAGATCAGTGTCGATGAATTCCTGCAGCTCAACGAACTGATCGGCGGCAATGACGTTGATGGCGGCTTTATCAAAAAGCGGTCAGTGGGTGATCCAGCCGCGTTGGCGGCTGTCTATTCGTCCGGATTGATAAA
>DAIRES010000008.1:6724-50636 GCA_036795465.1 Hyphomonadaceae bacterium
CCGTTGCATCTGGAACCCCGGCTGATTGCCGGGGCGCCGGTGACGAATGACGTGATGAAGTGCCAGCTCAAGCCTGTCGATCTAGCTGAGTACAAGGTGGCGCTCTCGAAGTCGCAGCAGGCGCGACTGAAGAAGATCTTCCCCGATGGGGTTTGTGACTGGAGCAAGCCCAGTGTTGGTTATTCGATGATCAAGGGCGCTTATCAGCGTTACTGACGCGGGTCGCGGCGAGCTCGACTCGGTTATGCAGCGAGCGCGGGAGCGTGCGCTGCATATCAATCATTATCGTCGATGAAATCCGTGATCCTGCTGACCAGCTTCGGGGCCAGCGGAAGGGATGGATCGGCGTAGGTAGCCAGGTTAGTCGCCCGATCGATCGGCGCTTCCTTGAGAATGTGGTTCATGCCGTCGATGAGCTTGAGCGTTGTGCGCCGGGCCTTGTTGAGCAGTTTCGCGTCTTCGACTGTGACTTGCAGGTCGGTCGTTCCTTGAACCACGAGCGTCGGCTTGTTGGCGCGCCGAACCGCTTCGACCGGGTCCACGTTCAGAATGGAGATCAGATAGTCCTGCACTTGCGGCGCAAAAAGCGAAAGCAGGGAGGGCGTCATGTTGGTCGTATCGACATGGCGGCCAGCCTCAAGTTGCGAGAGCGCTTCCAGAGCTTCGTCGAGAATCGGTGCATTGGCGGGGTTAGCTCGCAATTGCTGGCGAATGACATCGCCCATCTTGCGGCCCATGCCCGCCACGAGAATCAGCCCGCAGACATCTCTCCGATTTTCGGCGGCCAGTGAAACCATCAGCGCCCCCTCCGAATGGCCCAGCAGCCATACGCAATCGGAACCACGTTCGGCTTTGATGGCGTCAATCCAGGCGTGATAGTCAGCGACATAGCTGGCGGGCGTTACCGCATTCGGATCGCCCGCGTTCGCGCTCCCAAACATGCCCCGCTTATCGACGCGCACTGTGGCGATACCTTCTTCTGCCAAAGCATCCGCCAGAAGCTTGTAAGCGTCTGTTTTCAAGCCGAGCGGACTATTCCCGTCGCGGTCCGTCGGGCCGGAGCCCGGAACAATGAGGACGACCGGATCGCTGTTACGCACATTGACGAGCGTGCCGCGAAGTTCGCCAGCCGTCAGTTCAGATATCGCCGGCATGATATCCCCATCGTTGAAGCCCTTTGCAAAAGAGATGACGCCAATGACAGCGGCAACCGTTGCCGCGATGCTGAAGAAAGCTGCCATCTGCTTTTTCTGCTTAGTGGTCTCGTCATCGCCATCGGTAATGGCTTTCGTCTCCTCGGACGCGAGGCCCAGAGACTGCGCCAGATGGCCAGGCAGCGAGGTCTTGATTGCAGGGCGGCCGGCGTCCATGCCGCGCGCGATCGATACAACGATGATCATCATGACGAGAAGTGCGGCTAGCCCGCCCATCAACCAGATCAGAATCGTCGCATCCATTTTCCCGCTCCATTGCCGTTACCAACAATGTGCTTGACAGCGATCGCAGTCAATATCAAAGTGATATCACTTCGATATCGATCGTGGAGGACATCTCGTGACAGTCATCAGCCATAAGAGGACGCAGGAAAAAGCGGCGGCGACGGGCAGCGGCGGCTTTCTGCTGGTGTTTGCGCTATTGGGTTTCATCGTTGCCGGCTGGATGATCATCCAGGGCATCGTGATCGCGGAAAACGGGACAGGCGATGATCTGTCGATCGTTGCGTACATTGGCGGCGGTGTTGTCATCGCGCTGGCGGCCGTTCTGATCCTTTCGGGCCTTTATTCGATTCAGCAGAATGAAAGCACGGCGATCACGCTGTTCGGCAACTACAAGGGGACAGACAAGAAGCCCGGCCTGCGCTGGGTGGTTCCTTGGTACTCGCGAAAGAAGATCTCCCTGCGCGTACGCAACGTCACTTCGCAGACGCTCAAGGTGAACGACAAGAAGGGTAATCCGATCGAGATCGCGGCGGTGATAGTCTGGCGTGTTGTGGATACGGCGCAGGCCCTGTTCGACGTCGACAACTACGAGACTTTCGTGAACATCCAGATCGAAACCTCACTGCGCGAGATCACGTCACACTTTGCCTACGATCACGGCGAAGGCGAAGAGCCTACACTGCGTGCCGATGGCGTGAAGGTGGGTGAGATGCTTCAGGCGCGGCTGCAGGAGAGGGTCGCTATTGCCGGGCTCGCGGTGGACGAAGCGCGGTTGTCGCACCTGGCTTATGCTCCGGAGATTGCGTCCTCGATGCTGCGCAGGCAGCAGGCGGAAGCGGTTCTGGAAGCTCGCGCCAAGATCGTGACGGGCGCCGTCTCGATGGTTGAGAGTGCGCTGCAGCAGCTCTCCGAGCGCGACATCGTCACGCTGGACGACGAGCGCAAGGCTGCGATGGTGTCGAACCTGCTGGTGGTGCTGTGCGCCGATCGGGAGGCGCAACCCGTCGTGAATGCCGGCTCGCTCTACTAGGTTCAATCCAGAACAGGCGAACCCATGCCTTCGCCCGGCAAGAAAGCTTTTCCACTCAGGCTCGATCCGGCGCTTCACGCCGCGATCGAGCGCCTGGCGTCGCAGGAACTACGTTCGGTGAATGCCGAAATAGAGTTCCTGCTTCGCGAGGCGCTGAAGAAGCGTGGGGTAGTCGTGAAGGAAGAGAAGTAGTTACAGCAGCGTTTGGCCGGTGTGGCGTTTTTCGTGATCGAGCAACCACTGCTTCCGCCAGAGGCCTCCGGCGTAGCCGGTCAACGTTCCGTCGGCGCCGATCACGCGATGGCACGGCAATATGATAGCGCAGCGGTTCAGACGGTTGGCGTTGGCAACTGCACGGACGGCGGACGGCCTGCCGATAAGCTGCGCCATCTCCTGGTAGGAGCGGGTGACGCCTGGAGGCACGCGGCGAAGCTCATTCCATACCTCGTTCTGGAATTCAGTACCCGCTCCGGCAATCTTCGATTTGAAATCGAGGGTCTTGGCTGAAAAGTAGTCCGCCAGCTCTTTGCGGATCAGTTTCAGCGCTTTTGTGTCACCCGGCAGGACGATTGCGTTGAACATCTTGCGGTAGCGTTCGACATGATCCTGCAACTTCTTGCGTTCGACGAACTCCAGCATGTGCAGATGGGTTTCATCGGCGATGGCGAGCATCGGGCCGAGTGGCGTGTCGATCCAGTCCATGGCGAAAGCGAGTGCTTCGCGGGACTTGTGTGGCGCTTCGCCAAAGGTGCGTGAGAAGGCCTCCCTGAAGCCGGAGCCGGACTCGAAGCCGGCGTCGAGCTGAGCTTCGATCACGGCGTTTCCTTTCTTTATCGTGTTGAAGGCGTGGCCGAGGCGGCGCGCGCGGGCATACTGCGAGAAGCTCATGTCGAAACGCTTCTGGAACTGGCGCCGCGCAGTTGCTGGCTCGATGCCCAGCTCGCGCAGGTCATCCTCGCTCCAGCGGCGCGAAGGATCCTCCTCAACCAGGCGCAGGAGCTTGTCGAGAACGACGCCCGGCGCGTTGGGATCGTCGAGAGGCCGGCAGCGCTTGCACGCACGCAAGCCAGCAGCGATCGCTTCGTCGGGGGAGCCGTAGAAGGTGATATTCTTCGATAGCGGGGTCCGGGCGGGGCAGACGGGCCGGCAGAATATTCCTGTCGTTTTCACCCCGACGTAAACAATGCCGTCGAGTTCAGGATCGCGCCTTAGCAGGTGCGTGTAGAGTTTGTCGTGGTCAGGAAGGCGGTTCAGCATGTCTGGCCTATGTGGCGTTCTGTTTATGTAACCTCAAGATAAGGGTCGCGGCAGACCGCGCGGCCGGAAAAACGACATCACCGTAGAGGCGCAATCGCCTTGACAGGGAGGCCGCCCGGCCCTTTGACATTCCGATGAAACCGCCCACCCAGAGACAACTGCGCGCCGGAGAGCTTATTCGGCATGCGCTCATGGATATCCTCGCCCGCGAGGAGTTCTCGGACCCTGATCTTGCAGGGAAATCGATCACCGTAACCGAGGTGCGCATTTCTCCCGATCTCAAGAACGCCACCGGCTTCTGCGCCCCGCTGGGTGGCGATGACATGGCCAAGACGGTGGCGGCGCTGAACCGGGCAGCCGGCTTCCTGCGTGGTCGGCTGAGCCGTGAAATCGACATGCGCTATACGCCCAACCTTCGGTTCATTGCTGACGACAGCTATGACGAAGCACGGCGTATCGAGCAGTTGCTGGCGTCCGAGCGGGTTCGACGCGATCTGGTCAAGCGCGACGAGGACTGAGCGGCATGACGCGGTCTTTCATGATCGCCGTCACGGGCGGTTCGGGCTCAGGAAAAACGACGCTGGCGCGAGCGCTCCACGCGCGGCTTGGCGTCGAAAGATGCCAGCTGGTGACCGAGGACAATTACTATTTTGGGCGTGATCACTACGGACCTGCCGCACGCGCCATGTCGCATGCCGAGCTTGAGCGCACGTTCAACTTCGATGATCCCGCCAACAAGGACATGGCGAACCTTCGGCGTGACATCGAAGCGCTGAAGCGCGGTGAAAGCGTCGAACAGCCCGTTTACGAGTTCGCAAAGCACGACCGGCAGATCGGCGTGACCAAGCGCGTGGAGGCCCGGCCGATCGTCATCATTGAGGGCATTCACGTGCTTTCGGATCCGACCTTCGCCAGTCTCTTCGACCTCACGGTATTCGTCGATGCGCCTGCCGATCTTCGTCTTATTCGGCGCATACGCCGTGATGAAGCGGAGCGGGGAAGAAGCGCTGAAAGCGTGATACAGCAATACCTACGCTTCGTGCGCGCCGCGCAGGCGCGCTTCATCGATCCTGCCCGCCACATCTGCGATATTGTCGTGTCGTGCGAGGTCGCGTCCCCAAATCTCGATGCGCCGCCAGACGCAGATTCAATTGATCGGCTCGTTGCGCCAGTGTGGACGCAGTTGCACAAGCTGGGCGTAGCTCCGCTGGACTGATCTGCTTCAGGCGCCGTGGGGAACCCTCTGTGGAACAACGTGTTCCATTCCGACAGGCCACTCATCGTGGTCAGGAGGAATTAAGATGACGCGCGTTGGATTCGACGAAACGGACCCCGATCAACCGACGACAAAGAACATCTCGGCACAGCGTGCGCGTCAGGGGCAGAACGTAAAAGGCATGATCTGGGTTCTGGTGGTCAGCATCGTTCTCGTTGTTGCGGCTTACGTCGTGATGCTGAGCCTGCAGGCAGAGCCGGTGACACCCGGTAATCGCGCGGTGGAGGATATTGCCCCAACGGCGGGGCCGACTGGGCCTGCAACTGCAACTCCAGAAACTGCGCAGTCTCCGACTTGAAGCGCAGATCGGGTGTTGCCGCTCGCGAATCTGTGACTTAGCTTACAAATCAGAGCCTGAAGGCGTAAACGCCAAAACGGCCCCTCCCCAACGAGAAGTCCTCCCTGTGCGGGCGCGCATTAGCTCGCGAGTTGCGGCATGTGTCGGATTGATCTGACCCACACCGCTTTGGCTGGAAAGAGCGCGCAAGCGCGGTCCAGAGACGAGGAGGTCGACCATGGGCTTGCAGAATTCGGTGCAGAATACTGGCGCGCACGCGACGCCGGCACTTCACATCAGCGATAATTTACGCGGCATTCTTGTTGTCGTCATTGGCGCTGCCGCGATCTGCGGGATCGCCTTCGGGGCAATGCAGCTGCTGACGTCGCCGGACGGCTGGGTCATGAAAGCGGCCAATCAGGCGATGACGACAGCCCAGCAGGGAACGCTGGCGTCCTACGACATCGCTGATACGCACTGACGCCTCAGGCCCCCGCGGGGCCGTTGCCGCCGTCCTGAAGATCGGGGACGCCGACGATATGGAAGCCAGCGTCGACATGGACGACTTCGCCCGTGATCGAACGACCCAGTGGCGATAGCAGGTACAGAGCGCATCCCGCGACGCCCTCCATGGAAGTATCTTCCTTGAGCAGCGACCAGTCGCGGCCGGTGCTCATGAGTGTCTTGCCGCCCTTGATTCCAGCCATCGCCAGCGTGCGCATCGGGCCGGCCGAGATGGCGTTCACACGAATGCCTTTGACGCCAAGGTCACGTGCAGCGTAGCGGGTGGCGGCCTCCAGGCCGGCCTTGGCGACGCCCATGACGTTGTACGAGGGTACGACACGCTCGGCGCCGAGATAGGTCATCGAGACGATCGAGCCGCCCGGGTTCATGATCTCGGAGGCGCGGCGCGAGGCGTCGACGAAGGAGAACACCGAAATATCCATGGCGCGGCGGAAGCCCTCGCGCGTGGTGTTGGCGACGAACGATCCCTGCAACTCCTCTTTGCCCGCGAAGGCGATGGCGTGAACGAGGAAGTCGATCGTGCCGTATTTTTCCTTGAGTTGGGCGAACGCGGTGTCCATTTCGGCGTCATTGGTGACGTCGGCCGAGATCATCGTGCTCATGCCGATGGATTCGATCAGGGGGCGCACCCGGCGCTCCAGCGCCTCGCCCTGATAGGTGAAGGCGATGTCGGCGCCCTGGGCGGCCAGCTGCTGGGCGATACCCCAGGCGATCGACTTGTCGTTGGCGACGCCCATGATCAGGCCGCGTTTGCCTTTCATCAGATCGCCCGCGGGGAAGGTCCAGTCGGCCATGGGAAAGCTCCGATAACTTGCTGTTTGCGGGGTAGGGGCGTGCGCCGGGGCAGTCAAGCATTGCCCCCCCATTGTCGTGCCTTAAGATCACCCCGGCTTGTAAAAGGGTGGGACGTTGAGCGAACTCGGCGATTTGATTGAAGCGGCCAGCCTGTCTCCGGGCAAAAGCGGGCTGTTGCGTGCGGTGATCCGCGCGGCGAATGAGGCGATCGAGCCGGAAGAAGCCTCGCGCTGGCTGTCTGTCATAGAGCCGGCACAATATGATATCGACGCCCGCATCATGGCGGGGGAGTTCCTGAGCGATCAAGGGGAAGTCTCCTCTGCGCTCCGCTGGGTCATTGGCGATGATTCCAGATTGTGTGTCGCGCGGGCGCGTATCCTGCACGAGGCCGGGCGAACAGGAGAAGCGGCTGAAGCCTATCGCTCTGGCGTGATGGCGGACCCTGGATCGCGTGATGAAGAGCTGGACGCTGCGCTTGCTCCGAAGCAGGCCGCTGCTGCCAGCAACGTGGTCAACCTGCGCGGCGGACGGACGACACTGGAGTCGGATGACAATGCGCCAGTCAATCGCACAGGGCGTGAGGCAAAGACATTCGCCGACGTAGGCGGACTCGACGAGGTGAAGAAGGATATTTCACGCAAGATCATCCAACCCTTTCGCAATCCATCACTGTTCTCGAAGTTCAAGCGCAAGGCGGGCGGCGGCGTGCTGCTGTACGGCCCCCCCGGTTGCGGGAAGACGATGATCGCACGCGCGACAGCTGGGGAAGTTGGCGCAAGCTTCATCTCGATCGAAATCGCCGAAGTGCTCGACATGTATATCGGTCAATCGGAGAAGCGCCTTGCGAATGCATTCGAGAATGCGCGCGGATCGAAGCCAGCCGTTCTGTTCTTCGACGAGATCGAGGCGCTGGCGGCTCGCCGCCGTTTTGGTCATGCGGACCATGGCGCCAGTCTCGTCTCGACATTCCTGAACGAGATGGATGGCGTGAACGCCAGCAATGACGGGATCCTCGTCCTTGCGGCGACTAACGTGCCGTGGGCGATCGACACAGCCTTCCGCAGGCCGGGACGGTTCGACCGGGTGATCTTCATCCCACCGCCCGACAAGGACGCGCGTCTCGCGATCCTCGGCATGGCGATGAAGGATCGTCCACAGGAGCCTATCAATCTCGAGCCGATCGCGCAGGCGACCTCAGGGTTCTCTGGAGCCGATCTTGTCGGCCTCATTGAAGAAGCTTGCGATTTCGCGATCGAGGAAAGCATCGACAGCGGAGAGGTCGCGCCGATCAAGCAGAAGCATCTCAGTGAGGCGACGCGCTCGCGCAAGCCGACAACGCTGGAATGGCTGTCTCAGGCGCGCAATTACGCCAAGTATTCCAACGAAGGCGGTCTCTACGACGATGTGACCGCCTTCCTCGACAAGCATTCGAAATAGGCGGTAGCGCGATGGACGGCTTCGAGCGGGCCGCCAGTGAACAAGCAGCGTTGGCGCTTATGCGTGCAGGGAATATGCGCGGCGCAGAAGCCAGGTTGCGCACCATGCTGACCGCCAACCCGAACGATGCACGGGCCATGGCCCTTCTGGCGCGGTGCCGTCTTGAGGACGATGGCAAGCAACAGAAGAAGGAAGCGCTGGAGATCGCCCGATCGGCCGCGAATCTGAATCCAGACGATCTGCTCGTGCAATCGACACTGACATACGCTCTGCAGAAAGCGGGAAAGGACAAGAACGATCGCGCCGAGCAGTTGCAGCTCGCGGAGAGTGTCGCAGACGACAGGCCGGATGATTCCGATGCGCTTTTCAATCTTGCTGTCGCCCGGTTCAATTCGGATCAGTATCGCAAGGCCAAGGGCAGGATGCGGCTTGATCAGCTTGTTGCGGCACGCGATCTGATTGATGACGCCGAGCGCTTTGCTGGCGAGGCGTACGAGTTGCTTAACATTGCCCACCTTCGCCTTCAGCAATGGGACTACGATGCCGCCGCTTCGCTCGCCCAACGCGCCATGCAACTTGATCCAACATTGCCGAACTCATTTCAGATACTTGCAGAGTGCGCTCTGGCGCGCAGGCAGCCTCTGGACGCCTACGAGCTGGCGCTGGAGGCTTTGCGGCTTGCCCCGGGCGACAAGGCTATCATGCGATTGATGGTTCGCGCCCGAGCCCGCAAGCACGGCTTTCTTCGTCCGTTCCTGTCTGGAGTCGACTGGATTGTAGAGATGGACAGGCGCGGGCTTGTCATCGTCCCGCTGCTGATCGCGGTCGTCGGCATAATGTGGACGGTTGCGGTCAGGTATGATCTGGCGAGGATGGAAGCAGGCCGGTCACCGGCGGTGCTGTTCTCGATCGGGCTGGGCGCCGCGTTCATCTATGGTGCGGTGAGCTACGTCACAGCTATACATGCGCGTGCGCAAATTCGCCGCGATCTCAAGCGGGTCGCCCTGCCAGATTTCTGACGACAATTTGCGACGAATATCGTGCTCGCCAGACATTGTTGTGCGACGCGGCTGCGAAATGGTCTCGTTCAGGGGGAAGAAAAAGCCGGAGGGCAGCCCCATGTCTCGTAGATCGCGTTTCATTCGAAGCTCAGCTTATGGCCTCGCTGCGGGACTGGCGTCCGGAGTCATGCTTTTCACGAGCGCGCCACTCGCGATGGCCCAGGAAGCTTTTCGGGATGTGCCGTGGGACGTGCCCGCCAGCGAGAATGGCATATCGCTGCGCGCACAGGTTGATGTGATGTTCCAGCCAGAGGAGGGTGGCCCCGTCGTCCTGATGCAGAACGCATTCGCGACCGGAGCCGCCGGACAGAATCTTTCCAGCGAGTACATATTCGACATTCTCAATCGTGCTGCTCTCGCGGGTCTCGATGAGGCGCTGGCGAAAGGTGCGCGAAGCGGTCGGGCGAACGTCGTCGCCGTCTGCTATCAATTCGGTGTCGATGGAGACAGCATGCACTCGCTCGCCCCGATGGGCGTGTTCATCAATACGACAGACATGGATGTGCTGCCGGATGGCAAGGCGGCATTCCACACGAATATCAAATTCGTGCCGGCAGTCGCTTCGGTAAATTGAACGTCCGATCCGGAACTTGCCGTCAGACCTTCGCGACCATGACGGAGCCGTTCGTGCCGCCGAAGCCGAAGGAGTTCGACATCACCATCTTGATCACCGCTTCGCGCGCTTCGCGGATGATATTGACGCCGTAGGCGAGGGGGTCGAGCTTGTCGATGTTGATGGAAGGAGCCACGAATTTCTCCTTCATCATGATCAGCGAATAGATCAGTTCCTGCACGCCGGCGCCGCCGAGCGAGTGGCCGGTCATCGACTTGGTGGCGGAGATCATGGGCTGATCTGCGGCGGCCTGTCCGAAGACTTCACGAACGGCTTCAAGCTCTTTCATATCGCCAACCGGCGTCGAGGTTGCGTGCGGGTTCAGATAGTCGGGCGCCCGCCCAGCCTGGCTAATCGCAAGGCGCATGGCGCGCGCGGCGCCTTCGCCGGACGGAGCAACCATGTCGAAGCCATCGGAGGTCGCGCCATAGCCGGCGATTTCGCCATAGATGGTCGCGCCACGGCGCTTGGCGTGCTCGTACTCTTCCAGGACGAGCATCCCGGCGCCACCCGCGATAACGAAGCCATCGCGATCAGCGTCATACGCGCGCGAGGCGCGGTGCGGTTCGGCATTGTACTTTGACGACATCGCGCCGAGGCCATCGAAGAGCGCCGAGAGTGTCCAATCGAGTTCTTCGCCGCCGCCGGCAAACATCACGTCCTGCTTACCCCACTGGATCTGCTCGGATGCAGCGCCGACGCAATGCAGCGACGTCGTGCAGGCGGATGAGATCGAATAGTTGACGCCGAGAATCTTGAAGAGGGTGGAGAGCGTCGCCGAAGCAGTCGATGACATGGCTTTCGGCACCGCGAACGGTCCGATGCGGCGCGGCGAGCCTTTTTCGCGAGTGGAGTCAGCCGCCGCCACGATGGCGCGCGTCGAAGGACCGCCGGTTCCAACGATGAGGCCCGTACGCGGGTTCGAGATGATGCTTTCGTCGAGGCCGGCGTCGGCGATTGCCTGCGTCATCGACATGTGACACCAGCCGGCGCCATCGCCCATGAAGCGCATGGCGCGCTTGTCGACATGATCTTCCGGCATTGCGTTCGGTTTGCCGGCGATCTGGGATTTGAATCCCTTGTCGGCGTAATCCTGGATGAAGCTGATGCCCGACTTGCCCTGCTTGAGGCTGTCGGTGACTTCGCGAATCGTGTCGCCGATGGAGGACACGATGCCCATACCCGTGACGACTACCCGGCGAAGATCTGGGCCGTTGGCGGCCATGGCGTGCAGCTCCCTTGTGGACCTCGTGACGCAGCTTTGGGCGGCGCAGTCAGAACCTGATTTTTACGCGGCAGGAACGATCAAGCCAACTTTCATGTCCTTGGCTTGGTAAATCTTTTCGCCATCCAGGAACACGGTCCCGTCAGCAATGCCCATGGTGAGGTGCGAGCGAATCGCGCGGCGGATGTCGATCTCGTATCTCACCAGTTTCTTGTCCGGCGTGACCTGGCCGGTGAATTTGCACTCCCCGACGCCAAGCGCGCGCCCCTTGCCGGGCGAGCCCGACCAGCCCAGCCAGAAACCGACCAACTGCCACATCGCATCAAGTCCGAGGCAGCCCGGCATGACGGGGTCGCCCGGGAAGTGGCATTTGAAGAACCAGAGATCGGGATGAACATCGAGTTCCGCAACGATATGGCCGCGTTTTGCTGCGCCGCCGTCGAGCGTAATCTCCTTGATACGGTCCAGCATCAGCATGGGCGGCGTCGGAAGCTGGGCATTCCCCGGCCCGAAAAGCTCACCACGCCCGCTCTTGAGCAGGTCTTCATAGCTGTAGGACGCCTGCGGCGTGTGGAAAGCGTGGGGCGAGTTGGATTGCGTCATGAGCCGCTCCGTAAGGAGAGGCCGGTTAACACGGGGGTGTGGGGGGCTCAAGCGCGCTGAATGGAACGCGCCTGCAGCAAAATCCTAACGATTTCCGGGCGGCGCAGTCAGCGAATCGGCGCCCCACAGCTGCGCTTTGCGAATCCAGCCCTCGCGGCCTTCGGCATCGACGCGGCACCAGCTTCCTGCGCAATCCGCGAGAGCGACGACCGCGCCGGCTTCAAACCGCGCAATATGGGCCGAACGCGGGTTAGCATCCCTAAAAATGGACCCGGCATCGGTCGTGATCGCGGTGCGTTCGGCGGCGAGTTGGGATTTGTTGACCCATACCTCATCGCCCATCGGATCGCGGATTTTGCGCCAGTCCTGGCTCTCGCGCACGATAACCACCGGCAGCCCGGCGCGCTCATACGTCCAGCGGATCGGGTAATCGAGGCTAGGCCCCGAGCGCCCGTTGACCGTGTCATGCCGCAGGCTGGCATAACGCGGCACGGGCTTTCCGGAGAAATCGCTCATTCGGGGTTCCATGCTTTCCGGCGCATAGGCCTTGAAGCTGCCCGGTGTCAGCTGGTCCTGCGCATAAGCGCTTGCGGCGCCGAAAATCTGCGCAACAGCAAGGAAAGTGATGAGGCGAATGCGTTTTTCGCTCACGGCGGGCGTTTCCTCGTGGTGGAGAGGCGGAAAGCCGACCAAATCATGGGGTGGTGAAAGTGCGCTTAACCAAGCACCAAAAAACAGGATGAATCCCCCGTTTGCCTTATGAGTATCGTGTCGTGGGGATGAGGAGCCGGTTGGCCCGGCCGGTTCGCCTTGCTACACCGCCTGAAAGGTGAGACGGGGCAGCCCGCGCGCCACGAACAAGAGGAACGCCCCGAGGCATGCCTACGTCCCGTCCGAAGGTGAAGGTCATTGTGACCCGTCGGCTGCCCGAGCCGGTCGAAACGCGCATGAGCGAGTTGTTCGATGTCGAGCTGAATACCAGTGACCAGCCGATGACGATCGAACAGCTGTGCGATGCGGCCGCCCGCTGCGACGTGCTGGTGCCGACGGTGACCGACAAGATCGATGGACGTGTGCTGGCGCGGGCAGGCGACAGGCTGCGCCTGATCGCGCAGTTCGGTGTCGGTGTGGACAATATCGATGTGCAATCTTGCGTCTCGCGCGGCATCACCGTGACGAACACGCCGGGGGTGCTGACTGAAGACACGGCCGACATGACGATGGCGCTGATCCTCGCCGCGCCCCGGCGCATCGTTGATGGTGTGAACGCGATGCAGTCCGGCCAGTTCACCGGATGGTCGCCAACCTGGATGCTGGGCCGCCGCATCTACGGCAAGCGTCTTGGCATCATCGGCATGGGCCGCATCGGCACGGCTGTCGCGCGCCGCGCCCGCGCCTTCGGCCTCCAGATCCACTATCACAACCGCAAGCCGGTTCGCGATCAGGTCGCTGAGCAGCTTGAAGCCACCTATTGGGAAAGCCTCGACCAGATGCTGGCGCGGATGGACATCGTCTCCATCAACTGCCCGCACACGCCAGCGACCTTCCACCTGCTGTCCGCGCGCCGCATCAAGCTGATGAAACCCGAAGCCTATCTCGTGAACACAGCCCGCGGCGAAGTGGTCGATGAAGCAGCCATGATCCGTGCGCTCGAAGCCGGCGAGATCGCCGGCGCCGGCCTTGACGTGTTCGAGAACGAGCCGAACGTGAACCCACGTCTCAAGGCGCTCCGCAATGTGGTGCTGCTGCCCCACATGAGCTCGGCCACGCTTGAGGGAAGGGTCGACATGGGCGAGAAGGTCATCATCAATATCAAGACCTTCGCCGACGGCCACCGGCCGCCGGACCGCGTCATCCCGGCAATGCTGTAAGATCGCCATCGTTTAGGCGCCGTCCCATGGCACTCTTTCGGGCTGCGGGCATGCTTTCGTCCGCGCAACGATTGGGTGTAATCCGATGCGTGTTGTGGTTTCAGCGGTCTTCGTCGCCGCCCTTGCGGCTTCCGGCGTGGCCGTGGCTCAGATTCCCGGCCAGCCCGCCATCGCACGCGCCAGCTACACGGTTGAGCCCTTCGCCCCCGCGGGCGCTCCCATCACCATCCAGGGCACAGGCGTGCGCCTTCGCTCTGAGCCGTTCACGACGCCACAAACGCAGGTATTGTCGAGCGGAAGCACGGGCCTGATCCTGAACGTGGTCGGCATCGCCCGTCTCGCGGACTGGAACTGGTATCAGGTCGTTCTCAAGAACGGGCAGAAGGCTTTCATCCGCTCGGATCTCACCTCGGCGCCCTCGCGCGGATCGGGCCAGCCCGCGCCTGCCATGCCCGCAGCGCCCGAAATTGCCTACACGCCGACGCCGCCTCCCACGCCGCCAGCTTATGTGCCCCCGGCCTATACACCGCCGGTGCCGATCGAACCGCAAACCGTGCCGCTCGCGCCTGCCGTGACCCAGCCGACGAATTCGGACCGTCCGTCGCTCGACCTGCCACGTCCGTCCGACCCGGCAGGCCTTCAATCCCACTGACGCCAAAGCCGAAGTCGTTTCGCCGGGACTGGCGTTGAAGCCCGGTCTCATTCAATCTGGGTTCAGCCGGGGTCGGGGATGATCCGGGAAGTGGACCTGGAGTGGGACGATGACCTTCCGCAAACTCGCCTGCGTCATGCTTGGCGCTTCCGCCATGGCGCTCTCCGCCTGCGCGACGGAGGAGGGCTATCGCCAGCACATGAGCCTCGAGATGGGGCGCACGGGCGATGATGTTCTGGTGCGCTGGGGCCCGCCGCAGAACCGCACGCAGATGTCCAACGGCCGCGAACTGTGGAGCTACACCAAGACCACGGTCGATGAGCGTGAAGGCTACTATCGCGACGAGACGCGCGAAGTGAAGCGCACCTTCACCGACAAGGAAGGCAAGACCAAAACCGAAACCATCACGGAAACCTTCCCCGTGTGGGAGCCGCCGCAGGTCTATCGTTCAACCTGCACGACGCGGTTCGTGATGGGCGCCGGCCGCGTCGAGGACGTGACCTTCGACGGCGACGGATGCGTCGCCGAAGAACTCCACTAGCTCCTATTCCTCGATCGTCAGCCGGCTCTCTGTTCCGGCTTCAACGGCGGCATCCGTGAAGCGGAGATCGTCCCAGCCCTTCTGAGAGTAAAGCCGCGTCTGGTCGGAATGATGCGGCGAGGTCGCGTCGGTCGATTCCGAATAGGTCAGGATGCCCTGGCTCACCGGGCCGTCCGGCGTGAACTCCGCCGTCATGATCCAGCTGGCGCCATGACGAATGCTGGTCCAGCCGAGCTTCGGCTCCAGGCTTTCCACCGTGATGACGTTGAACACGCCCTCGGGTCCCGCGCCGCCATGGATCGGTATGCGCTCCTCGCCACGCGTCTCGCGCTGCACGTCGCCAAGACGGGCATTGGCGGGAATCTCAAGCTCGGTAAGCTTGTCGACAGCCTTGGCGAAAGCTTCGACGACTTTCGGGTCTGACGTATCGAGCGTGTTCGGCGTCGTGACCGGGTTCTTCGGATCAAACGCGACCTTGAATTTGAGCCCGCCATTCTCCGCGAACAGGTGGAACAGGTGTGCGCCACGGCTGTCGAGATCGACCTTTCCATCCCATTCCGTCATCGCCTTGCAGGCAGCCGGAATGTTCGGCCGGGCCGACGGCATGCAGATTTTCGAAAGATCCTGCCGCACCAACTCCGCGCCATAGTTGCGGTTGCCGTACATGACCTTCTGCAACGTGCCGATGTCGAACTTCGGCTCGCCCAGCCCATCTGTTCCGGCCACACGGTCCGCGACCTGGATAAGGCCGAGGCGTGTGCGCAGCGAACGTGTCGTTGCTTCATCGCCCCAGATCGGGCTGTAGCCGGTCAGCGGCTGCGCGGGGTTCGTGAGCCAGTAACTGTCATTGCTCTGCGTGACATAGTCCGTGCGGAACAGGTGGGGCGAGGCTGCCGGCCCGAAGACGCCCGGCGCAGAAGCGTCCGCGTCAGTCTTCCAGTCGCAATCGGCGCGTGACCCGTCGAGAACCGGCACGCGATCCTTCGCCCACTGCTCGCGCGCAAAATCCGAGATCGAGCAGTTCTCCACGAGTTCACGCGACACGTTGGGGATCATACCAAGATCGCCATACAGCGCCTCGCCGCTGGAATCAGCGGCAGTAGTGTTGAAGCGATAGGCCTGATACTTGCCGAGAACCGACCGCAACTCGCGGACATCCTTCGACTGCCAGACCGCCATGTACTGATCGAGATCGCGCAGGCCGACGCGCGGCGTGCGCAGCGCGAAAGCAGTCTTCGATGTCCACGGATAGGTCTTCGAGGAAACGACCTTGCCCCAGCGGGTCGAATACAGCGAGCGCGTTTCGGGCTGCAGCTTCCCGTCGCGCAGCACCTGCACCGTCACCTCGGCGCGTTCCATCGTAACCGGCTTGCCATCAAAGATGTACTTCGTCGGATCGGCGGGATCGAGCGTCAGCTCGTAATAGCCAAAGCGGCGGGCAGTGGAGACGGTGTTGCTCCACGCGATATTTTCCGTGTGCCCCATGCGGATCAGCGGCATCCCGATATACGACACGCCGACAATGTTGAGCTTGTCCGGAATGATGAAGTGCGTGCGGTAGAAGCGGTTCGGCCCGTCCCACGGATAGTGCGGGTTGCCCAGCACCATGCCGCGCCCGCCCTTGGTCACTTCGCGGCCAAGCCCATAGGCGTTGGACCCGAGATCGACCTCGTTGATGAAGGCGTCGCGCGAAAGTTCGGCGCTGTCGGCGGAGGGCGGCGCCGCGCTCGTCGTCGGCGCGATGAAGCCATCGATCGTCTGGCCGACATACATGTGCCGCCAGAAATCGATCTCGGCGACTTCCTTCACCCATGGCTGCCCCTTGCAGCGCGGATCGGCGATGGCCGCCCCCTTGTCGCGGATGAAGCGGTTCAGGCCGGCGACATAACCCGCAGCAAGCGCCCGCGCATCTGCTGAAGGCGTGTCGACCGAAGTGGCCGCTCCAGCGAGCAGTTTCTCGACATCGCCCGTCTGGTTTTCCCGCTGGTGGTAGAAGTCGCTCGCAATGTTTGCGTCGTCCTCGCCCGGCCCAAGATAGCGGGCGCGCTCGGCCTGCACGGTCAACAGCCGGTCGAGAATCTCGCAGAGATTGTCTTCCGCGCTGGCATAGCCAAAGCCATAACCGATGCCGCCGAAATCATCGGCCTTGATGTGCGGCACGCCATAGGCCGTGCGGCGAATCTCGGCGCTGAAATGCTGCGCCGGCTCGGCTGGGCCGGATGTCGCTTGCGCGCAGGATGCGAGCGCCAGAAGCGCGGTAGCGGCAAGGATTTTCGATTTCATCTGACGCGCTCCATCCGTCCGTTGCGTGACCGTATCGTGAGCGCCGATGCGCGCAATGGTTAGCGTTTTTCGCTTGAACTGGCAGGCGGCTGGGCGTCTTGTGGCGAAAACATAAGGGGGAGGCCGACATGAAGCCTGTCGCCATCGGACTTGCCGTCGCGTTCTCCGCTATCCTCGCGCCTCTGGCGCTTGCACAGAACAATCCACCCGCGCCGAAAACCACGGACATGGGTGGCGGCATCCAGGTCATTTTCGGCACGGGCGGGAACATCGCCGTGTCCGCCGGCCCGGATGGGGTGTTCGTGATCGACGACCAGTTCGCCAACACGGCGGCGGCAAATCTCGCGAAGGTCAACGAGATCGCCAAGGGCGCGCCGCGCTATCTCCTGAACACCCACTGGCATTCGGATCATGCGGGCGGCAACGAGGTGTTCGCCAAGGCAGGCGCAATGATCTTTGCGCACGAGAATGTCCGCAAGCGGCTGACGGGCGAGGTCGCCTCGCTCGGACTGGATGGCAAGCCTGCGGCAGCATCACCTGAGCCGGCATGGCCGGTCATCACCTTCCGCGAAGGCGTGGATTTCCACCTGAACGGCGCGCAGATCGTCGTGACGAAGATGCGCGCCTCGCACACCGATGGGGATTCGATCGTGCGCTTCGTGGAGCCGAACATCCTTCACACGGGCGACATCATGTTCAACGGATTGTTTCCGGTGATCGACCTCGGATCGGGCGGTTCGGTCACGGGTTATCTGGAAGCGATGAAGGAAATCCACGGTATGGTGGACGACAGGACGCGCATCATTCCGGGGCATGGCGAGATCGCGACGAAGGCGGACCTCGTCAAACAGATCGCGATGCTGGAAGGCGCCATCAAGGCGGTCGAAGCGCGCGTGAAAGCGGGCGACACACTCGAGCAGGCAATCGCGAAGAAACCGCTGACGCCGTGGAAGGCGTTCGCGTGGAGCTTCATCAACGAGGATCGCTTCACGACGATCCTGTACAACGGTCTGAAGAAGTAGGGGATGATGATGCGGATTGTTCTTCTCGCAGGTGTTGCAGCGCTCGCTCTGGCGGCGTGCACGACGACTGAAGCAGCTGCTCCGACGGCGCCCGCTGCGACAGCCGCTGCAGCAGCAGCGCCTGCGCCGCCCGCTGCAACGACGCCAGCGCCCAACACCCAGCCCTTCGCTCGCGTCGTCGATCTCGGACAGGGTGTCTCGATGCTGATCGGTCAGGGCGGCAATCTCGGCCTCAGCGTCGGCGATGACGGCGTTTTCCTGATCGACGACCAGTACGCCACCAACGCGGTCGCCAACCTCGCCAAGATCGAGGAGCACGCGAAGGGCAAGCCGAAATACCTGATCAACACGCACTGGCACTTCGACCATGCCGGCGGGAACGAGGTGTTCGGCAAGGCAGGCGCAACCATCTTCGCGAGCGACAATGTCCGCAAGCGTCTCACCGGCGAAGTGCCCTCCGTCTCGCGCGGCGCCCCGCAGGTTCCGGCGCCGAAGATCGCGCTGCCCGTGGTGACCTTCGTGGAAGGCATCGACTTCCACCTCAACGGCCAGACCATCCGCGCCATCCGCGCACCCCTGCCGGCCCACACCGACGGCGACACGCTGATCTACTTCGTCGAGGCTGACGTCCTGCACACAGGCGACACCTACATGAAGGATCGCTATCCCTTCGTGGACACTGGATCGGGTGGCACGCAGGCCGGGTTCATTGCCGCGATCGAGAAAGCCGTCCAGATTGCTGGACCGAACACTAAAGTCATTCCCGGTCATGGCGAGCTTGCGACGGAGGCCGACCTTCAGGCTGCTCTCGACATGCACAAGGGAGCCCGCGCCGCGGTTGAAGCGCTCGTGAAGTCAGGCAAGACGCTGGAGCAGGCGGTAGCGGCAAAGCCGCTGGCGCAATGGACCCCGCGCTTTGGTCAGGGCGGCTTCATTTCCGAGGATGCCTACGTGACGGTGATCTACAACGAGCTGAAGAAGTAATCAGCAGCCGCACACTGGACACGCCGGATCGGCCGTCAGCTTCACTGTCCGGCTATCACCGGTCAGGCCGTCAAACAGCCACACGCGGCCGGCCATCGACTGGCCGGCGCCGGTTAGTTCCTTCACCGCTTCAAGCGCCATACGGGCACCGACCATGCCAGTCAGCGGCCCCATCACGCCGACCATCGCGCACGTCTCTTGCGTATCGGGCATGTCGCGCACGAAACAACGATAGCAGGGCAGGCGTTCGGCGGGTGGCTTGTGTCTGGTGTTGCCAGACCTGAATACTGAAACCTGCGCGCTCCACCGACCCACGGCGCCAGACACCAGCGGAATGCCCAACTCATGACAGGCCGCATTCACATCGAAGCGCGTCGTGAAGCTGTCCGTCCCATCAACGACAACATCGGCGCCGGCCAGAAGGTCAGCAGAGTTCGCTGATATCAGTCGCTGGCGCGCGCAAGAGAGGGCGATGCCTGGATTTAGCGCAGCCAACTGCTCGACGGCGACATCGCCCTTAGGGCGGCCAACGTCTGCCGTGGTGAACTGCACCTGCCGTTGCAGGTTGGACAGGGAAACGATGTCATCGTCGATGATCCGGAGCGCGCCAACCCCGGCCGCCGCCAGATAGGTCGCCACCGGCCCGCCCAGCGCCCCCGCGCCGACAACCACCGCGCAGCTATCCAGAAGCTTTCGCTGCCCCGGCCCGCCGATTTCGCGCAGCATGATATGCCGGGCGTAGCGTTCCAGTTGCTCGGGGGTTAGACTCATGTTCGCTCGATCCTCCCGGAGCAGAAACCATGGCCGCAGACCTTGTTCAATGGCGCAGACCGCGTCCCGGCGCTTAGCTGGTGACTGGCGAACCCACATCCAATGTCTATGCCCCGCTGCTCGCTGAAATCGTCGGCGGGCAACGGAACATATTCCTCACGGGCCGCGCCGGCACGGGGAAGACAACGCTGTTGCGCGAGCTGATCTTCAACTCGCTCGACAAAGCCATCGTTCTCGCCCCGACCGGGCTTGCGGCCGTCAATGTCGGCGGCCAGACAATCCATTCCTTCTTCAACTTCCCGCCGCGCCTGCTTGATGCCGGCGACGCCCGAAAAATTCGCAACCAGCGTGTCGTGAAAGTGATCGAGACGATGGTGATCGACGAAGTCTCGATGGTGCGCGCCGATATGATGCAGGCAATCGATAGCACGCTACGTCTCAACCGCGGCGACAAGCGGCCGTTCGGTGGCGTCCGCATGATCCTGTCAGGCGACCTGCATCAGTTGCCGCCCGTCGTCGGCAATGATGTCGAACACATCCTGCAGGATACCTATGGCGGCGCCTGGTTCTTCAAGGCGCCGGGTTTCGTCGCCGGCCAGTTCCGCCTCGCGGCGCTGAAGCGCATCTTCCGTCAAGAAGACGAAGCCTTCATCCGCATCCTCAACAGCCTGCGCAATGGCCGCATCACCGAACAGGACGAAGCCATCCTGCGCACCCGCGTTTCGGATCGCTCGTCGGCTGAAGCCAGCATCACGCACGTCGTGCTCACGCCCAACAATGCTGCCGCGTGGAAGATCAATCAGCTGCGCCTCGCCGAACTCCCCGGTCCCGGGCGTTCTTACTCCGCCGCGCTCGAAGGAAATTTCGAGCCAAAGGCCTTCCCCACCGAGGAAGTCCTCGAGCTGAAACAGGGCGCGCGCGTCATGATGATCCGCAACGATCCATCGGGCCGATGGGTCAACGGCTCGCTTGGCGTCGTGCAGGGGCTCGGCGAAAACGACTGCTATGTAAAGCTCAATGGCGAGACGCATCGCGTAGCGCAACAGGCATGGGAAAAATTCCGTTACGAGTTCGATGCGAATTCCAAGTCGATCTCACGCTCCGTCGTGGGCTCGTTCAAGCAGCTCCCGCTGCGGCTCGCTTACGCGACGACGATCCACAAAAGCCAGGGCATGACGCTGGATCGTGTCCACATCGATTTCGACAGGGGCATGTTCGCGCATGGCCAAGCCTATGTCGCCTTCTCGCGTTGCCGCTCGCTCGAAGGTCTTGAGCTCTCGCGACCGTTGCGGCCACGCGACATCATAATCGACAGGTCAGCTTTCGATTTCGGCGGCCTCGATACCGTCGCCGACACCGAGCACTATCTGCTCGCCGACATGGCCAAGCCGCAGCTCGATCTCAAAGGCTAGATCGCATTAGCGGCCCGTGGAGCCGAAGCCACCGGCGCCACGCTTGGTGTCATCGAGCTTGGTCACAACCGTCAGTTCGCAGCGGGTGACAGGCGCGATCACCATCTGCGCGATCCGCTCTCCGCGCTTGATGACGAATGGCTCCTGACCAAGATTGATAAGGATCACTTTCACTTCGCCGCGATAGTCGGCGTCGATTGTGCCAGGCGAGTTCAGGCAGGTGATGCCATGCTTGGCTGCCAGACCAGAACGTGGCCGCACCTGCGCTTCGTGGCCTGCGGGCAGGGCGATGGTCAGGCCTGTCGGCACCATGGCGCGGTGCCCCGGCGCCAGCGTCAGAGGCTCTCCGTCGGCCACGGCGGCACGCAGATCCATGCCAGCTGCATCAGCTGTTTCGTAAGCGGGCAGGGCCAGCCCTTCGAAATGAGGCAGGGGCGCAACTTGAATGGTGACAGTCATCGGAAGGGCTCCAGGCAGGCAGCCATGACTAGCGCGACGCCCTGTCGAGAGCGAGCGCCGGCAGCCGATCTCCACAGATCCGTCAGCCCTCGACGTCGGCCGCAAAACGCAGCTCGCGGCGTGGGCGAACGATGTTGGTTACATCCGTGTAGGTCGGGTGTTTCTTGTAGGCATGCAGCGCATCGATGCCAGGAAACTCGGCGTAGACGACGACATCGATCTCGTTGCCAAAAAGGTCCGCCTTACGGTTCTGGGTCACCTCGAACAGGGTCGAACCCGGAATCGTCCCCAGCCGCATGAGATGGTCGATGATTTCCGGCGTTTCGCTCGGGTCTTTCAGCGTGAAAAAGACGATGTGGCGGATCATGAACCTGACCTAGGAGTTGGCGGCTCTCTAGGCCATATCCCGCGCCCGCGCTATTCCGCCGCGCTGGTTTCCGGAGCGTCGAAAGTCTCGGCGATGCGCTCAGCCAGCTTCATCGCAACTTCGGCCTTGCTCATGCGCGGCCAGCGTTCGGCCCGGTCGCGTGAAATTAGCAGAACCTCGTTGTCAGCCCCGCCCATCACGTCGCCCGAAACATCGTTGGCTACAATCCAGTCGGCGCCCTTGCGGGTCAGCTTCGCCTTGGCGTGCTTTTCGACATCGTTGGTCTCAGCGGCGAAGCCGACGACCAGGCGAGGCCGGCCCTTCTTCTTCGTGCCGATGGATTTCAGGATGTCCGGGTTCTCGACAAGCTGCAGCGCCACATTCTCGGCTGCCGCGCCCTTGATCTTCAGCTTGGTCTGCGCACGCGTGGCAGGCCGCCAGTCGGCGACGGCGGCAACCGATACGAAAATGTCCGCCGGGAAGTTTGCCTTCACCGCATCCTGCATTTCGATGGCCGTCTCTACCTTCACGCCGGTCACGCCATCCGGGATCGCCAGCTGCGTCGGTCCGGTCACGAGGCGCACATCGGCGCCAAGACGCGCCAGCGCATCCGCGATCGCATAGCCCTGCTTGCCCGACGAATGGTTCGAGATGAAGCGTACGGGGTCCAGCGGCTCGCGCGTCGGTCCCGCCGTCACGACTGCGCGGAAACCCGACAGCGGTCCAACGCCCGTGGGCGAAGACAGCATCTTGCGGATCTGCGCTGCGATACGTGCAGGCTCGGGCAAACGTCCCGGGCCGAACTCGCCGCACGCCATCGGTCCCACATCGGGCGCAATCACCGTGACACCATCGGCCTGCAGCTGCGCAACATTGCGTTTGGTCGCTGCGTGCTCCCACATCCGCACATTCATCGCTGGCGCCATCAGCACCGGCTTGTCGGTTGCGAGCAGGGTGGTGGAGGCAAGATCGTTGGCGAGCCCATTGGCGGCCTTCGCCATCAGGTCTGCAGTTGCAGGCGCCACCACGACAAGGTCGGCCGAGCGTGACAGCTCGATATGACCCATCTCAGCTTCGTCTGTCAGATTGAACAGGTCCTGATAAACCTTGTCGCCAGACAGCGATCCAAGCGACAGCGGCGTCACGAACTCGGCGCCCGCCTTGGTCAGGATCACGCGCGTGGCAATACCGTCCTTGGCAAGCAGCCGGATCAGCTCCAGCGACTTGTAGGCGGCGATCCCGCCGCCGACGATCAGAAGTATGCGCTTGCCGTCCACGGGTGCGCTCCAAGATTTTGAGAGCAATACATAGGGAATCTTGGTCAGGATTGCATCAAGTCAGACGGTTCGATCGGGGCCATCTGGTAAAGGTCTGGGTAAGGAGTTAGGCGCCCGGCAGGGAGCGCCTAGATTCAACAGCATGAGCAAGGCCTTCACCCGCGAATCCGACGATGACGGCGCAATCGAGCTGCCGGATCGCGAGATTTCGAGCCTCCCGAACCTCGTCACGGCGGCTGGGCTCGCCCGGATCGAAGCCGAGATTGCTCGCCACAGCGAAGCCAATGCAGCCGCACTTTCCGCTGGCGACAAGGAGGCGGCCGCACGCGCGGCGCGCGAACTCCGCTACTGGACCGCCCGCCGCAACACGGCGCAGGTGCAGCCAGCGCCCGATAACGCGGACGTCGTCACGTTCGGCTCGGCGGTGAATATCCTGCGCGAGGATGGCCGGAAGTCGTCCTTCAGGATCGTGGGCGAGGACGAGGCCGATCCCGCACGTGGCCTGCTGTCATGGGTCTCTCCGCTCGCGCGCGCCATGATGGGCAAGGGTGTGGGCGAGGAGATCGAGGCAGGCGCAACCGAGGCGACAATCACCGCGATAGCCGTCTAGGCTTGATTGTTCTTCATATCCGCGAAGAACGCCTGCGCGTCCGCGCTGTCGCCTGTGATCTCGCCGGGAACGTCTTCGCAGAACTTCACCCAGCTGATCTTCGATTCCAGTCCGTATTGGATTTCGATGTTGGCCAGTTCGGGATCGTCCAGCGATCCGATGGTCACGTAAATTCGCGCCTCAGGGGTGTTGTATGCAAAGGTCAGCGGCGTCCCGCAGTCCCGGCAGAAGCCTCGCGTCGCGAGGTTCGACGACGCAAACAGGGCAGGCTGCCCCTTGGTCCACTCAAGCCTGTCCTTGGCGCAACCAGCGAGAGCTGCAAACAGCCCGCCCGTCGCCTTTTGGCACATGCGGCAATGGCAGACGTGCGGTTTCTCCACTCGCGGCACGTGCATGACGTAGCGGACCGCTCCGCACTGACACCCGCCGGTAATAGCCATCACCTGTCTCCAGCAAGCCCGTCCATTTCGATTTTCCACCGTCCGCGCCGCAGTGCTTCACGGCAGTCGGCCGGCAAGCGTGTCTGAGGCTGGGCGCGTGTGTAGAAGGCGCGCTCATCTTCGCTCTCGCGTCGCTTGAAGGTAGCGAGCATGTCTTGGCGCGCCTTGTCTGAAGTCACGAGCGCCATGCCTTTGACCGTCGAGATTTGCAGGCGAACCTCGGCAAAACTGTCGATCAGCTCAGCGCCTTTTTCCAGCTGGCTATGAAGACCATCAAGCGCTGCTGTCTGGCCTTGGGCGACCAGCCATCCCTCGATGTCACCGAGCAGCAGGCTTACGCCCTCAATGCGACCCTGGCAGGCTCCAAGTGTATCAAGATCGCCCTGTGAGAAGGCCGCGGCCAGCTTTTGTCCCTCTATACGATCATCGTCCTGCTGGGCGTGGGCTGTGGGCAGAAGGAGGAACAGCGCTGAGAGGGCCAGGCGATTCATGTCGATCCTGTAAGATTCAACCGGAAAGTAACCATGCCATGCGATATGATCGCCGCGTAAGGCTGTTTTCTGAGGGTGTTTCGGAGGGTCGGCTACTGACTCAGGCGGTTGGCGCGGGGCTTTGCCTGTGCTGGCATGCCTTCTGAAGGGACTAGGGACTATGTTCTTCAACGGTAAGCCGAAAACGACCAGCTTTACGCGAACGCTTGTAGGCGAATGGCGCGCTGACACCTCGTCTGGCGACGTGAAGGGTGAAATCACGGCTGTGTTCAATACCGACGGGTCCTATCAGACGCGCAACCGGATGGAGATCCGTGGCGTCGTCGCTGATCCGGTGACCCAGACGGGCCGTTATCGGATTGAAGCCGTGGACAAGCAGCGTTTCAAGCTTTTCACCATCGACGAGAACGGCCAGCCATTATCGACCACGGTGCGCTCGTTTGTGGACAAGAACACCATGCTGAACGAGGTCGGCCGCATCACGTTCAAGCGCGTCGAGCAGCCGCAACAGCCCCTGTTCTGAGATTTCCCGGCCGGACCAGCGCGCTGATCCGCCGGGGCTCCCAATCCGGCCCAACATCGACTATCTAACCCGCAGCGAATTTGACGATCCGGTACGTCACGTTCGTCCAGGAGGAGATTTCGATGCGCGATTACCTGAAATTCTACATCAATGGCGAATGGGTTGACCCAGTCACGCCGCGCACGATGGATGTCCAGAACCCGGCGACAGAAGAAAACTACGCGCGCATCTCCATCGGCTCCAAGGCCGATGTGGACAAGGCCGTCGCCGCCGCCAAGGCCGCGTTCCCAGCCTTCGCCGCAACCACGAAGGAATACCGCGCCGACCTGCTCGACAAGATCATCGAGGTTTACAAGAAGCGCCTTGGCGACATGGCCGGCGTCGTGTCCGAGGAAATGGGCGCGCCGCTATGGCTCGCCCAAGGCGCGCACGCACCCTCAGGCCTCGGCCACATCATGCAGGCCGCCAACTATCTCCGCACCTTCGAGTTCGAAGAGCGCCGCGGCAAGCACCTCATCCGCAAGGAGCCGATCGGAGTCTGTGGCTTCATTACCCCGTGGAACTGGCCGCAGAACCAGATCGCCTGCAAGGTCGCGCCTGCGATCGCCGCAGGTTGCACCATGGTGCTGAAGCCGTCCGAGATCGCGCCGATCGACGCCATCATCTTCGCCGAGATCATGCATGAAGCCGGCGTGCCGAAAGGCGTGTTCAACCTAGTCAACGGCGACGGTCCGGGAGTTGGCGCAGCTCTTTCCGCTCACCCGGATGTCGACATGATGTCGTTCACCGGATCGACCCGCGCCGGCGTGCTCGTCGCTCAAGCGGCAGCGCCGACGGTCAAGCGTGTTGCACAGGAACTCGGCGGCAAGTCGGCCAACATCATCCTCGACGATGCAGACCTCCAGAAAGCCGTCAAACAGGGCGTCATGCAGATGATGACCAACACCGGGCAGAGCTGCAACGCGCCTTCGCGCATGTTCGTGCCGCGCGCCAAGAACGAAGAAGCCAAGGCCATCGCCAAGGCTACCGCCGAAGCCGTGAAAGTGCAGGATCCGGCAACGGCAGAGAAGGGCGCCATCGGCCCGGTCGTTTCCGAAGCCCAGTGGAACAAGATCCAGGGCCTCATCAAGAAGGGCATCGACGAAGGTGCAACGCTTGTCACCGGCGGTCTCGGCCGTCCCGATGGCCTGAACCGTGGCTACTATGTGAAGCCCACCGTGTTCGCCGACGTCCGTAACGACATGACGATCGCGGTCGAGGAAATCTTCGGGCCCGTGCTCTGCATCCTCCCTTACGACAGCGAAGAGCAGGCCGTCGCGATGGCCAACGACACCGTCTATGGCCTTTCGGGCTATGTGCAGGGCGAACAGGAACACGCGCAGAAAGTCGCGCGCCAGTTGCGCACCGGGATGGTGCACATCAACGGCCAAGGGTCCGACCAGACCATGCCGTTCGGCGGTTTCAAGCAGTCCGGCAACGGCCGGGAGTGGGGCGTCGAAGGCATCCACGAGTTCCTCGAAACCAAGTCGGTGTTTGGCTTCGCGACTGCCTAAAGGCCTGATTCCGCCTGATCTGGCCGGGAATCGGCTACGTATGAGAAATCGAGGCCGGTCCGCTCCAGGCGGGCCGGCCGCGTTCTATTGGCGTTCATCTTACGCTCACTATGTGAGAGTGTGCAGGAATTCGCCGTTTCAGGAGGCACCCCATGTTGCGCAAACTCCTTGTCGCCGCAGCCATCGTCACAACCCTCGCCACTGCGGCCTGCCAAAGCGGCCCAACCCCTTATCAGCCGGGCGCGGGCCGAGATCTCGGCTATACGGAATCGCGTATCGAGAACGATCGTTATCGCATCGCTTTCAAGGGCAATTCCCTCACCGATCGCGAGACGGTTGAGAACTACATGCTCTATCGCGCGGCCGAGCTCACGCTCCAGAATGGCTATGACACGTTTACGATTGTGAACCGCGACACGGACAAGGAAAGCCGCATTCGCTCTTCGGGCGGCGGCTACATGGGCTCGCGCTTGTCGTACATGTACTTCGTGCCCCGCTATGGCTGGGTCGGCGCCTACGAGCCGTACTGGACGCCGCAGTCATACCAGGAAGTCACGCGCTACGAGGCATTTGCGGAGATCGTGATGGGCCGCGGCCAGAAGGGCGGCGACGCCAACTCTTTTGACGCAAGGCAAGTGTCGCAGAACCTTGCGAGTCAGATTCAGCGGCCAGCGACCTGACGCTGGGTACGAAGCGGTTCGCCGCCTGAATCTGCTACGGATTTAGTGGATTTGACCTTGTAAACGTAGCCGCAACCTGACTGGCGTACGGTCCGGAGCATGCTGCCGTCGGTATCCGTCATCATCCCCACTTTCCAGCGGCCACAGCGCGCGGTTGACGCTGCGCATTCGGCATTGGCGCAAACCTGCTCTGCGTCCTTCGAGGTCGTGCTGGTCGATAATGATCCCGCAGGTTCCGCACTAGACGCCTTGCGTGCGATTGCCGATCCTCGGCTTGTGGTCGTGCATGAGCCGTTGGCTGGCGTCGCCAACGCGCGCAATGCCGGCCTGCGCGCGGCACGGAGCGAGCTCATCGCCTTCCTGGATGATGATGAAATCGCGCCGGCGAGCTGGCTGGCCGAACTGATACGGGTTCGCGAGGCTCATGCAGCCGATGTTGTATTTGGTCCGGTTCGGACAAAGCTGGCTGCAAGGCCGCGCGATCACCAAGACTATTTCGATGCATTCTTTTCGCGCGAAGCGGATCACGCGGAAGGCCCCATCTCCATGTTCTATGGCTGCGGCTGCAGCCTGATCCGTCGTGCTGCGTTGCCATCAGCTGAGCCGTTCTCGATCGCCCGCAACGAGATCGGGGGCGAGGACGATCTTCTGTTTCAGGCGATGGAGGCCAATGGCGCCCGTTTCGCGTGGGCGCCAAACGCATTGGTCTGGGAAACGCCGGAACCGTCGCGGGTAACGCTGGCCTACACGCTGCGCAGGGCTTTCGCTTACGGGCAGGGGCCGGCCACCAAGGCGTGGACCGGACCAAAGAGGGATATCTCCGCAATAGCTTTCTGGATGGCGGTCGGAGGGGGCCAAACCGTCGTGTATGGTGCAGCGGCGCTTGGAAGCTTTCTCGCCAAGACACGCCGCCGCGCGTTTGCTTACCGGCGCTTCACCGAAGGCCTGGGCAAGTTGCTATGGTTCCCGGTAATCAAGCCGCGTTTCTACGGGGCCGCCAGCCTGAAACGCTCGAAACGTGCTGCTGAAGCCAAGGCTGCGCTGGCGCACTAGGCGCAGTCAGCATCCGGGCATTCGTTGCCTTCGACCTCGATCGTCGCGTGATCAATACCGTGCGCTTCGTGCAGCCGCGCTTTGATGCGGGCGACGACCTCCGGCCCCGATGCTCCATCGCGAATGCGAGCGTGCATCGTCATCATCGACTTGCGTCCATCCAGTGACCACAGATGAGCGTGGTGAATATCGACCACGCCATCGAGATGCTCGAGATCGTGTGTGACCTTGTCCAGGTCGACGTGGTGCGGCGCGCCCTCGAGCAGGATATGGGCGCTCTGAAAGGTCAGCGACCAGGCTGATCGCAGGATGATCAGCGAAACCACCACAGACAGAATTGGATCGATCTGCAGCCAGCCCGTGTACATGATCACCACGGCGCCAACGATCGCCGCAACGGAGCCCAACAGGTCGCCGGCCACATGCAGCAGAGCGCCGCGCACGTTCAGGTTGTCGCGATCGGCGCCATGCAGAACCGCGAACGCCACAATATTCACCGCCAGTCCTGCGGCGGCTACCCACAGCATGAGTTCGGGATGAATCGGTTCCGGATTGGTAAGGCGCCCGATGGCCTCGGCGGTGATCCAGACGACGATGGCGAAGAGGGTGAGGCCGTTGACGAATGCGGCCAGAACAGGGAAGCGGCGAAATCCGTAGGTTCGGCGAGAGTCTGCTGGCCGCCGCGCCATGCGGAAGCCGACCCAGGCGAGAGCCAGCGAACCGAAGTCCGACAGCATGTGTCCGGCGTCAGCAATCAGCGCGAGCGAGCCGGCGAGAAGGCCCCCGGCAAGCTCGACGCCCATGAATCCACCCGTCAGCAGGGCGGCGATGCCGATACGGCTTTCATTTTTCTCGTCGCCGCCGTGGTCATGGCCATGCGTGTGTCCATGACCATGATCGTGCGTGTGAGCATGATCGTGGCCGGAATGTGTGTCGGCGTGATCGCGAGCCATCGCGCTCACCTACGCGCGAGAGTCCCAAAAAGCAAACAATTACAACGGTATGATATATCAGACCGAACGCTGTTTCATGCTGGCTTCGCAAGCCCCGTCGCGTCGATCATCGCCTGGGCGATCTCTTCCTCACCCGATATGATCACGTCTGCGCCGAAGCCGTTGAGGTGGTCTATCTCCGCATCATTATGCGAGCGCGCGAAGATGCGGATGCCCGGATTGAGTTGCCGCGCGATCTCCACAATGCGGCCGGCTTCAAAGCCGTCCGGCACGGTGATGTAGATCAGCTTGGCAGTCTCGACAGCGGCGGCTTTGAGCGTGTCGGACGAGACGCCATTGCCCGCGATCGCGGGAATGCCTTCCTCATGCAGCTTTTCCACCATCTCCTGCCGGTCCTCGATCACCGAGAAATCGACGCGCGCGGCCGCCAGCGCCTTGGCGATGCGCGATCCGACGCGGCCATGGCCAACGATGATCGCGCGGCCATGGGAGGAGGGCTTTTTCGATGGGTCTGAGTCCGCTGGCGCCGCTCGCGGCGCCCATTTGTCGGCGACGAGGAAGACGAGCGGGTTGAGCACGATCGAGAAGATGGCGGCGCCCAGGATAAGGTCGCGCGCATCTTCGGGCAGCAGGCCAAGACCGACACCGAGGCTGGCGAGAATGAAGGAGAACTCGCCAATCTGCGCAAGACTGGCAGCGATCAGCGCAGCATTCTCGCGCTTCTGCTTGAACAGCTGCATGATCGCGAGGGCGGCCACTGACTTGCCGATTACTACAATCGCGAGCGCGCCCAGCAGCGGCCAGGGGTTGGTGAACAACGTCATCGGGTCGAACAGCATGCCGACCGAGACAAAGAACAGCACCGCAAACGCATCGCGTAGCGGTAGGGTCTCATTCGCGGCCTGATGCGACAGCTCGCTCTCACCCATGATCATGCCAGCGAAAAATGCGCCCAACGCGAACGACACCCCGAACAGCTCCGACGCGCCGAGCGCTACCCCCAGTGCGATGGCCAGAACCGAAAGGCGGAACAGCTCGCGCGAACCGAGATGCACGACCCGGTGCAGCAGCCACGGAATCACGCGCTTGCCGACCACCAGCATGATGACAACGAATGCGCCGACCTTGCCGAACGTCAGGAGGAGCGCGATCGCGATCTCCTGCGCCTGAGTCCACGTGAAGCCGCCGGACTCGGCCATCTGCTCGCGAATTCCGGCCCAGGTCGGCAGCAACACCAGCGCCAGCACCATGGCGAGGTCTTCGACGATCAGCCAGCCGACAGCAATCCGGCCCTTGTCGGTCTGCACCACGCGACGCTCCTGCAGGGCCCGCAGCAGCACGACAGTAGAGGCGACGGACAGGGCAAGGCCGAAGACGATCCCCGCCTCGATCGTCCATCCCATGAAATGGCCCATGCCGACGCCCAGCAGGGTCGCCACGGCGATCTGAGCGATCGCGCCCGGTATGGCGATGGCGCGCACAGACAGCAGGTCCTTCATCGAGAAGTGTAGGCCCACCCCGAACATCAGCAGGATGACGCCGATCTCGGCCAGTTCGCTCGCGAGGTGTGAATCGCCCACGAAACCGGGCGTAAACGGCCCGATCACCACTCCGGCGATCAGATAGCCCACCAGCGGCGACAGCTTCAGCCGCGTGGCAATCATCCCGAATACGAAGGCGAACCCCAAGCCGATGGTGAGCAGAGAGATCAACGGCGTGGCATGGGGCATCGTGCTGGGGGTACCTTTGGGGAGAGTTGCTTTGAAATCACCCTGCCAAATTGCGAAAGCCAAATGCAAGAAAATCCGTTCAGCGTACGCAATAACTCTGCGTTGCGACTGATGCTCAGGGCAGCTTAAGGTCGATCATGCAGGACGGAACACTACTTGTCGGAGATGCCGGGGGCACGAATGTGCGCTTTGCGCTGGCCAATTTCATGGGTGGCCGCGCGACCCTTTCGACTATCTGGAAGCGTCCCGGGCAGGATTTTGATACGTTTGAGACAGCGCTCGACGCGTATTTGAAGGAAACATCCCCCGAATATGCCGGCGCCTCCTTCGGGTTTGCAGGCGTGACAGGCGGGCGCCATGTCGAGTTGCTGAATCGTGGCTGGATCGTCGATATGGCGGCGGTGAAGCAGCGCCTCGGCGTCGACCGCCTCGTCGCAAGCAACGATTTCATCGCCATGGCGCGCTCAGCGCCCGAGCTCACTGGCGATCAGCTGCGGCCGATTTCGGTGGGCCAGCCAGATCCAGAAGGCTCGCTGGCGATCGGCGGCCCGGGCACCGGCTTCGGCGTCGGGCTGTTGCGCCGGATCGCGGATGGCTGGGTCGTCATCGGTGGGGAGGGCGGGCATCAGGCCTTTACCCCTGAAACCGAGATCGAGTGGAAGCTCGCGGAAAATCTCCGCAAGAAACTCGGCTATGTATCCAACGAGATCGTCACGGCTGGCGCCGGGTTCGACGATACGCGCGACGCACTTTTCGAGATCATGGGGCTCAAGGAAAAGCCACTCACTCAGGCCGAAGTAATCGCCGCCGCCAACGAAGGCGATGCGATGGCGCTCGAATTCTGCAGGTTACGCGCCCGCGCAGTCATGACCTCGATGGGCGACATGGCGCTGATGGCGAACGCGACCGGAGGCGTCTTCATCGCCGGCGGGGTCTCACAACGCTTGGAGCCATGGCTGAAGGAGCGCGCTTCGCTTGATCGCTTCTACAAGCGCGGCGTTCGCACAGGCCTGATGAAGCCAATTCCCTTGAATCTCATAGCGTCGGATGCGGCGCCTTTGATTGGCTCCGCTCATCTCTGGCGTGACGAACAGACGAGAGGCTGGTTCTAGAGGCGGGCGCTATTTGCAGCCGCAGCCATTGCCGCCGCCACCGCCATGACCCTTGCCGCCCCCGCCCGCGAAAGCGGTTGCAGAAGCGCTGGCATAGGCAAAAGCCGTCGCAGAAGCCTGCGCGCGCGCCGAGCCTCCGGAAATGACGATCAAGCGACCACCTCCACCTGACCCGCCATTGATGTCGATACCGACGCCGCCCGTGCCAAAATTGGACGGCAGGACGATGGCATGCGGCCCGGCCTTGATGGGCGTGGGTTCAGGCTGGATGGGGGGTGCCGGCGGCGGGATGCGCAAGGGCGGGGGGGGCGGCGCCGTCACAGGCGGCGGCCTTTTGCGCCCATCGGCAAAGGACGGCGTGGCTACAGCGGCGGCGCCGAACGCAAGCACCAGAACACTGGCCAGAAGGCGAGAGACCTTGATCATGAGCGCGTCCGATGCACCTGCCATGCCGGGATAGCCTGCCGCACACGAGGTTAATCCCGAGCCCCGGTTGGCGCAAAGCAACACCCTCGCGAAGGGAGCTGCGCCGTCAGAAGTCGACCGCGAGGCCTTTCTTCTCCCAGTCCCCATAGCGGGTGGGCTCTTCGCCGGTGCGCCGCCCATTGATCTCGGTAGGCAATTCTTGCCGGGGCGCGGCCTGGCGCCGCGCCTCCGCTTCTTCAAGGGCGCGTATCGCCTCCCGACTCAGCTGCTTACCCGGCGCAGCGCCCGGAATAACCTGGGTTTGTTCGCCGGTGGACCGTTCTGGGCCCTCCGCGCCACGTATCTCATCCGATTGACCTGTTTGCTCACTCATCGCGGTCACGTTCACCAATTTTTTCATGTTTGGAAAGGATGCTTTTACCAACACCGCCAAACCTTCCCCTCAAGGGGACGACGCATGTGTTGAGAGAGCTTTCATGAGCTATTTTAAAGCCGCTGGCCTGATGCTGCTGATCCACCTCGCGTTCGCGGGCGTCGGCTGGTCGATCGCGCAAAGGGAAGGCGCGCTTGTCGGCACGCTGATCGCGCTTGGCTTTCATATCGTGGTCTTCTGGTACGCCGAGAAGATCATGCTGAAACTCCATAACGCCCGCGAAGTCGGATCGGACGATGCCTCGCCGATGATCCGGGCTTTCGTTGCGGACTGCGATCGCCTGGCGATGCGCGCGAATATGCCGCGTCCGCGCACTTACATCGTTGATGCGTTCCAGCCGAACGCTTTTGTGGCGGGTCGAGATACAAATCACGCCTCGATCGCCGTCACCGATGGCTTGCTCAAGACGCTCTCCCGCGCCGAAGTCTCTGCCGTCGTCGCCCACGAGCTGGCGCACGTCAAACGCGGCGATGCCCTCGCCATGGGCGTATGTTCGGCGCTGGCTGTCGTGCTGACCACGATCTTTGGCGCGCTTGCCTATCCGTTGGGCCAGCGCAAGCGTGTGTCCCGTGTGGTTGCCGGTCTCGTCGCCCGCGTCGGCCAGAGCCACCATCGCGAATACGCCGCCGACAAGCATGCCGGCGAAATCTGCGGCAACCCGATCAACCTTGCCAACGCACTGCTCAAGCTGGAACGCCACACGGCCTCCCTGCTGAATCCGCTGGCCGAGCGCAGCCCCGCCACAGCCCACACGTTCGTCATCGATCCGCTGCATGGCAAACGCCGCACAGCCAGCGCGTCCCATCCGCCGACCGAACGCCGCATCCAGCGCCTGCACCGTCAGGCCGCTGAAATGGAAGGCGTGGAGTAGGGCGCTTTCTCTTCGAAATACCAAGGGATGCCCGGCCAGCGCCGGGCATTTCCGTTTTCGGGCTCGCCTGTCCCCACACTTGCTCTGGCCACCGTCCCACCAACCCGCTACCAGCCGCTCCATGGCGCGACCCCCACCAGAAAAGCGAACCGAGGCTGCGGGCTGGCAGAGCCGCCTGGCTGCTGCCGAGCTGCTTCACCATACGCTGGACAAGGGGCTAGATCTCGAAGCCGCAATGGACGCCAGCCGTACCTTCCGGCGGCTTGAGGGCCCTGACCGTGGCTTTGCCCGCGCCATCGCTGGCGCCGCCCTGCGCGGCATCGGCCGTATCGATTACGCACTCGGTGGAATGGTTCAGCGTCCACTGGCCGATATGGAACCCGAGATCCGCTCGGTGCTGTGCGCTGGCGCTGCCCAACTCTGGATGCTTGGCGTGCCCGATCATGCAGCCGTCTCCGCAACTGTCGAAGCGGCTGGCAAATGGCATGAAGCCCGTCGCGGTGGCGGTCTGGTCAACGCCGTGCTGCGCCGGGCCTCGCGCGAAGCTGAAGCGTTCCACACTGCGCCGCCCACCTCCGTCTGGCCCGAATGGATGGCTGCCAAGCTCAAATCTGCTCTGGGGCCTGAGCGCGCAGACGCCATGGCCCGCCTTCAGCTGGAAGAGCCGCCCGTCGATATCACCCTGAAGCCGGGGGCAGATCCTCAGGCTTGGGCTGAAAAGCTCAACGGTCAGGTTCTTCCGTCCGGCTCGATCCGTCTCGCGAGCGGAGCCGGCCTAACCGATCTCCCCGGCTACGCTGATGGCGTCTGGTGGGTGCAGGATGCCGCCGCCGCGTTGCCGGCCAAACTGATCGGCGACATCAAGAACAAGCGTGTGGCTGATCTGTGCGCCGCGCCCGGCGGCAAGACGATGCAGCTCGCCGCAGCCGGGGCCAATCTCACCGCCGTCGAAATCTCAAAACAGCGCATCACGCGCCTGCGCGAAAACATCGAACGTGCCCGGCTGCCTGTCGCGATCGTAGAGCACGACGCGCGCACCTGGCGTCCCGCCGAGCCGCTCGACGCCGTCCTGCTCGACGCGCCATGCTCGGCGCTCGGCATCCTTCGCCGTCATCCCGAGGGCGCATGGCGGCGTGATCCGAAGGACATGGCGCGCTTCCCGGCAACACAGGCCCAGCTGGTGCAGGCCGCCGCTGAATTGCTCCGTCCGGGTGGGCGTCTGATCTACTCCGTGTGTACGCCGATCCCGGAAGAGGGCCGCGATGTCATCGAGGCCGCCCTCGCCACGGGAAGTTGGCGCCGCGTTAAAATCACCCCTGAAGAGGTCCCCGGCTTCGAGGCGGCGTTAACGGATGACGGCGACGTAATTACAGCTCCGCAGGCTTTGGCGGAGGCGCGTGTCGGCGCTGCATCAGTCTCTGGCGAAATCGTCGCAGAGCCAATGAAATCAGACATTTTCTACATCGCGCGGCTTGAACGCGCCTAGTCCAAATCCCATTCCAGCTTGTGGACCCAACGCCGAATTTCCTTCGCTAGGAATGACACAATCCTGCCTCGGATAAGCGACGAAACCGATCGATTGGGTTCAGCGGCGGTTCAACCGCTTCGTGTATAACTTTGCGTGTAGGGACGGGGACCTCCCCGGATATTCCGTCCCACAGGAGTGCGTAATGGACGGATCATCTTTCACCGCTTCTGCCCCGTCGACTGAAGGCCTGCGCGCCTCGACGATCGCCAAGCCCCAGAAGGCCTTCGCGGTGGCTTTTGCGGTTCTCGCCACGGCTCTCGCCGGCTGCGCCAGCGGCCTCGGCGCCAACACGTATGATCGTGGTTCGGTCGGCATGGTCGCGCGTGTCGAAGAAGGCACGGTTGTCGGCGTTCGCCCGATCCAGATCGAAGGTTCTTCGCAGGGCTCGAAAGTCGGCACGCTTGCCGGCGCGGTGCTCGGCGGCCTCGCCGGTAGCGAAATCGGCGGCGGCTCGAAAGCCAACACGGCTGGGGCCATCGGCGGCGCGATCCTTGGCGGCGTACTCGGCAACGCGGTCGGCAATTCGGCGACGGCCCAGAGCGGCTTCGCTTACACGATCCGTCTTCGCTCGGGCGAGCTGGTGTCGGTCCCGCAGGCCGGCGGATATGCCATCCCGAACGGCACGCCTGTCCTGATCGAATACGGCGAGCGCGCCCGCGTCATCCCGCAGAATTCCTCGATCGGCTACTACTAGCCCTTCGTACAACCCAACCAGCAAACCGCCCGGAGGCAGCTTCGGGCGGTTTTGTTTTGCTTGTTGCGTACGGCCACCCATGGACGTGCATCCCACGCGCAACTACGCTTCGCGGTATCCGGACGTTGGGGTTGGGCGTCATGAAGCGTTTTCTCCTTTGTCTGGCGGTCGCGGCCTCTCTGTCCGCTTGCGATGCGCCTGCCGCGAAGGTCGAACCCGGCGCGTCGCGGCTGCCGATCATCGACATGCATCTTCATGCGCGACGAGCTGACTATATGGGCCCGTCTCCTCCGCCCATGTGCGCCCCGTTTGCTGCCATGCCTCGTTGGGATTCGAGCAAGGCGGGGGACATGACTTTCGATGTCATGCCGCCCTGCGCCAATCCGATCCCTGCCGCCATGACGGACGAACAGGTGATGCGCGAAACCTTCGCCGTGATGAAGAAGCGCAACATCATTGGGATGATAAGCGGCGATCCCGATCTGCTGCCCGTCTGGAAGGCGCAGAGTCCCGAAAGGATGATAGCGGGGCTCGATCTGCGCATTACCGAAGGTGACCAGAGGTCGCTATCGCCCGACGAGGTTCGCAAGCTGCATGGGGCGGGGGCATTTCAGGTGCTCGGCGAGATCATGGCGCAATACGAGGGCGTCGCACCCGATGACAAGCGGCTTGAACCTTACTGGGCGCTGGCGGAGGAACTGGATATCCCGGTTGGCATCCATATGGGTGCGGGCGGCCCTGGCGATCCCTATTTCGGCGCGCCCGGCTATCGCGCCAGCAACAGCAGCGCTTTCGGGCTTGAAGAGGTTCTTGTCCGCCATCCGAAACTGCGCGTCTATGTCATGCACGCGGGTTATCCGCTGATCGACGATCTGCGCGCCGTGATGTTTGCGCACCCGCAGCTGTACGTTGATATTTCCAGCATCGACTACACCGAGCCGCGCGAAGCGTTTTACGCCTACCTCAAGGCGCTGGTTGATGCCGGTTACGGCGACCGCATCATGTTCGGGTCGGATCAGATGATCTGGCCGGGTGTCATCGAACCGGCCATTCAGGCTGTCGAGGAAGCGCCCTTCCTGTCGCCGCAGCAGAAGCGCAATATCTTCTACAACAACGCTGCCCGATTCCTGCGGTTCTCGAAGGACGAGATTGCCCGCCATAACGCGATGTAATGCAGGCGTAGCCGTGCGTCTCATGCAGTCGAATGCTGCCCTTTTCGCCGGCGCCCGCTCGCGTCGCTTGCGCCAGCAAACCCCCGCTGCTAGGCGAGTTGCATGTCGGATATCCTGATTTCGCCTTCAATTCTGGCTGCGGACTTCGCCCGTCTGGGCGAGGAAATTCGTGCTGTCGATGAAGCTGGCGCTGACATGATCCATGTCGACGTCATGGACGGCCATTTCGTGCCGAACATCAGCATCGGCCCGGGCGTGATCGAAAAGCTTCGCCCGCACACGAAAAAGCCCTTCGACGTCCACCTGATGATTTCGCCGGTCGATGCCTATCTCGAAGCCTTCGCGGCCGCCGGCGCGGATATCATCACCGCTCACCCGGAAGCCGGGCCGCATTTCCATCGTACGCTGCAGGTCATTAAGAAGCTCGGCAAGAAAGCCGGCGCCGCGCTCAATCCGTCGACGCCTGCCGATGTGCTCGATCCGGTGCTGGAGGATCTCGACCTCATCCTCGTCATGAGCGTGAACCCCGGCTTCGGCGGCCAGAAATTCATCGACAGCCAGCTCCGCAAGATCGAGGCGATCCGCAACAAGCTCGACCGCGCCAATCTCAAGACCATCCTCGAGGTTGATGGTGGCGTCATACCGGAGAACGCCGGCGCGATTATCGCCGCGGGCGCCAACGCGCTGGTCGCCGGCTCCGCCGTTTTCGGCAAGGGGCCTAAGAACTACGCGAGCGCGATCGCTGCGATCCGTGACGCTCAGCCTGTCGCTGCCAAGACTCGCGGGTGAGGGGGCATGGCTCTCCCACCTCTCGGACCTTCCGGGCGTGAAGCCGATGACGCGCAGTGGCTTGAGCTGACGGGCAAGTCCGGAATGGCGATCAATGTGTCGCCGGTTCACCGCCTTCGCATTTCCGGACCCGGCCCCAGCGGTCTCACTGCGCTGCCGAAAGACAATCGCCCGGTCAGCCATTCGCGTGGCGAAGCCATTCTTGCTGGCCGATGGAGATTCGGCGCCGCGCAGATCGAAACGCCTGAGGGCCGCGCGCCGTGGGGCCCCGATTTTCCGACGATCCATTTCACCGATCGCATCCACCGTTTCCATTGGCTGCGCGATCTGGGGAGCCTTGGCCCCGCCGGTGAATCGCGCGCGCGCGCCCTGATGGTTGCGTGGGCGGATGCCTATGGGAAATGGGAAAACTTCGCCTGGCGCCTGTCGATTACGGCCGACAGGCTGATCAACTGGCTCTGTGCCGGGCCGTGGCTGTTTGCGCCGCTCGAAGGCGAGGCGCTGTTGTCCGTGCTTGAAACCATCGGCCGCCAGCTTCGTCACCTGCAGTTCTCCGGCCCCGAGGAAACTGATCCCGTCAGCCGCTTCCGTATAGCTGTTGCGCTATGCTTGGGCGGCGCGGCGACGGAGGATGGCCGCAAGATTCTTGAAACAGGCCTCGCGATGCTTGAGGCCGAGTGCGCCGCGCAGATCCTGCCTGATGGTGGTCATGTCAGCCGCAGCCCGGAAGCGCTGGCTGAAGCCATGCTCGACATCCAGACCGTCGAGGAGCTGCTTCTTCGTCTTGGGGTCAATGCGCCCGGCTTCCTTACCAAGCTCCAGCCCCGCATGGCGGCCATGCTGTCGTTTCTCCAGCAGGCCGACAGCGGCCTCCTGCCCGCGAACGGGGGCGGCGATAGCTCCAACGGGACCGCGCAGGCGGCGATGCGTCCGCACGGCGGCGTCAATTCCAAATTCTCCTTCGCGCGTATTTCGGCGTTTCAGCGCATCCAGGCCGAAGGGCTCACCGTTTATGTCGACGCGGGTGCGGGGCCAGAGCGGCCCAACGGCGTCCATGCCCACGCTGGCGCGCTGGCGCTTACCGTCGATGACGGGCCTGAGCGCCTCATCACGTCCTGCGGCTCGAATGCCGATCTCGATCCAGTTGTGCGAGACGCCGCCCGGCGCACCGCCGCCCATTCCGTGCTGGCTCTCAATGGCGAAGACTCGGCGATCTTTACATTCGACCCGGCCACGGGCGTGCGTGTCCCTGAAGGTCCCGCACAACTCGCCATTCGCCGGATGGAAGAGGGCGATCAGTATCTGCTCGAAGGTCAGCATGGCGGCTGGCGCGTGCGTCACGGCCTTATCTATCGCCGCCGCCTCTACGTCGCGATGAATGGCGGCCGCATCACTGGCGAAGACAGCCTGTCCCGCCCGATGTCGGAAGCAGCCTCTACCTTTCCCAGCGGACTTATCCCCTTTGAAATCCGCTTTCATCTGCATCCGGACGTTCAGGTCGTGGATGGACCAGATGATAGGACGGTATTCCTAGGATTGCCCAAGCGTCAGCGGGTCTGGAGATTCCGCAGTGAGACTTTGCTTTCCGTGGAAAATTCGCGTTACTGGGGAGCTGAGACTGCGCAGAAGACGCAGCAGCTTGTCATTCGGGGAGTAGCTGATCCTGGGGCTGATGGCTCGCAAGCGCCAAACCGTGTGCGGTGGGCGCTGTCGCGAATCGAACCCGGGGTTCAGGGGGAGAGTGCGTGAGTAACGTTGAGGTTTCCGCCCGGAGGGCGGCCATTGAAGCCAAGGCGGCCTGCTTTGGCTATGACGTCATCTCCGGCATGGTCGCGATGTATATCGCGCCGCAGATCACCTACTATTTCTCCGGGCGCGGTTCGCCGACCTGGCTCGATTTCTTCGTGGCGATCGCGTTCGGCGTTGCGGCGGCTTTCTCGCTCTGGCTGCGTGGCGTCCACCGTCAGGTCTGGCGCCACACGTCCCTTCGCGATGTTGTCCGCATCTTCCAGGCTGTCGCGCTCGCGCACCTGATGTCGCTGCCGATCCTGATCCTCGCCAAGACGCTGCAGGACTATCCGCTCACCAGCATCTACCTGCAATTCCCGATCTGGCTCCTTCTGCTGATGGTCGTCCGCTTCTGGGCGCGTGGGCGCGCCACGGGCGATCTCTCCTCCATTTTCCGCCGCGAACCGCCTTATGCGCCACGCGCCCTCGTTGTTGGCCCGGCTGGCCACGTCGCTGAAGCGCTGCGTGCATCGCGCAAGGCATCTTCGGGCCCGCCAATCCGCACCATCGGCATCGTCGAAACATCCGGCCAGCATCTCGGGCGGGACATTGAAGGCGTGCAGGTGATGGGCGGCATCGGCCAGCTTGCCACGCTGTTCGACCACTACACCGCCCGCTTCGGCGAGCTTCCTTGGATCGCCATCGCGGCTCCGCCGGAAGACCGGCGTACGATGGAAGCGGCGCTTGCTGTTGCTTCGGCCCGCAAGGCTACCCTGCTGCGCATTGGCCACAAGGCGATGCTCGAGCAGATCCGCCCGGCTGACCTTCTGGCGCGGCCGGAACGCCGCCTCGACATGGCGCCCGTAGCCGAGCTTGTCTCTGGAGCGCGCGTATTCATCACGGGCGGCGGCGGCACGATCGGCGGCGAGCTTGCGCGCCAGTGCGCCGCGCTTGGTCCGGCCGAACTGACGATTTTTGACTCGTCCGAATTCAACGTCTTCGAGATCGATCAGGAACTCTCCCGCGCCTATCCCAACGTCGTGCGGCGCATGGTGATCGGCGATGTGCGCGACGAGATCCGTCTCGAACAGGCAATGCGCGAGGCGGCGCCCGACGTCGTCATTCACGCCGCTGCGCTGAAGCACGTGCCGCTGATGGAACTCAATCCGAACGAGGCCATTCTCACCAACGTTCTTGGCGCGCGTCGTTGTGCGACGATCGCCGCCACGCTGGGCGTGAAAAGCTTCACCTTCATCTCGACCGACAAGGCGGTGAACCCCACCAACGTGATGGGCGCCACCAAGCGCGCAGCAGAATTGTTCCTTCAGGCCTACGCTCCCACGGCCCCGAACACGCACTTTTCGCTCGTGCGTTTCGGCAACGTGCTCGGCTCCAAGGGCTCTGTCACGCCGCTGTTTGAACGCCAGATCGCCGAGGGCGGTCCCGTCACCGTCACGCACCCCGACATGACCCGCTATTTCATGAGCGTTGAGGAAGCTTCCGCGCTCGTCCTGCAAGCCGCCGCGCTCTCCGCCCGCTCGACCACCGAAGAGGCCATCCTCTACGTTCTCGACATGGGTGAGCCGGTTCGCGTCATTGAGCTTGCCGAGAAGATGATCCGCATGAAGGGGCTGACGCCCAACCAGGACATCCTCATTCGCATCACCGGACCCAGGCCGGGCGAAAAGCTGACCGAGACGGTTTTCTACGACCGCGAGCAGGTGAAGGCCACCAGCGTCGACGGCGTCCTTGAAGTCGCCTGGAGCCGTTCGCCGCCGATCGCGGAAGTGCAGGCGCGGCTTGACGCCATCGTCTCCTATGCCGCCCGCCGCGACCCTCATGCTTCGCTCAGCATGATGAAGGCGCTGGCCCCGGAGATTTTCGACGGGGAACCGTGGGGCGAGCCTTCCCTGCACGTCCACTAGGCAGGGTATTGACCTCGCCTGAGCCATCGCCATCTCTTCATGATGGAAATGCGCGTACTCATGTTTGAAGGCGAAGCTTATTGCGACAGTGATCGCCAGGACGTGCTCGTCCGGCGGACGCTGGATGCGATATCGAAAAGCGGTGCAACGCTTGAAGCCAGCGAATTGTCGGTGGATCGCGGGGCCGCAATGTTCCTTGTCAGCGGCGATTCCGTCGCGATTCGGCGACTGTGGAGCATTGTCGAGGCGACCGGCCTTGAAGACGCCTGGGTGGCTTTTGGCGCCCGGCTGGACTGGCAAAACTTTGAGATGAGCCGGTAGGCCTGCAAACTCGCCGGATTGCGGCAAGGATGATGGTTTTAAGACAGCCGTCTTGATGCTATCGGGCGCCCAGCCAGTGCTGGAGCCGCCATGTCCCCGCCTAAAGCCGCCCCCAAGAACGTGCCCGATCGCGTTGCCATCAAGCGCGTGCTGATTTCGGTCTCGGACAAGACCGGGCTGGTGGAGCGGGCCAGGAAGCTGGCTGCTCTGGGCGTGGATCTCGTCTCGACCGGCGGCACGTCCAAGGCGCTCAAGGAAGCGGGCCTGAAGGTGCGCGATGTGGCGGACCTGACCGGCTTTCCGGAGATGATGGATGGTCGCGTGAAGACGCTGCATCCGAAAGTCCATGGCGGGCTTCTGTATCGTCGCGACCTTGCCACCCACACCAAGGATGCGACCGATCACGGCATCGAGCCGATCGATCTCGTCTGGATCAATCTCTATCCGTTTGAAGCGACCGTGCAGTCGGGCGCCGGTTTCGATGACTGTATCGAGAATATCGACATCGGTGGGCCTGCCATGTTGCGGGCTGCTTCCAAGAACGCTGACTTCGTCGCCGTGTGCACCGATGGCGGCGATGTTGATGCTGCGATCGCCGAGATGGAGCAGGGCGGCGTTACGCTGAAGACCCGTCGGCGCCTTGCCGCGAAAACATATGCGCGGACGGCGGCTTATGATGCGGCTATCAGCGAGTGGTACTGGAAAGAACTGGGCGAAGAAGCTGGCGACTGGCGTGCGTTTGGCGGCAAGCTTCAGCAGACGCTTCGTTATGGCGAGAACCCGCACCAGAAAGCGTCGGTCTATGCCGGCCCCGACAAGCGCGCCGGCGTTCTGACCGCGCGACAGATCCAGGGCAAGGAACTCAGCTACAACAATATCAACGACACCGACGCCGCTTACGAACTTGTTGCCGAGTTCGATCCGAAACAAGGCCCGGCTGTTGCGATCATCAAGCACGCGAACCCTTGTGGCGTCGCCACCGGCAGGACGGCGCTCGAGGCCTATAAGACGGCGCTGGCGTGCGATTCCACGTCGGCTTTCGGCGGGATCATCGCGGTGAACGTGCCGCTTGATGGCCCGACGGCTGAGGCGATCACCGACATCTTCACCGAAGTCGTCATTGCGCCGGGGGCTGATGAGGCGGCGTTGGCTTTCTTTGCGAAGAAGAAGAACCTGCGCCTGCTGCTTACCGATGGTGTACCCGATCCGTCGAAGGTTGGCGTGATGGTGCGGACGGTTGCCGGCGGCCTGCTGGTTCAGGACCGCGACGTTGGCCGGATCATGGAAGCCGATCTCAAGGTCGTCACCAAGCGCAAGCCGAGCCCGCAGGAAATCTCGGACATGCTGTTTGCCTTCCGCATCTGCAAGCACACCAAGTCGAACGCAATCATCTACGCGAAGAACGGCGCAACTGTCGGCATCGGGGCCGGGCAGATGAGCCGGGTCGATTCGGCGCGTATCGCCCGTCGGAAGGCCGAGGATGCTGCAGCCGCTGCGGGCCAGAAAGATCCGGCGACGATCGGATCGGTCTGCGCGTCGGACGCCTTCTTCCCGTTCCCGGACGGCCTGCTGCAGGCAGCGCAGGCCGGCGCGACAGCGGTGATCCAGCCGGGTGGCTCGGTCAACGATGACAAGGTCATCGCTGCGGCTGACGATGCCGATCTCGCGATGGTCTTCACGGGCATGCGGCACTTCCGGCACTA